>NZ_JBFRSD010000565.1:0-646 GCF_041473395.1 Vibrio sp. 10N.222.55.C6
GTTATATGATTCATGCTCAATAACATTAGGAAAGTAGTTGAGTATCTGTTCAAGCATACTTGTTTTACCCACTCCACTTTCTCCGATAAGAGTTAATCCATCGCCTCTTGGTTGGAAAAAACCCGTTCTAGGCTCAATATCAGGACGCTCATCGACTAAATAGTGAAGATATTGAGCGGTTGTCGGACTAAAAGGACTCTTCGATGAATAACCATTTTTAATTGCCCGCTCAACCGCTCTGAAGCACTCATAGTAGTCATGTAATGGCTGGCGCAGCTCTTTTATTCGACTAAGGTATTCCTCTCGAACAAGCGGATCTGGATGCTGACAAATATGCTCTGCATAATCAGGATAGTGACTAAATGCGATCATCAACTCTTCCCAACCTTTCTTTGGCGGTAAGGCTTCGATTAACGGATTACCTTGATGCTCAGGCAAAATTGCATTTTGGTAGGCTGCTTTTTCGATTCTCATTCTTTATCCTCACCCGTTTGACGCTTTCTTCCTCTAGGCAACACATGGACTTTCCTACTAGCAGGAAGTGGCGTTTGGGAGTTACCGCTAACATCTTGACTATCTGACTCACTGAGAATGTTGGTCGTTGCCCCTAGCTCGTCTCTGCGATTTTTACGAACATTCTTCGTCC
>NZ_JBFRSD010000566.1:0-479 GCF_041473395.1 Vibrio sp. 10N.222.55.C6
CATGTCCAACAGCCCATAAATAAATCAATAACTTATTGTGTAAGAAAACCAGATGATGTCAAATACTAGCACCAAAAGGTGTCACATTTGGGTGAAAGGCAATATTGATCTCTTCAGCATGTAAGAAAGTTACACTACATTCTCGTATTGTTAAAAGGCTAACGACAGAATCGCTTAGTGATCACATAGAGTTTGATCGATCTCTAGCAAGCTTTTGGACAAAAGTGAGTCAGTGGCTTTGCTAAATTAGTAAATTACGGATTAGTCTACGTACTGCAAATTGCTTTTCTAGCTCTATGCGTTTATAGTCTTCGCCAGTTTGAGGGAGTAGCTATTTTGCTTTGCTAGCATTGCAAAAGGTTGTGTCAACATATTTGACCACACGTCATGGTGCAACCAGTAGTTTTTAGTACCTACCCAGCGAGACTCGAACAACTTACACACTTTATGCGAGGGCTAAGTGTGGGGTTGTTCGTGTT
>NZ_JBFRSD010000567.1:0-273 GCF_041473395.1 Vibrio sp. 10N.222.55.C6
TGAAGCAATCTGTGAAGCGGTAACTCGCCCTAACATGCGTTTCGTACCTATAAAATCGATTGAACAGCAATCAATCCTTTCTGTTCACAAAGCTAGAGAAAGGTTAGTTTCAATGAAAACTGGCCAAACTAATCAATTACGTGGGTTGCTGGCTGAGTTTGGTCTTGTCTTTCCTAAAGGAAGTGCATCACTTAACAAGCAGCTCCCTCTGGTTTTAGAGGATGCTGAAAATAATTTGACGCCACCGATTCGCTGCGTGGTTACTCATTTAAA
>NZ_JBFRSD010000568.1:0-253 GCF_041473395.1 Vibrio sp. 10N.222.55.C6
AAAAACGCCTCTTTATCATGCGGAAATTGTCCATTGAGTTCCGTCAGCAAATTTATCCCATGATAATTACCGTAATTGCTTTTGATGCCATCTAATTGGCTGATCAATTGAAATTGTTCTTCCAACATCTCACGCTCTGAAAGTGGCGTAAACTGGCCGTTTTGAACCATATCATCCAACTCAGTACCAGGTTTTACCGCTAGCGATAATATTCGGATCTCCTCAGGATCAATCTGGTTTAATAGCTGGGCAG
>NZ_JBFRSD010000569.1:0-474 GCF_041473395.1 Vibrio sp. 10N.222.55.C6
CTATTACATCAATCATTAAACAGCATGAAAATATTGATGCTATGGTTAATAGTGCTGGCGTTTTGGCAGCAGGCAATACTAACCTTTCCTTAGCTAAACTTTCTGAGTTGGTAAACGTAAATCTTTTATCTACAATCACTGCTTGTAATTTAGTTGCGGAGAAAATGAAACAGCAAGGCTACGGGGAAATATATAACCTTGGCTCTACTGCTGGTTTGGCGCCAGTCCCTAAGATTGCAGCATATTCAGCGACAAAAGCTGCAATTGTTAGTTATAGCCAATCGCTTTATCACGAACTGCTCCCTTTTGGGGTAAAGGTTTGCTGTTTATGCCCTAGCGTTGTAGATACCGATATGACTAATGATGGGCGTATTGATAATAAATTTAAAATTGAAACACAAGACCTAGCAAAAGCACTTAGATTTATTCGAAGTCTATCTCCAGGGGCTGCTGTAAGCACACTATCCATAAGGC
>NZ_JBFRSD010000570.1:0-343 GCF_041473395.1 Vibrio sp. 10N.222.55.C6
CATCACCACCTGCCATTGTGTATTTATCAGCATGAAGCGGGAACCAACCTACCGTTAGGAACGTTGCGTCACCCTTTGCAATCGAGGTGTAGCCTACGTTGTAGTCCACTTCTTGAGTTGATTTCACGTCATAACCCAATTCTTCTAGAGCACGGTTAACGATCAATGTTTGGAACGTCTCTTCCGCTACAGACGATTGAACAGGCTGAACTGATACGCCCTCACCCGGTAGGCTTGCTGCCCACACGTTAGTCGATACCGCTAATGTAGAAACGATGCTTACTGCGAGTTTACTCTTCCATGAATTATTCATTGGTGTTTTTCCTTAATTGAAGTTCTGATT
>NZ_JBFRSD010000571.1:0-216 GCF_041473395.1 Vibrio sp. 10N.222.55.C6
CATAGGTAGACTCTGCGTCTGCAGAAACAAAACCAGCGTTAAGGTTATTGTCCGCATTAGGGTCAACCGCAGGAACAACTGTTGTGTCTACGTGTGAACTAGGAGCCTTACCTACTTCATCTGTAGACTCTTCTTCTTTCGATGAAAAGTACGCATCGACAGCATCTTGATCATCAAGTTGCGAGAACACACCTTCAATATCAAAAGCATCCAGTT
>NZ_JBFRSD010000572.1:0-511 GCF_041473395.1 Vibrio sp. 10N.222.55.C6
CATCTATTCCATATGTTAGGGCTGGTTTCAGTTTGAGGCCTCACCACTCCCAAACTTTCTGCTGGTAGTATTGTTTCAAACGCAGGGGCGGCTAGAAATCCATTATTTCCTAGAAAGCTTAGGTTACTGATTAGCTGAATGCCATAACCCGTAGCCCTAGCACGCACAAATTTAATATCACCAAAGTTCGCTTCAAAATCAGAAGCAACCTCTACCCCGCTCGCGTCTAAGTAAGCCACTTCTAAGTTCGCATTAGTAAACCCAACAAGAGGAATATCATCCACCACCATTCCGGCAATATTATCTCTATCAAGGACGTAGCATACCGTCGCTAACCTAGCAGCCTTCCTAGTTGCTTCACTGACCATTTGCAGCGAAAATATATAGGCACCTAACGCTAAAATGAGGAAGAGCAGCAGAAAAATTAATGATGAGACCAAAGTGAACTCAATAATGGCAAGCCCTTTGGTTCGTCTTTTAAGTCTTATCATCACAGCACCCTCATCACGGA
>NZ_JBFRSD010000573.1:0-701 GCF_041473395.1 Vibrio sp. 10N.222.55.C6
GGCTCACAAAATGTCAGCGTTAAATTGTCCGTCAATATGAAAGATAGCTGACTTGGCCACCTAAACCAAGTCACTACCTTCATTACCTAAGCCAATCGAAGTTGGTATTTTAGGTCTACTGATAGTGGATATATGTATAATTAAGCAAGTTGTTGTGGCTAAGTGAATTTGGCCACTAATTTAGAGTGAACCAACAACATTTTCTATCTCGCAATGTGCCCCATTGCGACTTAGCGAGTAAATTGTTACGGTCACATTCCACCAGTTGTTTGGAGTTCTCTGCCTTCAAAAGTAACCATAAATAGTTTTAGAGTGTAGCTTCCTAAAATAGTGGTATTTAATATGCTATTCCCCTGTATATTATGCATCTTAGTAATTACAGGGTATAAGGAAGGGTATCATTATGGAGTCTTGTTTGATTTTCTTTTTAAATCATCGTGTTACTTTCTTTTTGGCGGTGTGATGTAAATATTACAATAGTCTGTGACGTGGTGTAGTGAAATAGTTAATTTGGCTACAAATTAAAAGGTTAAACCACTGCGGGTAACACATGTGATGGTCAATGGAGTGAGGGCATTCGTTAGATTCCTTCACTACCCCTACAAAATCTAATGTGTATTACTATCGACTAGTACAATAACTCTAGCAAGCTTTTGTCCAAAAGTTTGTTATACACACATCCACTATACGGTGATCCCTAC
>NZ_JBFRSD010000574.1:0-720 GCF_041473395.1 Vibrio sp. 10N.222.55.C6
CTTTTAGTCTGTATCTAAAGCTGATTTAGATTAGAAGTCGTAGCGTAGACCTAGACGAAGAGAATCTTCGCTTTGTGTCTCTAGACCCGCAACTTTTACATCGTCTAGGTTGTTTAATTGGTAAGCAACGTAAGTACGGATAGACTTGTTGAACTTGTATGTACCAGTCAGATCAAAGAAGTCAGCTGTGTCTACAGTTAAGTTCTGTGTCGCGTCTTTTTCTTGTTTTTGGTACAAAGCAGCTAATTCAAACTGATCTGTTAGTTTGTACTTAGCCGCAACTTCTACACCAGAGAACTCAGTTTTTGCTTTGTCGTCTAGGTCACCCATTGTGTAGGTTGCACCTAGATATAGAGCATCCATTTTGTAATTAATACCAGCGATTACAGCCGTTGCTGAACCATTACCAGTACCGTTGTCGTTACCTGAGTAACCAAGACCAAAACCTAAGCCCATTGGTAGTGTGTAAATACCAGAGATGCCGTAACCGTCAGTATCTTTGTCTTCACCAGCAATCAAACTTGCTTTAAGAGAAAGTGCGTCTGCATCGTAAGCGTATACAAACGTGTTGTTAATCTGCTCGTCACCGGCATTGATGAATGCTTTTTGGTCACCAGAGTAGATAGTAACATCCGACATTTCTGAGATTTGAGCTGCAGCTGTATCTTGACGACCTACCGAAACAGCACCAAAGTTACCTTGAAGGCCAGCGTACATGTC
>NZ_JBFRSD010000575.1:0-486 GCF_041473395.1 Vibrio sp. 10N.222.55.C6
TTTCATCTCTCTGTGCCTTGTCTGGTGTTTCAAGATATCTTTTTCGGTCAGCCGGTTCGGTTTGACTTGAGGATCTGTTGCGAAAACAGCTTGCAGTTTGAAACAAGCTCTGGATTTGGTGTGGTGATCGATAGCGATCTAAGTGCTACCCAAGAAGCCGATATTATAATTATTCCAAGCTGGCCAAATGACCTGCCAGAGCCAAGTGAGCGACTTCTAGAGGCGTTAATAGATCATCATGATAAAGGGAAGTTGCTGGTAGGGCTCTGCCTCGGGTCTTATGTACTTGCATGTGCTGGCGTTCTCGATGGAAAACGAGCCACAAGCCACTGGGCATTTACCGAACAATTTCAGCAGCAATTTCCTAAGGTGAATTTTGACCCAAACCCTCTATTTGTTGAACATGAGACTATCATTACCTCTGCTGGAGTAGCTGCTTCACTCGATTGTTGTCTACATATAGTGCGCCGTTTGTGTGGTAGTGAG
>NZ_JBFRSD010000576.1:0-297 GCF_041473395.1 Vibrio sp. 10N.222.55.C6
AAATAGAAAATGATTATTACTTATTTGTAATAATAAGTATGGAGCGGTCAGTTTTCTTATTGGCAACTATCTTAGCTAGAGCGACTCAGATTTGAGGACAGGCGATTTATCCAAGCTGTCTGAATGTATTGTTTTTACAGATGTTTAGGTGGGGTTTTTATGGCGATTTATATATTAATCTCCGATTCGTATTATTGAACTATCAGCTTTCGAAATGAATGATAACTTGTTGAATTTTAACGATTGAAGCAATGTCGCATAAGCGTTCGTTGTGCGACGTTTTGTAAGATATAAGAA
>NZ_JBFRSD010000577.1:0-637 GCF_041473395.1 Vibrio sp. 10N.222.55.C6
ACAGTGTTTATCGTGGTTTCATTGAACAACGACTTTAATCTGAGTCGCATTGAACGCTACCTGGCACTCGCAAATGAAGCACAAGTTGAAGCGGTTATCGTCCTGACTAAGAAAGACTTGTGTGACGACTACGAAGGCAAAGTACAACAGGTACAAAGCTTAGACCCGATGCTCATGATCGAAGCGGTCAATAGCCTAGATCAAGGCTCAACCCAAGTACTTTCACCTTGGTGTAAAATCGGCAAGACCGTCGCGCTAATGGGCTCTTCTGGTGTGGGTAAGTCGACTTTGGTTAACTCATTGCTAGGTGAAGCATCGCAGGCAACTGGTGGTATTCGTGAAGACGACAGTAAAGGTCGTCATACAACCACATCACGATCACTCCACTTGCTCGCATCAGGTGGCTTGCTTCTCGACACTCCAGGAATGCGAGAGCTACAACTTGCAGACTGCGCTGAAGGCGTGAGTGAAACTTTTTCAGACGTCAAAGAGTTAGCAATGCACTGCCGCTTCTCTGATTGTCATCATGAATCAGAGCCGGGATGCAAGATAAGGGCTGCCATTGAGAGTGGTGAACTGTCTGAAAGACGATTTACTAACTATCAAAAGCTACTGAGAGAGCAAGCAAGAAACGGCG
>NZ_JBFRSD010000578.1:0-1026 GCF_041473395.1 Vibrio sp. 10N.222.55.C6
AAATACGATGGTTCGAACCGCTAGATAATAGTGAATCTTGTCCTTATGCTCTTTGGTCAGCTCACTACTACCCACACAAATGTCATAGGCTGATTTAAGGCGTTTGGTCAGATCCATAAACGTCTTTTCAAACTTCTTGGTTCTTAGTGCAAAATCAGCCGAAGCATTTAAGCAATGTAACTGCTCTAGTGGCGTACCATTGAAGTATGGCTTAGAGTCGAACTTATGGAACAGCCCATCCAATAGACTCAGGTGATCCTTAACGATAATGACCGACTGCTTAATGTCTTCTAGATTCTGATCTTGCCCTGCTGTGTATTGGGAAAGTGCAAGGTTCATCTGTTTTTTTATGCCGATGTAATCGACTACCAGACCATTCTCTTTACCTTCAAATTTACGGTTTACTCTCGAAATAGTTTGGATCAGATTATGCTTTTGCAAAGGCTTATCAATGTAGATGGTATCGAGGAACGGCACGTCAAAGCCCGTTAACCACATATCTACCACAATAGCTATTTTGAAGTTCGATTTACCATTTTTAAACTGACGATCCAGCTCTTTACGGTACTCTTTATTGCCGAGTTTGTTCCAGAGAGCTTTATCATCGTCTTTGCTACGAGTCATAATCATCTTGACTCGTTCCATCGGCTTCACTTTCTTCTTATCACTTTCTGATAGAGTTGCGCCGTCTTCACAGACTTTTACTTCATCCCACTCAGGGCGAAGCTTAAGCAGTTCTTTATAGAACTGGTAAGCGATTTCACGACTACTACAAACGAACATTGCTTTACCTTTTTGAGTCGTGCCTTCTTCAACACGATTCTCATAATGCTCAACAAAGTCTTTCGCTATAGCTTTGATACGATCTGGGTCGCCCAGTATGGTAGACATACTTGCCATAGCTGTTTTGCTTTTATCTATTTGATATTCATTTGTTCCAGCGTCTTCACACTCTTTATAGTATTTTTCGACTTCATCAAGCTGGCGACCATCAAGTAGCACTTTTGCTGCTCGGCCTTCATAAAC
>NZ_JBFRSD010000579.1:0-869 GCF_041473395.1 Vibrio sp. 10N.222.55.C6
AGATGACCGTCACTAGAATCGCACAGAAAATCACAGTCACTTGAGGCCATGCCAGCATTGCCATCGATTCTTGCAGTTTTAAGCCGATACCGCCAGCGCCCACCAAACCTAAGACGGTAGACTCTCGAATATTGATGTCCCAACGGAACAAGCTCGTGCCGATGAAACTTGGCATTACTTGCGGAAGAATGCCGTAGTTCAAGACTTGCAGTGGAGATGCCCCCGTCGATTCAATCGCTGACATCTGCGTGACGTTTACTTCTTCAATCGCTTCGTACATCAACTTAGCCACGAAGCCAATCGAGCGTAGCGCAATCGCGATAATACCGGCCAGTAACCCTGGGCCGATGATAGCCACTAACAGGAGTGCCCAAATTAATGAGTTGATTGAACGACTTGCCGCAATGATGAACAGTGCGATAGGCCTGATAAACGTTGTGCTTGGCGTTGTGTTGCGTGCGGCTAAGAATGCAACTGGAAATGCCAGTACGATTCCTAACAGTGTGCCAATTGTTGCGATGTTAATGGTGTCCCACAAAGGGCTCCAAAGTGACTCTAAGTAGCTCCATCTTGGTGGCCACATACGTGACGAAATATCAGCAAGTTGATTCGGTGAGTCAGTCACAAAGTACCAAATCGTGTCCTTGTTCATGACTTGCCATGCAAAAACCGTTAGCGCAACAAAGCAAAGCCAGCCAAGCCAAAGCATAAGGCTCTGTTTACTGTCGTAACGCTGCCATTGGGTACGATTCATGGCGCTTGTAGAGGTGTCATTTAGCGTGCTCATTGGTCGTTCCTTACTGCACATGCTTGCGGATAATGGTCGATAGGTATTCACACAACATCACAATCACAATAATAATCAATAG
>NZ_JBFRSD010000580.1:0-778 GCF_041473395.1 Vibrio sp. 10N.222.55.C6
GACATACCATATTAGTGCCGAGAAAGTTAAAAAGCCTACTGAGCTGTTTGACATCAAATTTGAAGTCATCGAGAACAACCAGCGTAAAACGGCCAAAACAGATAAAGATATGCGTGATTTGGCCAGTAATGGTACGAACTTGCTCATTCAATCCATGTTGTATTTAGCACTTCTGACACAACAACGTGGAGCAAGTCGACTATCAATAACTTACCCAACCGATGAGATTGGTAAGCTGACGGCAGAAAACCAAGCCAAACTGCTCAAAATGATGGGGGCACATAACTTCAATGTTATCGCGGCTCAACCCGATGGCAATAATCGTACGGCCAACTTATTTAAGTATCTGTATCACTTAACGCCTTACAAGAACATTTTCAACAAACCTAAAGTAAGCAAACTTGCGTTAGCTAAAGCCGCTGAAACTAGCACAGGAGTAGAAGCATGAAGCCAGTATCACAAGTCTTAGAATCTCTACTTAGTGGTAGCTTTATCTGCCCAGCAACGGATCGTGAAGCTTACAAGACGCTTAAAGAGGATCGTACACGCCGAGAAATCAATCAAGCGTTGACTCTTATGGGGCGCGAGCTCCAATGTACGAGCAGAACCAGCGCCTATTATGTTACCTATAAAAGTATCGACGACCACAATCGTCGTCAGGTGACCGCGTTGATGAGTAATGTACACGGTATCATTCGACCTGTGGTTAAGTTCGTAGCGACAGTCAGTGAGGCTGCTCAAGTTGAAGCTGTGATGGTTGGTGGTGATGAGTTAAATG
>NZ_JBFRSD010000581.1:0-301 GCF_041473395.1 Vibrio sp. 10N.222.55.C6
ATCAAGTATCGCTTTAGCTTCTTGCGCGTTAATATTTGATGGTACAGCTACTACTGTATCAATAGGCTCTATTTTTGGGCGAATAGTACACCCACTTAATAGTAAAGCAGCTACTGAGGTTGCAATCATCGACTTTTTCATTTGTTGTCCTAGTTTTAAATAGAAAGTTCATGGGCTTTGGATTTAATCCCAATACCTAAAACTTTAATATTTTTAATGGGATATGCATAGATATAGATTGAGGGATATGTTACATAATGCTCATAACTTACCGTTATCAGTACAAAATACTCTCTTTAAA
>NZ_JBFRSD010000582.1:0-263 GCF_041473395.1 Vibrio sp. 10N.222.55.C6
CATAATCACAGTCCTCACAAAGGACAATCTCTTCATCGAAACCACCGATCTCTTCATGTGCTCTTTTGGTTGAGAAAATACACGCGCCAATCGCGGTCGGGAAAAAGAACTGCGTCGCAAATAAGCCCGCATTAAACAGCCCATAACCGAGTTTATGAACCAGTGGCAGCCCTTTTGAACTCATGTATACGCCAGCAACTTCAAGCTTGTTCTCTTCTAACTCATAAAGCGCCTTCGCAAGGAAGTTACGAGGCAGGCTTACG
>NZ_JBFRSD010000583.1:0-391 GCF_041473395.1 Vibrio sp. 10N.222.55.C6
AATTGATACTGGTTGGAATCATCACCATCACTATCAACAGCCACTACATCAAAGGAGATAAGCAGCTTATTTCTCGCCTCTGAGCTAGGCTCATGGTCTAGAGGACCAAGCAAGGTAAATGTGTAAGCACCATCATCAGTCAGAACTAATGTGAAAATTGGCGTTCCGCCAGGGTCAGTTGCACCTTGGTAGGTGGTCGTGTTAGCAGCACCTGTGATCTCAGTGATCTTAATACCTTCATTGCCAGACGATAGCGTCGCTTCCAACATTGAGATATTTCTCAATTCGTAAGTTTCAACTTGGTCAGCTCCTTCGGTCGTCACAAAACTTCCCGAGGCTTGCGTTGGTGTTCCAATCTCCTCTTCATCCACAACAAAGGTGCTGCCAACCT
>NZ_JBFRSD010000584.1:0-359 GCF_041473395.1 Vibrio sp. 10N.222.55.C6
GATCTTGACCCTGCCCAGCCCATTACGAGTATTCGCTCCCAAAGCAAAAGTGGGATGTTCCCACAAAGCCAACAGTTGATGCCATTGCTCGTCATCGAGTTGCTGTTCATCTTCCCTATCCTGATTACTCCATTGCAATGTAATACTAAATCGAAGCCCTTTGGGTAACACAATCTGATCGAATTTAGCTCGATCAATCGCGACACCACGATCATTGACCGCGACTCCGTCTCTGTGGTGAGGGCGCTCTGCCAAGCACAAGGCCAGTAAAGGATCGCTTTCCATATGGCTTGGTTCTGTATAATTGTCGACAAGCTCACTGTGGCTATTTAACAAGACCCCATTTGAAATCACTAAAC
>NZ_JBFRSD010000585.1:0-298 GCF_041473395.1 Vibrio sp. 10N.222.55.C6
CGACGATATTGATACCTTTGAATCTGAACCTTACTGCTACCCACAAAACATCTTGGGTGACGAACATAAACAGTTCGGCCTAGGTCGTAATGCATGGCTGTCTGGTACTTCATCTTGGACATACGTGGCAGGTACGCAGTGGATTCTAGGTGTTCGACCTGAAATTGATGGCTTGCTGGTGGACCCTTGTATTCCGGCTGAGTGGCCTGAGTTTAAGGTCCGTCGTCAGTTCCGTGGTGCGACGTATCATATTCATGTCACAAACCCGAATAACGTATGTAAGGGCGTGGTTGAGATG
>NZ_JBFRSD010000586.1:0-363 GCF_041473395.1 Vibrio sp. 10N.222.55.C6
GTCTCGCTTGTTTCGGTTCTAGTACCAATTTCAAGAGACATGCCTTCGTAACGTGCAGTACCATCGAGGTTATAGTCGTACGCAAAGGTCTGGATACGAGTAAAGTCATCATTTAACAGGTGATCGACACTTTGTGTCGTGCCATATACCACGTCATCAGCAGTGATATATTGAGTAGTTATGGTGGTAACAATCTCTCCGCTATTCAGTGTCTCAACCATTTCTTCGACCTCAATATCCAGTGTAATGATATCGCGATCTGTTATGTTTAAAACTGCTACATCAGTTGCACTAACATTGGCCACAACATCAGCAATTGACTTATTTCCATCCTCTGGATGAACATCGGCATTATTACCAACG
>NZ_JBFRSD010000587.1:0-259 GCF_041473395.1 Vibrio sp. 10N.222.55.C6
GATCGGCTCAGTTAGATATGACATTAAAAAGCTAAATTTCGATATAGAGCAGTTTTTGATTAAGAAGCTTGAAGTTGTCATCGCAATTGCGAAAGCACAAGGTATTACTGTCCATACAGAGCTGATAGATATCGCTTGGAAGAAGATTCTTGAGTGTCATGCGCACGATAGTATTGGTGGCTGCAATAGTGATGCGACCAATGCCGATATTATGCATCGCTTAAAGCAGGCTCAAGAAATTTGCCACGGTTTGTATAAC
>NZ_JBFRSD010000588.1:0-369 GCF_041473395.1 Vibrio sp. 10N.222.55.C6
GAAATGAGCGTCTAACTCGAAAAAGTGCAGGTATGAGTTGTTTCTCTACTCGAGAAAAAATTGCAATAGTTCAACGACCGAGGAAACACCTCTACAGTTGATTAATAAGTAATGTACATGCTTTGCACATTAGCTAGCTCTGTTGCTGAAATTATGTTTTCTGAAACGTTTTGGGCTAAATGTTGCTCAGTTGTGGGCTAGCTAACTTAAAATGGGAAGTGCTCTTCTTCATACGCTTCAACCCAAGTCACCAACTTTTCAAGTTCGTCACCTTCGGGTGTGCCTGGTTCAGCCACATCAAACAGGGATTCAATTCTCTTCATAACGGCTTTATATTCGCTTTCTGAGAATTCTAGCCCTAGTTCATCC
>NZ_JBFRSD010000589.1:0-359 GCF_041473395.1 Vibrio sp. 10N.222.55.C6
CCTTTAATTGGTCAGTTCAACGCATCAAATGTGTTGGTTGCTTTCGCGACTCTGCTTTCACTGGGCATCGACAAGCAAATCTTGGTCGACACCGCGCCTCAGCTTCAACCTGTGATTGGTCGCATGGAACTGTTCCAAGTACCAAACAAAGCAAAAGTCGTTGTCGATTACGCGCACACACCAGATGCTCTAGAAAAAGCATTGGCGGCACTGCGTGTACACTGTTCTGGAAAACTATGGGCAATCTTTGGCTGTGGTGGTGATCGAGATACCGGCAAGCGCCCAATGATGGCGGTAACGGCTGAGCAGTTCGCCGACAAAATTATTATTTCAGATGACAATCCTCGCAGCGAAGATCC
>NZ_JBFRSD010000590.1:0-333 GCF_041473395.1 Vibrio sp. 10N.222.55.C6
AACTATATCGTTCGGCGTGGTCTCTTCTTGGAAGTTAATCTCAACGTCTTCATCAATTAAGCTCGCGTTGCCAAAAGGCGCGCGTCTTGTTATCCAGTACAAATGATTGGTACAGTACGTCATCACATACTCACCATCACTCAACAACATGTTGAAGACACCTTTATCTCGTAACTGGTCACAACACTCAGCAACAAAGCGAAACATGCCTTCCATGTCTTGAGGCGGTTCAGGAAAGCGATCCTCGAGCTGTTTTAATAACCAACAAAAAGAGAGCTCACTGTCCGTCTCACCTACCGGTCTGAAACGACCACTGATAAGATCATCGTAGTC
>NZ_JBFRSD010000591.1:0-507 GCF_041473395.1 Vibrio sp. 10N.222.55.C6
TATCAATGCCGATTTTAGCTCGCCTGAAATTCAAGGGGATGATACTTGTGTAACAGTGCGCTTAGCGCCAAAGCTTAGTACTAGCTTTAACAGCGCTGATGACGGTATCGAATGGGATGATACTCCGGTTATGTCTGTCGTGGTTGTCGGTGAAGGGCGTGAAAGTAAGAAATTGGCATTGAGTGCAAGGCAAGCGGCGGAACAAGACGCCTTCAAACGCGCTATTAGTCAGGTACTTGGCGCTATGGTCAATTCTGGTTATATGCAAAAGTCTTACGATACCCTGTCGGGAACAGAAAGTCGCAATGATTTCGACCTACAAGAAATCGCAATGCAATCACTTTCGATGGAACCCCAGGGCGTGATTTCCAGTTGGAATGAAATTTCTTATCAGGAAAAGCCTAACGGCTCTGTGACAGTCACGCTTGATGTGTTTGTTGAACGACAGAAGATGGAAGCGAAAATTGCAAGTTTGATAAAAAGCCTTGGCCAACCTTCAATCTATGT
>NZ_JBFRSD010000592.1:0-233 GCF_041473395.1 Vibrio sp. 10N.222.55.C6
CTACGTGAGCGAGCCTGAAACCTATATAGCTCTACTCGATATCGATAATTTTGACCACGTGAACCGTGCTTATGGTGAAGCTGTGGGTGACAAGATGATCAAGCTGACAGCAGAAGCACTACGCTCGTACTTTCCGAAGCCTAAAGGACTATGCCTTGCTCGTATTGGAGGCAAAGAGTTCGCAGTATTATTTAAAGCAAACGACGGCAACGACGCCAAGTTCCAACTAGACC
>NZ_JBFRSD010000593.1:0-331 GCF_041473395.1 Vibrio sp. 10N.222.55.C6
ACCCAAAACACGAAATTCAACCGCTTGGTTAACATCGTTTTCTTGGGACTTTTCGATAAGCTCTGAGAACTTAACGCTGATGATCTCGCCGAGGTTGTATCGAAAGGCGCTCGGTACTTTGAACTTTGCACCCGACGGGGAGATATCAACCGTTACACCATGTAGGCTTTGCCCTTTCGATGTGGTGATCTCGACCTGCGAGCTAATCTTGAGTCTGTTCTCTTGGCGTTTTAAGTCGTAACCTAGGTTAATAGCTTCCGCTTCGTACGGGCTATTGGCGCTAGTAATGTCGTGGTTACCTTGAGAAGATGTTTTAACAACGCTCAGAGGC
>NZ_JBFRSD010000594.1:0-509 GCF_041473395.1 Vibrio sp. 10N.222.55.C6
TTGCTAAAGTACTCAGAGTCTATGTTCGTGAGCGCGGCTTGTTAACGATGACGGAAGCACTACGTAAAATGACACTGATGCCAGCTCAATTAATAGAAGATTTTGTCCCTCAAATGAAAAATAAAGGACGAATCCAAACTAATATGGACGCAGATATCGTGGTATTCGACCCAGAAACTATCGCTGATGTGGGCACCTACCAAGATCCTAACCACCCAGCCGTAGGCGTACATTGGTTATTGGTTAACGGCAAAATCGTTGTCAACAACACACAACTAGATACAGACGTTAAAGCAGGCGAAGCCATTCGACGTTAATTCACCTAATCAATGATAAATCAGACTATAGAAAGCGATACTCAGGTATCGCTTTTTTATCTCACCTCTTCGATAATTTCTTAAAGTGTCACATATAATACTTTTAAATGAATTTTCTAATTGAGGTAACATTTAGATAGATTTGCCAAAAATATTCGACATAAATCACGTTTTTATCATGTCATTGGGCGT
>NZ_JBFRSD010000595.1:0-417 GCF_041473395.1 Vibrio sp. 10N.222.55.C6
CCATTATCAACAGTGAAAAATCGCAAAACCAGTTTTATGTTCAAGTTCAATATGACCCCGAGTCATTTGTACAAAAGCTCACTGCTTGGTTAAAGAAATCACAATGTCACAGTGAATTACACCCATACTGGTCAACAACGACCATGCTAAAAAACTGGGTAGAACAACACCAATGTCTGCCGGATATAGATATCGAGCGGTTTGCTGGGGGCTGGATGCTCTCCAGCAGTAGTGGCCAGTTAATACTACCCGAAGCAAAGTATAACCACCTATTTTTCAACTATTCAGATGACAGTATAGATATTCAATCATCCAAGCGACGACTCAATGCTGGCGACCATTACTTTATTCAACTCAACTCAAACCAAGCGGGTTACCTCTCTTTGTTTCAAGTTTATGAAGATGGCAGTACTGGCG
>NZ_JBFRSD010000596.1:0-365 GCF_041473395.1 Vibrio sp. 10N.222.55.C6
TTGAATGATATCTGGATTCTAAAATCGTAGTTATTGTCTCAGAATGATTGAATTCATTGACAAAGGTTGGATTTAACTAGCGTTTTCTACTCGAGTGCATTGGTTGTTGGTCTATATTGTTAGATGTGACTACGATAACTATTTCTGCAAAAGAGTCAGGTGTATAGAGGTGTTAGATTTTAGATGTGGAATAATGAGTTACTATAGTTGATATGCAACTTAAGCGGTATTGATTGCGCTAGGCTGTTAACTTTGGAGTTGGCGATTATTCAAGGATGAAATAATGGCATTAAAAAAAATTTCGTTACGCTTTACCGTTGGAACAATGTTCATACTCGCGACTGTGCTAACGGCTGTGGTTGCGG
>NZ_JBFRSD010000597.1:0-362 GCF_041473395.1 Vibrio sp. 10N.222.55.C6
ACCGCTTATACTATCATTAGCACTGCCATCGAAGGCTGCCATAATTATTTTACTCATACCGTTTCTCTTGTTCAGTGTGACCTCAATAGCATTATAGGGATATGTTGGTAAAATGGTAAGCTTGGCTAATTCCTCTGACTTGCTGGTTATTGATCCCCTAGACTTCCAGTTCTCATCACTCTCAGCTACAAGAAGTTAGATTGGTGAATTAATGTCAGCGAAAAGAGCTAGCTTGCTCGAAAATATGCTTTGCTAAAGAAATTCCACATCGGCGCAATTCCACATCGTCACAATTCCACATCGTCGCTATCTAAGAAGCTTTTGGACATAAATGAGTTTCGAAGAACCAAGTATTAGCAAAT
>NZ_JBFRSD010000598.1:0-740 GCF_041473395.1 Vibrio sp. 10N.222.55.C6
GGTTTGAACAGAGGGAATGATGCCTCGTTCGTCCGCTCGTCCCAGTGTCACAAGGGGTAGAGAGAGCTTTAGGCATTGTTCAAATCCTTCGACAGGGAGAGATCCTGCGACAGCAATTACGCCATCAACCTGATAACCAGAGAGGCGTAATATGGCTTGCTCTAAGTCCTGCTCGTGCTTAACGTTGAGTAGCATAGGCTGCTTGCCATGTTGTTGAAGTATGTTGGAGAGGATCTCAAATAAATGCGACTGATACGGGTTTGAAAAGTCGCTGATCAATATGGCTACTAAGTTTGACCGTTTTTTTTGTGCAGGGGTACTTAAGGTTCGAGCAAAGAAGTTGGGTTGATAGCCCAGTGTTTTTGCCGCCTCAAGAATTCGATCTCGTTTGTCGGCTTGAATGCTTGCACCTTCGGTAAATGCTCTTGAAACAGCGGATCGTGAGACACCTACATGCTCGGCAACATCCAGCGCGGTAACGGTCTTTTTCGTGCTATTAATAAATGGACTCCTTTCGAACTTTCTGGCTTACATCGTGGCCATCAGATGGCTGGCACAATTGTTCCAGTATTGATCCTTTGGGCCATGCCCACACTGGGCCAGTATAAGTGGTGGTGAGTGACGGGGCTACCACTAAGTCTGCTTCGGCGCAGATTAATTGGGCCGCGAGAACATCCCAAATATACACGTGTCCCATGTAGCATCCGTCCAGTTCTCCGCAGGCTACTTGTGTCATTGAC
>NZ_JBFRSD010000599.1:0-1199 GCF_041473395.1 Vibrio sp. 10N.222.55.C6
CTACCAACAGAGTAAGAAAGACGCTCGTAATTCATCGACTCTTGAATAGCCGTCGTAGTCATGTTCTCACGTTCTTCGTTGTCTGTTGTTTCAACCCAGCTAACGGAAACGTAAGGCGTAAATTCATTGACTCGGTAACCAACCAAACCAGAAACCGATTGATAGTCATAAAACTGCCCTTCCAATTGAACATCTGCAGCTTCTACGTTAACTAACAGATCACCATTGTCATATTGAGCACCCAAAGAGATGAACTGACCATCTTGGCTATCTAGCATTGCACCCAATTGACAATACGGGTCTTGTGAGTTTTGGAAATCACAAGATGGATTAGATTCAGCAACAAAATATGAACCACGGAAGGTAAAGTCATCTACGTTCCAGTTGGCACTGATACCGAATAGTTTATCTAGTTTCACCTCACCAACAATTGAGTCATCTTCATCAATAGTACCGATACCAACCACTGGCTGAAGAAGAATACTTGAATCTTCAAGTTCAATCGGAATCAATAAATCAGCACCCGTGTAGCCCTTCAAAACAATGTTTTCATACAACTCTTGAGAAGGCCTGATCATTGGATACGCATAGCCAAGGTCTGTGTAATCTGAGTAGAAAAACAAAGGTAAACGCAACTTACCTGCTCGAGCTGTGAAGGCCTCAAAATCATAAGAGGCATAAGCCATCTCAATTTTTGGCTCATAATCATAACGGCTGTTTGCAACGATTTGCGTCACGAACTTAGCACGCTCATTTACTTGAAAATCAAATTGTAAGCCTGCTAATGTCTCTTGCTCCCAATCTAATTTTTCGTCGGTATAACCCGCATAACCTATCGCATTGTCTGACTTACCGATGCCTACAGAACCAAATCCACTAATTCGAAGATCATCCATGTTTGCAGCATTTGCTCCAAACGCCATACTTACTAGGGCAGCAACCACTGTCTTCTTCATAACTAACTCCAATTGTTATGTGATTTTTCGTTTTTATATAATTGTTTTTGTATAATCAGCCCATATTTGGGGCATACTGCCGCCCTCCTTAAGGCATAGCCGAAAGGAGAGAGGGAATGATTCTAGGGAACTTAACTGACTTTAAAGTGGCCAGTTAGTGTTGAAAGGTTACGAGTCACTTTTTGAATATCTTGCGCCACGGCGTCCACTTGCTGAACGCTGTTACTGGTGCCTTCTGCCATC
>NZ_JBFRSD010000600.1:0-256 GCF_041473395.1 Vibrio sp. 10N.222.55.C6
GGCAGTATCAACTTTGGTGTCGGCTACGGTACTGAATCTGGTGTGAGTTTCCAAGTTGGCCTGCAACAAGACAACTTTGCGGGCTCTGGTAACCGTGTTGGCGTAAGTGCCATGATGAATGATTACCAAAAGAACGTGAGCTTAGACTACCGTGACCCATACTGGAACCTTGATGGTGTGAGCTTAGGCGGTAAGATCTTCTACAACGAATTTGAAGCCTCTGAAGCGGGCATCGTCGACTATACCAACCAAAGTT
>NZ_JBFRSD010000601.1:0-1033 GCF_041473395.1 Vibrio sp. 10N.222.55.C6
GTTGTCATTTAGCTGTTTAACCACTTGAGATGCATTACTTACATCATGCGTTAATTCTTGCACGGCTAAAATCGTACTCTTGACTTGCTTCTCTCCTAAGCTTGCTTGCTCACTCGCACTGGAAGCTGAAGTCGAAGCATCATTAGCGTTCGTAGCGATTTCTCTAGCGGCAAGAAACAATTGATTTAATGAACTTGATACTTCTTCAATAGAGAGATGCTGCTTAGTCGACAACTCACTTGTTACTTGACTTGATTTAACAAGTGAACCAGAGATCGTGTCCAGCTGAGTAACGTTACCTATAGTGTGTGTGACGTTCTGTTGTAAATGAGAGACAAAGTTATTGAATGATTCAACTAAAGGTTTCAGTTCGTCATTTTTTTCATGCTGTAGGCGAACCGTTAAGTCTCCATCCCCTTCAGCAATATCACGCATTTTGTCACTGATATTCGCGAGATCTCTACGTATACCTTTCACCACAAACCAACCAAAGATACACATCGCAAGCATGGCTACAGCACCAGACACACTCATGATTTGGTTAGCTTTTTTATTGTTTGATTCTAGATCTTGTACCGCGTTTTCAAACTCTGATTGACGAGCCAAAGAAAACTTATGCATACCCAAAGTAAGCTCATCTAAGATTGCGGTGCTCTGTTTTGCAAAGCGCCCAGCTTCGCTAAGGCTGATCTCTTCATCTATCATGCCTTGAGCAACTCGGTAAGCTAACTCAAAATATTGATTGGTTTGATTTTGCAAAAGTGCAGATGAGCTCTGTAATGAAGGATCGAGAGAGATTTGAATGTTGAAGTTATTTTGAATCTCAGCGAGAGTTTGCTTGTTCATCTCCAAAATCTCGTCATCGCCTAGAGTCACTGCCAAATTAAAGCGCTCGGCTAATTGAGAGATCAATACACTATTCAATGAAGCCGCATTCATAACCGGATAAGTAACTTGATCAATTCGATTAACCTGTTGGGTGTTACTGGTTAACGTATCCCCTCCGACAAATAGAATACTAGTAAATCCTACT
>NZ_JBFRSD010000602.1:0-425 GCF_041473395.1 Vibrio sp. 10N.222.55.C6
ACCACGATTGGTATTAACTCAAGTTTGAAAGATCTGTTCAAAGGCGGAAAGCCCTTGGTCATTTTGCTAGCAATCACTATCTTCTTCATGATCATGCAGAACATCGTCGGTATTTCTGTCGCATCAATGTTTGGCCTAGAGCCTGTCTTTGGTCTACTCAGCGGAAGTATTTCACTGATTGGCGGACATGGCACCGCGATTGCTTGGGCACCCAAGGTTGCAGAAGAATTCGGCCTAGAAAGCGCAATGGAAATTGGTATCGCCAGTGCAACGTTCGGGCTGATTTTAGCCAGCCTTATGGGCGGTCCTATTGCAAAGTTTCTCATCAAGCGTCATAACCTCAAACCTACCGATGAGCAATCAGGCTCAATCGATTCAAATGCCAAAAAGCAACAACAAGCCCTCACATCATTTCAATTTTTAGA
>NZ_JBFRSD010000603.1:0-433 GCF_041473395.1 Vibrio sp. 10N.222.55.C6
GCAACAATGCAGCATCATGGTTTCCCTACTCGTTTACTCGATTGGTCAACTAACTCGTTAGTTGCCCTATCATTTGCTGCTCACTCTGCAATTGAAACGATCGCAAAAGCTGGATCACCTGAGTTACCCAACATTTTGACTAGAAAGTTGGCGGTTTGGATGCTTGACCGAGACGTTGGGAGTCTCGTTGATCAAATTGCGATAGTAACTATTCCAGGTTCTGTCAGTCAAAACTTGGCTTCTCAACGAGGATTATTCACTTTAGTTCAGCAAAAGGGCTTTACTCCGTATCAAGCTTTTAAATCAATTAATATTGATGATTTGTTGTTAAGAGTACCAAACAGCCATTTAAAGAAAGTTACAGTTCCGATATGCAATGCTGTTGATATTGCAAACAAATGTCGAGCATTTGGCATTGATACAAGCTCGTTGC
>NZ_JBFRSD010000604.1:0-335 GCF_041473395.1 Vibrio sp. 10N.222.55.C6
ATCTTGAACTTTCCTCTGTCACGTCATCATCGACGTCCAGTGAGGCTTGAGGAGAAGGTAAAGAGATATAAATAGGAATAATTGCCGCCACCCAAATGGTATAGATGGTAATGACTCGGTTGAAGGCGACAAACCAGGTTTCGCTGCCGCTACCAGATAAGTAGTAACCCAATAAGGTAAGTAAGGTGCAGCCAATAGCCCACATCACGGCTGATAGTGGATCTTTCGTTGTGGCTGCGAGCAAGACTATCGTTATGTAGGGCACGGCCATGGCAATGCCCAAAGGAACATGACAGTCGACCACAAAAATGATTGTGGCACCGAGTGCTAAGAAT
>NZ_JBFRSD010000605.1:0-263 GCF_041473395.1 Vibrio sp. 10N.222.55.C6
CTCATAATCACCATGCTGCATGTCAGTCAGAATCTTAGGTTCTGACTCATTACGACAAAGTTTAACGTGTTCATTGCCTTCGCCAAGATCGATGAAAAATACGTCCAACACCTTAGCAAGGTATAGGTCGTTCTTTACCACATCAGTATTTTTCAGGCGGTCAATATATCGCACTGGATCTACCACGCAGTCTATATGCCGCAGTGCCTCGTTGAACCTGACTGACAAGTTATCGCCCTGACGAGCCTGCTCCAGGAGCTGAG
>NZ_JBFRSD010000606.1:0-219 GCF_041473395.1 Vibrio sp. 10N.222.55.C6
GTTAAGTGGTGATGATGTGTTTTGGTTTGGCTTAGATGCTGTCTTTGTCGCAGAGCCAGTTGATCTTGACGATCCAGCAGACACGATTTCAGAGGCGAACAACGCAAGTGCTAACCAAAGACCACACATACCAACAATGCCAAGTAGACCTGAGCTACCCATTGGCAATTCATAAGGGAATGCACCCACATCGAAACGTGGAATGGTTTGAACTTCCAT
>NZ_JBFRSD010000607.1:0-515 GCF_041473395.1 Vibrio sp. 10N.222.55.C6
TAAAAAAAGAGAACATCTTAATAGAGAGTTAGGGGATTATTTTATATCGAACAAAGGTTTCCTTCAGAAAGTGTATATTTTAAAAGCAAAATGCTGGGTTATGAGTACTATGGATGCTCCTGTCAGTGGGCTTTTCATGAAGTATCATCGCCTCGTAATTCAACTCGGGCACGGAACACCACTAAAAAACATCGGCCTTATGGATCAATCTGCTGGTTTAATGAAAAAATTATATTATAAAGTGATGAGCACAAATATTAGTTATTACTTAAGCCCATCAGATTACTTTTCAGATTACATAGGGAAAGCGTTTGGAGTAACAAACGAACAAGTTCTGGTAGCTAGGCAACCCCGATTAGATTCTATGAATAAATCCTGCTCAGAGTTTATAGAGAGTTTCAGAAAAAATAAGAATACAAAATTTACTCTTTATAGCCCTACATGGCGCCCATATGATGATGTTAGGCTATTCCCATTTCATGACTTCAATAAACATTTATTAAACAGTAAATTAG
>NZ_JBFRSD010000608.1:0-456 GCF_041473395.1 Vibrio sp. 10N.222.55.C6
TTTAATGACATACCCACATCCCAAATCCTTTACATCGTCTTCTTCTAACAACCCTACATCCAAATTCGTCTTTTGGAATTCACGTTTCTGAGGTGTGTCCTCACCCTTACAGATACCACCATTGGATACATCATCAACAGTGTGCTTAGAGGCTGTTCTAAGTGCATCAGCCTCTTCAACTGATAAAACCTCACAATACTTAGCTTTTGTCTTTGCAATAGCGACCGTAGCGCCACCTGTCGGGTTCTGAGCATAAGCGTATAATGTCGCTCCGCCTACCGCCAGCTCTCTCCTTGCGATGGCCTTGGAGTTCTTGCCATATTCCGAATTATTCCAAGTGCTTTCTGATTGGTTGCGTGAGCTTTCCATTGCTCCCATCCGACCGTATTGACTCTCGGCATACTGTTTAATCGAGGACTTTAACCGCATACAGCTCAATTTAAAGTTTGGGTTGCT
>NZ_JBFRSD010000609.1:0-525 GCF_041473395.1 Vibrio sp. 10N.222.55.C6
TTATTGTTCCAAGCCAAGATGTAGGCAGCGAGAATGCGTTTGATTTACCAGCGGCAGAAGAAGCGCTCGCGAATGAAAACGGCATTGATATCTCTGAATTGCTAACCGGCGAGGAAGGTGATGATTCTGGTGAAACGGGTGGTAACGAACCAAGTGTTGGAGATGTTTCCATTGAGAACGCTCTTATCACTGACAATGGTGATGGTACTTACACCATTACACCGGAAGAGAACTTCAATGGTGAATTCTCGATTAGCTACAACGTAGACGATGGCAACGGTGGGGTTACTCCAGCGGAACTAGACGTGACCGTAACAGCAGTTAACGACCTTTCTGTAATTTACGACCACGACTACACCATTAATGAAGATGGTTCGCTGACCTTTACCGATGAACAGCTATTGGCTGGTGCAACGGATATTGATGGCGATGACCTTTCTGTCGAGTCGGTTAACTACGAAGGTACAGACGGTGTGTTCACGGATAACGGCGACGGTACTTATACCTTTGCTCCAAACGAGAACT
>NZ_JBFRSD010000610.1:0-305 GCF_041473395.1 Vibrio sp. 10N.222.55.C6
TTCTTCATTCATGATACCTGCAAATTCAGTGATTAAATCCATGTCGCGAGTGGCTGCTAAACCTGCCTCTTTAGGCCAAGCAGAAAAGGCACCTGAAGAAACGTTGATCCCTGCTTTAGCTGATGGATCTATGTGGTTACGAGCATTGGATTTGAATAGAGCGGGGATACCCATTCGCGTCTGTTCACGCAGTTCTTGAACACTATTCATGAACTGGGCAGCTTCTGTTGGGGTTATCTGACAACCTGAACGGCCTGAATCGCAATCAGGCGCATTGGTGGTGTTTCAACTACGCTGTTACGGAA
>NZ_JBFRSD010000611.1:0-234 GCF_041473395.1 Vibrio sp. 10N.222.55.C6
GGCATACAGGTTTGATTGGTCAAGGAAGCCATAGCCTAAGCCATCTTTTACGCAAGAGACCATGGTGCGAACATCACTCACCTTATAGTTGCCACGAATCGTCAGGCTTTGAAAGGTATTACCATGCGGCTCTTCACTGATACGCAAGTGATCGACTGTCATATCGCCATTGGTATAAATCACCGCGGGTAGCGCGAGTAGATCTTGTGGCGTCTTCGGCTCTCCGTGCTCCTT
>NZ_JBFRSD010000612.1:0-276 GCF_041473395.1 Vibrio sp. 10N.222.55.C6
GCCTTACATTGATTTAAAACCTAACTTTGCTGATAGCTGCAATAACTATATGCAAATGGATTGTCATGCCTGCCAATCTGCGTGTTTAGTGGGCGCAATACAGATTGAAGCCGGGGAGTTACCTACGGTTGCTCAAGATAAGTGCAATGGCTGTGGAGAGTGTCGAAGCGCTTGTTACATCGGTTCGGTGACATTGAACCTGACTCAACAGTAAACATCTGGTTTGATGCTTGAGAACTAAAGACACGAATAGAAAAAGGGTCCGCATTCCAAGAG
>NZ_JBFRSD010000613.1:0-506 GCF_041473395.1 Vibrio sp. 10N.222.55.C6
TCGATTAGTAGTGCTTTCCTCTTCCTCGAACGGTTAAATATGAGAATCGATGGGTTTTTTAAACTTTCTGACTTTTTAGGGATAAGTTTTTCTGTAGTAGTGAGACCGACTAAATAGCTTATGACGTGGACTTCGAACAAAAGGATAATGAAAAATACAGGACACCCATGTATTTGACAGACCTTAAATCCTAACTAGTCTTATTTTATCTATTTAGATTTTGTTACTGGTGTTCAGGATGACTCAAGCACGTTCAACTCAAGTTTCTCTACAAGATACAGCGTATTACCACTGTATTTCACGGTGTGTACGTCGTGCGTTCTTGTGTGGTGAAGACCATTATTCAGGGCAAAATTTTGAACATCGTCGGGTTTGGTTGGTCGAGCGAATGAGGTTGCTTAGCCAAGTGTTTGCGATTGATGTGTGTGCCTATGCCATTATGTCGAATCACTATCATTTGGTGTTGCATGTTAATACAGCGTCGGCGGAGTCTTGGAGTGATGAAG
>NZ_JBFRSD010000614.1:0-312 GCF_041473395.1 Vibrio sp. 10N.222.55.C6
ATATTGGAAAATACCGAGGGCTGCATTTGTCGCTCATTCCCTAAAAAGCCAGCCAAGCCTTTAGCGGGTAAAGAGGCGACCTCTCCTTTTCCTTTATCGCCTTTGCAGGCCACTGAATGAGTGCGCTCATAGATGGAAGTAAATTCAGATTCTTCAAGCGACTGTTCAATGCCAGCGCGAACCGGGTTCAAATCTACATACGCCATGCAGCTTAGCAGGGCTTTTTCATCCAACAAAGCTTGAGACTTAAAACGACCTTCCCAGAACCGGCCTGTACAAGCCTCCTCTTTATTGGCTTCACGAGCAATATAT
>NZ_JBFRSD010000615.1:0-330 GCF_041473395.1 Vibrio sp. 10N.222.55.C6
CCATTGTATTCGCGAGAATTGGTATCAACGCTAATGATGTAATCGTATCCATTCAGTAACATTGTATCGACATCAAATGCTGCGAACTCACTATGTCCTTGAACACTGCTTAAAACTTTCGGCTTGCCTGAAGCCCTTTCATAACTGCGCTCAACACGAATCGTACTAGGATCTGCTTCAGGAATTATTAAGCCGTCTCGTAAAGGCTCATACGTAAACGAAATCTTATTTACATTTTTATTCACTTGAAACGTAACTTTTTCGTCTCGTGTTTTCTTTTCAGTGCTCAATTACTAATTTCTCCGTTAATGCATAACAGCTATATTAGAC
>NZ_JBFRSD010000616.1:0-286 GCF_041473395.1 Vibrio sp. 10N.222.55.C6
TTAATTAACCACCATAAACGTAAATTAAGCTTGTCTTTATCTTGAGGGTTAACATCGTTATTAAGTTTGTTACACCCGTTTTGCTCAGGATTAATCGGATGTATGGAATGACGATGAAAATATTAGAAAACAGAGGTTTATCGAGAAGATAAGATCACTTTCAGTGATCGGAACACAAAGGCAAGCCGTAGGGACAGCAATCAAACAGTAACAAATTTAGATACCAATATTCAGCCTATTACCAATAACTACTCAGCGGGAGCAAAACATGGACAACAGAATCACC
>NZ_JBFRSD010000617.1:0-278 GCF_041473395.1 Vibrio sp. 10N.222.55.C6
TTATTGACCTTTATTCAAGGCAAGTTATTGGTTGGTTTATGGGTACGAGAATAAAGGCCTCATTGATCTGTGATGTCTTATCGATGGCTTTATTTCGCCGAGAGTTTCCTGAAACGGTTATTACTCATAGCGAGGTAGTCAGTATTGTTTGAAAGACTATTGAGGCCTCATAAGCACCTATAACCTAAAGCAAAGTATGAGTAGGAAAAGAAATTGCTGGGATATAGAAAAGGGCTAATACGCTTAGGTAATAGCTTCTAACTCGATCAGGTTATCAA
>NZ_JBFRSD010000618.1:0-425 GCF_041473395.1 Vibrio sp. 10N.222.55.C6
CGAGACGTTCACTGGCTGAAATAACGTCTTTTAATTTGCCAGAACCAAACAGATACTGTTGGATGGATTTAACTTCGAATAGATATACGTACAGCATATTAATTTACTTCCCTTTCCATCCTATTGATAAATAAGAATTATAACAAATCAAAAAGAAGAAAATATAAAACCATTGTTTCAAGGTATTACGTAAATGGAAGGTTAGAATAATCTTAAAAGGTGGCGAAGCTGATGGGCTCGAGCCCATCAGCTTAATACCTAGCTAAACTCCACTAGGTATCCATCAGAGATAGCCAACAGCGCTTCGTTGATGTTCTGATCAATTTCAAGCTGGGACTTGTTGCTGAGGTTATTTTTATGCAGATATGCGGCACGAAGGTAAGCCAACGTATCTGTTAGCATTCTGTTTGCACACTCTCCAGATC
>NZ_JBFRSD010000619.1:0-247 GCF_041473395.1 Vibrio sp. 10N.222.55.C6
TTGATCATTTGTTATTTCTAGGCAAAAATTTGTTTTGCAAACGTTCCCGAAAATTCAAAAGCTCAAATGATAATCCAATGGGGTATGTAATGAATTATCCAAAAATAGCAAAAGAGCTGCTCACTCTATTAGGTGGTAAAAGTAATATCACTGCACTCGCACATTGTGCGACTCGTCTGCGTCTTGCTGTCGCAGACCAAGATAAAATTGATGAACAGGCGATTGATAACCTAGAAGGGGTCAAGGG
>NZ_JBFRSD010000620.1:0-499 GCF_041473395.1 Vibrio sp. 10N.222.55.C6
CGTAAGCACCTAATACCATGTAGAGAATGATAGCCGAAGCCTCGAAACGGAACTCCCAAGGTGTCACATCAATATTCTCATTGACTGGCATCACGTACTCAGACTCACGCGGCATAAAGTAACCAATAATGAACATCAACGCAGTACATACCACGAACAGAATCGCTAATTGATGCAGGAAGTGAATCGGTGTTTTAAACACTAACTGCATTGCTGCGTAAGAACTTACAAACACCACCAACGCCACTTTTGCCGCTATAGCTGGAACACGTTTAGATACATAGCCGACAAACACGATAGTGAAGATTGGCACACTGAAGAACCCCGCCACCATTTGTAGGTATTGGAAAAGGCCTTCTGGCGCATACATGATGAATGGTGCGATACATACCGAGATAATCGCAATCACGACACCAAAAATACGTCCTTTACCCACTAGCTCTTCATCGGTTTTACCTTGTCCAAATAGCGGCTTATACACGTTCAATGCAAACAGAGT
>NZ_JBFRSD010000621.1:0-248 GCF_041473395.1 Vibrio sp. 10N.222.55.C6
CGCATTAGGTGCTAAGAACCTGAAAGAAGGACAGAAAGGGGTCATCCTTGCTGGTGCGATTAAGGTTATCTCTCCCCTGTTCTTGATCATTCCAGGCATCATCGCTTTCCACATGTTTGGTGCTGATGCGGGTAACCCAGATACCATGTACACCCGTTTAGTGAATGAAGTTTTGCCTAAGCCGCTGGTGGGTTTCTTCGTTGCGGTGATGTTTGGTGCGATTTTGAGTACCTTTAATGGTGTGTTGA
>NZ_JBFRSD010000622.1:0-312 GCF_041473395.1 Vibrio sp. 10N.222.55.C6
CAGAGATCCAACATATCAAGCAGGGCTTTACCATACATGTTAGCTACCATCATCGACTCAGCACCCGTTGGCAGGTTCACCGTGTCATTCCAGTCAGCAAAACCTAATAACGGTAGGCCGTGGTCACCCGTATTGGTGTACGTAAATTCGATCGCGCGACACAAGTGATCCCAAACGGTGCCTGTTTCCACAGGATTACCCGCTTTGTCTTTTTGATAGAACGGGATCACTTTGTTCAAGAAAACAGCATTGCCTGTCTCTTTCACATATTGAGTGACTGCGTAGATAATCCACAGATGATCGTCGCCGTAG
>NZ_JBFRSD010000623.1:0-313 GCF_041473395.1 Vibrio sp. 10N.222.55.C6
GCGACAGCTCTATAGCCTTTTTCGTCGTTGACTTCAGAATCTAAGAACGTAAAGCCAAACAAATCTTCACTGCCTAGACGGGCACGAAGCACACCATCCGATTTTCGTTGCTCCATAGAGCCCGTTCGAATGATATAGAGCGATTTTTCCTTCCCAGACTCACACAAATCGACCACATCTCCCTTGCCGAGATAAGTAATTTGCACGTTAGAGGCAAGTTCGCGAAGTGCTTGTTTAGGGATCTTATCGAATGGGTCGATTTGACCTATGAATTGAAGAATATTTGGCAGTAGAGACTGGGGCATAATCACAC
>NZ_JBFRSD010000624.1:0-289 GCF_041473395.1 Vibrio sp. 10N.222.55.C6
AAGAACAACCAACAATTCGCGACACTTGATCAAGCGATGAACGCAGCCATTCAAGGGTTTGGCATTGCTATAGGCGACATCACGCTAGCAAAACAAGATATTGATTTGGGCAGGTTGGTGAAAGTGAGTGAAGGCAGTGTCTTTTCTGGAAATGGTTACTTTTTGCTGCAGCCTAAGAATCGACAAAATCCATCTTTATCTACGCTGGTTGATTGGCTTGTCGATTAGCGGCAATCACCGTAGATAGAAGCACACTATAAACGGCAGTAGAGCGTCATAATGAGAATTT
>NZ_JBFRSD010000625.1:0-409 GCF_041473395.1 Vibrio sp. 10N.222.55.C6
AGGCGTTGGTAGCGAGATATTGATTCTAATTCCAGACTGTTTTTTAACGCACTGATAGTTTTGGCTATCGAGGCTCGATTAAACGATCTATGCGTAATGTGTTGTCAGTAATTTATGGGTGAATTGAGTTCGCAGATAGAAACCACGTGGTTTAGTTTTGATAGGTTTTCCGCTTGCACCGTAAGCTTCCGTTAACACACGACTGTTAGCAGCCTTCGGACGTAAATGCAGTGCTTCACCGTGTCTTGCTGTTATCTGTTCAACATTGCCTAAAACGATCAACTCCATCAGTTCTTCCCAATCTCGCTTCAAGAGTTCGTCTTCAGCTTGGCTAGGTGTCCATAATAATGGGGATCCTACATGCCTCTCTGCTAGCGGGATCTCTCTTTCTCCCTCGACAGGGATCCAC
>NZ_JBFRSD010000626.1:0-299 GCF_041473395.1 Vibrio sp. 10N.222.55.C6
AAATGACCCATCATTACTTGAAAATTCAACATATACGTTATTGATATCCATTTCTTCTGGAAGTGAAATATTCGTTTTTCTACCTGGAAGAATATAGTCCACACCACCACAGTCATCCTTACTAGAACAAATTTTAGCCTCTAAGAACTTATTTGATTTATTAGATATCTCAATCTTGTCTTTTACTTTGCTTACTTCCGGGTACCCTTGCGGCTCGTTGCTTGTTTCAAAGATCGAAAGGATGCCGTAACCATAGTTAATAGCTACAGTATTCTGGATAGTATTTACAGAAGTAGGAG
>NZ_JBFRSD010000627.1:0-302 GCF_041473395.1 Vibrio sp. 10N.222.55.C6
AAAACTAAAGTCGATTCAATAGCTGTTCAAACTTCGGAGTACTCTCTAAAT
The DNA here is from genome assembly GCF_041473395.1 of Vibrio sp. 10N.222.55.C6. Taxonomy (NCBI): domain Bacteria; kingdom Pseudomonadati; phylum Pseudomonadota; class Gammaproteobacteria; order Vibrionales; family Vibrionaceae; genus Vibrio; species Vibrio sp. 10N.222.55.C6. Next base: position 52 of record NZ_JBFRSD010000627.1, read on the forward strand.
GCATTAGAGCAAGAGAAGAAACAGCATGAAGGCGAACTGGCGATTACTCTAGGCGAGATTGAGGAATACCAATCGTTGTTAACGCGTTTCCCAAACAACAAGCAAGATATGCAGCCGCTATTTAATGCAGCAAGAGAACGCTCAGCCAAGCTATTAGGCAGAATTAATGCACTAACCAACTGGATGCAAGTCGCCCAAAGTAAGGTTCCTCAATGTTAAGAGCATGGCAAGCCGAGTGTGCAGCTCAAGCT
>NZ_JBFRSD010000628.1:0-326 GCF_041473395.1 Vibrio sp. 10N.222.55.C6
TAGTAATTGATACTAGACAAGGATGTATCCGAGTGCTGAACCCACAACCATTATGATGATACTGGTTAATGTCATATTGTTGTCGACCCATTCATCAAGCTTACTCATTCGAAGTTCCTCTTTCTTTGCTAATCATGTCAAAACCATGTTCAACACCATAAATTACTTCACGTAAAAGCGTCTTATTTGGTGAGTTCAAATTAGCAATGACTCGACCAATTTCATTGCCCAAGTTACAAAGTTCAATATCACCATCTGGAAGGCTATCAAGCGCTAACTTGAGGTTTGAAAGAAAAATATCAGGGTTCAGAAAATCTGAACTAGGG
>NZ_JBFRSD010000629.1:0-427 GCF_041473395.1 Vibrio sp. 10N.222.55.C6
TCTCCTGAAAAGAATAAAGAAGAAGTGAAAGTGAAACGCGCTGGAAACTTTAATAAGCTTCTAATTGTAAAAATATCCTCCGACTTTACGTTTGAAGGGCAGCTAATCGCCCGAAAAGATCTATCGAAAGGTGAAGGTAAACATGCAAGAGCTTCATGGGAACGTAAGAAAACTGTAGTCACAAAACCACAAACTGTAATCACAAAATCAATGACTGGCTCACCTGAAGCCAAAATATATGCAGCCCTAAAGGTTCCTACTTATTTAGATGCCGAACTTCAAAACAAGCTTGGTTTGTCGGAGTTAGATTTCACAAAAGCAGTTAGTGAGCTTTCTAAATCCCAAAAGATTAAGCGTTCACTAGAAGATGGTAAAAAATGGGTACGCAATACAAAGTAATCTAGTAAATTAGTAAAATCGTTAACTC
>NZ_JBFRSD010000630.1:0-249 GCF_041473395.1 Vibrio sp. 10N.222.55.C6
GTGTCGAATTATAGACTTAGAGTAGACCTATCAGAGATAGGTATAACACTTTTTATACGGGTATAAGCCTATTTCATGGATAGATAATGCCGTCTTTCATCTGTCACTTTATTTGAAATCAACATGTTAGCAACCATATTGAGCGGTTAGGTTGCTTAGTGCAGCAAAATTCTAGATAGGCTGAACTCGGATAAGTTTTGATAGGGCAAACACACATCTCTAAAATCTGTAGAGTATTTGGTCTAAGTG
>NZ_JBFRSD010000631.1:0-281 GCF_041473395.1 Vibrio sp. 10N.222.55.C6
AAACATAACTTGAGGGACATATAGACTCAATTTCGGTCCCATATTCCCATTGGCCGTCACCGTTAAAGTTTCTTCTGCAAAGATAGATCCTGAGCCATCAGTTTGGGGGGTGAGATCCAAAGTAGCAGCAGATAGGTCAATACTCTGAATAAAGTTAGGCATGTTAGAAATAACAACTTTTTGCATTATAGCTATATCTCGGTATCCGGTAGGATCACTGTTGTTATTAAAACCGTATGTATAAGAAATCGGAATATAGCCAACATACACACCAGCTGGTT
>NZ_JBFRSD010000632.1:0-301 GCF_041473395.1 Vibrio sp. 10N.222.55.C6
CCAAGAAGCCACTCCCACAAGCGCATGTGAATTGGCATAGCCCTTTGTTTTTGAAGTATCGACGGCCGCATGTGACGAGCATCCGGCAAGCAAAGTAATAAGAAAAGCGGCAAAGATAAGGTTTAGTTTTTTCATGCTATTTCAGTAGATCTTCTTCATGTAATGTTTATCTATTTTCATTGTAGTGCGGTTCAGCAGTATTGAACTGAGTATTATGAGTTCTCAGCGAAGGCTATTACTAGTGTGATTCCGCAATGTTTTCATGAAGCACGCTCGCTTCAGTCATATTCATGAAAGGTTT
>NZ_JBFRSD010000633.1:0-255 GCF_041473395.1 Vibrio sp. 10N.222.55.C6
CCCTTTAATTGGAGCCACTGTCGCACTCTTTGACTCCTCGAAACCAAAATCATCAAAAATGATCGAGAAGCGACTGCCCTTATTGAACATCGCAATGTTGTTGCCGTTGTTCATCAGCATCATTGCTGAAGTTTCGTCAGACGCTACTTTGTCGTTTACCGCTGTGATAGAAGCTTGAGTCTCTTTAATGATCGCTTCGACTTCAGCTTGCTTACCAAAGATGTCGCCTAGCACACGCCAGTTTTGCTGAGCATC
>NZ_JBFRSD010000634.1:0-388 GCF_041473395.1 Vibrio sp. 10N.222.55.C6
ACTAACCTAGCGCAACTGCCCTTCTAACCACTTAATAAAGGTTCTTACCTTAGGGCGTTTTTCCGTGCCTAGCGGGCAGATTAAGTCATACCCTTGGTCTGTATCCATGCTCGGATAAGGTGTTATCAGCTCACCAGTCTGAACATACTGCTTAACAAAATGATAGCGCCCCATCGCGACACCGATATTGCTGAGGGCACTTCTTACGCCCATATCCCGGTGGCTCACACAGTAAAATTGCTCAAACAAGTTCACATCTAAGCCGTGGTGTTTAATCCAACGCTGCCATACATCTGACCCTAGTGCATGAATGAAATTAATCCGGTGCAGCGATTCTAAGCCATCATCAAAGATGTCGTGTTCAGCCGCGTAACTCGGTGTACATACC
>NZ_JBFRSD010000635.1:0-230 GCF_041473395.1 Vibrio sp. 10N.222.55.C6
AAATAATCGTTCAGGCGTTTTTATTTACCGGAACTAGAGTTTAAGTTATTTATTAAATTCAGGTAATTATAAAAACGGCGAATCAATTTAAATATATTGGAATAGAAACTGTTTTATCTATAAAGCCAATGTTATCTATAAACCCAATATTATCTATAAATAAGTGGAGTTAAAAAATGACTATTAAACGTTACGGTGTTGAAGGCGGTACAGGTACAGGCGGACAACAT
>NZ_JBFRSD010000636.1:0-490 GCF_041473395.1 Vibrio sp. 10N.222.55.C6
GCTCGTTCTTGATTTCTTCACAGGCGACTCCCTAGCACATAATATTCAAGCCATTTTCGGTTTGCCGTTAGTTCAGCTTGCCAATGTTGACTATGAAGTATTGTGCGACCAATTAGGGCTTCGCGAGCTGATCACTAAGTATCACGCTATCCCAGTTTCAACCTCTAGTTCGACTCTCACTCTAGCTTCTGCCGACCCAACCGATTTACAAGCAGAAGATGACTTCCGCTTTGCGACCGGATTGCAGATAGAACTCGTTGTCGCTAACTACTCTGAATTAGAAGGCGCAATACGAAAGTTGTATGGTCGCTCTATTTCAGGGCAAGATTCCAAACGCAAAGAGATAACTCAAGACGAACTCGCCAATCTTGTTGAGGTTTCTGACGATGAGATAGCGTCGATTGAAGATCTCAGCCAAGACGATTCCCCTGTCAGCCGCTTTATCAATCAAATACTGGTCGATGCGGTGCGTAAGGGCGCATCAGATATC
>NZ_JBFRSD010000637.1:0-408 GCF_041473395.1 Vibrio sp. 10N.222.55.C6
CCGTAAATTTATGGATGGTCGTCAGGAATACACCACCACTTTTACGCCCTTTCAGGTGTTCACGAAGTTCAGCACGGCTCTCAACGCTAATGATGTTTTGATCGCCCACGTAACCTTTTGCATTAGTGAATTGACCTGAAAGCTGATCATCCAGATCAGTACGGTCAGTGATGAGAATAATAGTTGGGCTGCCCAACTCGACATCTTTCATCAGTAGACGAGATAAGAACAACATTGTGTAGCTTTTACCGCAACCAGTCGCACCGAAATACGTACCACCCTTACCATCACCGCTCACCAACTTTCCGTGCTCATCAAAACACTTCATATGCTGTTTGATATTGGCAAAAAGCTTTGTTGCTGCGTAATACTGAGGATAACGACAAACAATCTTTTCTTGTTTACTTG
>NZ_JBFRSD010000638.1:0-403 GCF_041473395.1 Vibrio sp. 10N.222.55.C6
GAATTGACTCAAGGTCTAGATTCAGGCTTCAACAAAACAGTATTCCAGTACGGTACAGAAGGCTACTCTAAAACAATGGCATTCTACGGCGACGGTAGCTGGTACGGTGCAGAAGCTGACAGTGGCGCATCTGGTTACCGCCTAATCAACTGGGGTGTAATCGGCATGGGCGAAAACTGGGAAATGGGTCACCAGTTAGTATACGGTGTTGGTGAAGACATGTGGGCTGGCCAAGACAAGTGGGAAGCAATGTCTGTAGTTGTACGTCCAATGTACAAATGGGATGACAACCACAAAACTATCTTCGAAGCTGGTTACGCTATCGATGATAACGACGGTGCAGAGAACAAGTTCGGTAAACTAACTGTTGCTCAAGCATGGTCTGCTGGCTCTAGCTTCTGGG
>NZ_JBFRSD010000639.1:0-376 GCF_041473395.1 Vibrio sp. 10N.222.55.C6
AATCAAATTAGCTATGGCGCATCATCTCGCTTTTTTGATGATGAGTACCGAGAGCGCTTAAACATATCTTTTGGTCAAATTTTCTATTTTGATAAAGATACAAAGCAAACTTTAGGCAACGAAGACTCCGCTGACAAAACTAATTATTCATCTTGGGCTATTGAAATGGACTTCAACTACGATGATTACCTTTTCTACCATGGCGGTGTGCAATACGACATTGATTCATCTTCGATGCAACTTGCTAACAGTACCATTGAGTACCGTTTTGCCGGCGGCTATATACAAACCAACTACCGCTACGTTACAGAAGAATATATTGAGGATAATGTAGGCGAAAGTATAAATGTTGGTTCAATAACTAGAGATGGTATCT
>NZ_JBFRSD010000640.1:0-403 GCF_041473395.1 Vibrio sp. 10N.222.55.C6
AAAAGTGGCAGCAGACGAGATTGCCGAGCATACCGCTAAGATGAAAGAAAAATACCCGTCTTACGAGCTGTTCACTATTCCAAAACACGAAGCCAAAGTCTTTGGTTACATCTTAGATGGTGAGCCGGCGTTCATTGCTAGTGACCTGTATCCCAACACACAAGCAAACGACAATGTACTTGGCTTTTATTTTTCTCGTGAGCGCTTCAAGCTGGTTTTAGATAATATTAAACAGACACGTAAAGCGAATATTTCAGACAAAGTTCGCTTGCTTCAAGACGGCTTAGATCAAAATACACCAAAGACCGGCATGTTGGTTTATCACCCTGTGTTTGAAGGCGAAAGCGATAATCTACTTGGCGTTGTGATTGGTGTGGTTCGAACGACTTACTACTTTGAAAAT
>NZ_JBFRSD010000641.1:0-591 GCF_041473395.1 Vibrio sp. 10N.222.55.C6
GCAGGTGTCCTTTTGGGGCTAGGTGCAATTATCAGTGGGATTATAAATATGCATTGGAGCTTTGTTTTCGTTGTCTTAATGTCCAGCTTTTCCATATTTCTTGGTGGTAAATTCATTTGGGTATTCAGTCAAAAAGATACTCCTCTAGGTGATATTGAGGTTGCAATTGGAGATAAGTTCCCACAATTCGAATCAACCACATATGACAACGAGATTTATTCGACTGATGACCTAAAAAATCAACGTGTTCTACTTAAGTTTTACCGAGGTGCTTGGTGTCCATACTGTAGTGCTGAATTAAAAATGTTTAACGATATGAAACCGACTCTGGATCGATATGGAGTTAAGGTCGTTGCGTTGTCGGGAGATACGGCAGAACAAGCAAAAATGCACATCGAACGAGATAGTTTAGATCTTCTTCTTTTGTCAGACCCAGAACTCAAAGTAGTTAAACAATACGGCGTTGAACACCACAAGGCTTTAGGGGCTGACTCGTCTAAAACAAAAACAGTATTAGGGCTGCCATTTCCTACTTCATTTGAATACAAATCAATGTCTATCCCAACATCGATCTTAATTGATGAACATGGT
>NZ_JBFRSD010000642.1:0-623 GCF_041473395.1 Vibrio sp. 10N.222.55.C6
GGTGTCTACCGCTTGAGGGCCAGCCTCAAGACCAACGATACCCACGAATGCTGCTAGACCGAAGTCGCGAATAAAGCTTGCTGCTGATTCTGGGAATTGCGCCACATGTGGGTTACGGCTGCGTAACCAACCAACAATCAGACCTGACACTAGACAGCCTGCACCAGAGCCGATAGTGACCGGAATACCTGCAATTTTGAAGTTGATTAGGCCAATCAAAAGACCCAATACCATACCCATGCCTAGTACAATGAAGTCAGTCATTGTTGCTGAGTTCATTGGCTTACCGATTGTACCTTGAACACGATTAATATCGCTTGGTGAGCCAGTTAATTGAATAACATCATTTTTCTTAACAACAAGGTCAGCGTGAACTGGGATTGATACACCTTCGCGAAGGTAGTCAGTCACATAAACACCACGGTAAGTGCCTTTGTTCGCTTCTGATTTGATTTGACCTAGTGTACGGCCAATCAGTTGTTTGTTGTCTGCGATAAGCTGACGGTTCTCTTCAATGACTTCGTACTCTTCTGGAAGCACAACTTCAGAGCCAACAGAGTCACCTTTCAACTGACCAATGGCTTTACGAGTACCTGTGATAACCAGAACATCGCCTTGTTGAA
>NZ_JBFRSD010000643.1:0-261 GCF_041473395.1 Vibrio sp. 10N.222.55.C6
AAACAGCTGTTATAGGCATCTCAAACGGATCAAGAATCTGCCCATTGATATCCGTGACACGGATTTTATACGTCAGACTTTGTTTCGGCAGCTTCGCATTAGGTTTATTCACTGGGGACACGAAGTACACCAGATTATTACCGTCGTGGTGCATATGGATATGGTGGTACTGTCTCCGTGCAACACCGGCCACATAGTATGGCAGCACCGTATCAGCAACAGCGCGCCCAGGCCCCCTCTCATTAGCCAGTCCAACAGCAA
>NZ_JBFRSD010000644.1:0-338 GCF_041473395.1 Vibrio sp. 10N.222.55.C6
GTGGCTGAAGGAGCGCGTCCGTATCCATAAGAACTTGCTGGACATCGACCTGCCAGACGGTGATTTTCTTCTTTACAAGATCCGCAAGACTAAGGGTAATGGATTCATGGCTTTCGTCGTGTCTGTCAAAATCCAAGACAGCACACTGAGTATTGGAAATGTGGAACGGTACATTGATGAAGATAAGCTCCGCACCATGCACGAGTGTCTTGACGAAGATGTGATCCCTACATTATACGATGGAGGGTTCTACCTGTTCGACGTTGAGAATGAGATGGTGCTGAGTGACTACCACACCACACGTGTTCCACGGATCATAGGTAATAGTGATGTGGACA
>NZ_JBFRSD010000645.1:0-411 GCF_041473395.1 Vibrio sp. 10N.222.55.C6
GATAAATCATAATAATGTCATTGAGTTCACATCGGCATCTTTGCTAGCCAAACCTAACGGTTGGATTTTAACTAACAAAGACCTTCAAGTAGCAACGCTAAATTACAAGTACGAGATTACGAATCTCACTGACAAGTTCATCACCATTGATCGTGCAGCAAGTTATGTGAATAACAGCGTAAATAAAGACGAAATTAAACTGCCTTTGGAAATTCCACCTAAGTCTAAAGTGACAGTCTCACATAAAGGCAAGAGTTCTCACTATCGAGTGACCGCACTGAAACCAGACCAAAGCGTCGACTTCTCGTTATCTTTTGAGTACTCACTTGAAGGCAAGAAAAAAACATTAAATGGTCAGAAGACATTCAAACCTTTAATCTAAGTCATCCGCTTACTTTATTTCGAAAACTC
>NZ_JBFRSD010000646.1:0-231 GCF_041473395.1 Vibrio sp. 10N.222.55.C6
TGCTCTGCGGCTTCAAGGTCAGACTGTAGTCGTGCGATCTGTTCTTCCAGCTTACTACGGGCTTCGTCATTCGCTGACTCAAGCTGTTTTCTAGCAGTCACAAGGGCTTTAGAAAAGCGTGCTTCTTCTTTGATGGCTTCTTGTTCCGCTTTCTTGATCTCAGCTTCGATCTTCGCTTCTTCACGCATTTGAGCCTTAATTTCAGCCTGTTCTTCTTTCTCTGTTTGTTTC
>NZ_JBFRSD010000647.1:0-774 GCF_041473395.1 Vibrio sp. 10N.222.55.C6
AAGTTAACCAGTCTTTAAAACTAATTAATCTTTAACACACCAACCAGAAGTTAAAGGCTAAAAACGAAAAACTTGATTAATTTGACTAGGTAATTTCATGCGCAAAGGAGATTTTGATTCAGAGGATAAACGCCACCTGTTCTGATAACTTCCTCGAACCTCCTTGTAACATATCGGACAACAATGATGCTTGGCTGCAAAATGAGCTTTAGGAGTCTGGGTAAACCGGTACTGGTGGACAGGACAAATAATGGTTACTGCTGTCCTGCTGTTCACATATTCTACCAAGGAGTAATCATAGCGTTCTCCCCAGCGTTGAATAGCTTTCTGGATGAACTTTTCTTTAGTATCTTTGGTTATAGGCATGAGTTTGAAATTCTTTTGAACATTGAATCAAATTACGGTGCAGTCACCAAGCATCCATGCTCAGTATTCTGTCAGGCATGACTTACCGTTACTTTTTCCACTAACGCTTTTGGTCGGTTGTATAACTCAAGCAGCAATACAAATGCAGCAGCGAAAATGGGTAAATGCCCTTCAATTTCATGGGCACCATGGATAAATGATGTAGTTATGAATGCAAACGCTAACATCACCATCACGAGACGGTTAGCAAAGCCAAAAGCTAGCAGCAGCCCAAGCAGCAACTCACATAAACCGATAAAGTACACAAAGTGGAGATCCGAAATCACGCTCAAACCAATGCTTGGGAAGAAATTATAAAATGGGAACATTTCAATAAATACAAGAGCCAAACCTGGATAAGCTAGCTTC
>NZ_JBFRSD010000648.1:0-397 GCF_041473395.1 Vibrio sp. 10N.222.55.C6
GGGCGGAAGGGCTCGCTATTGGTGGGGAAGGTAATCTTGTTTTTACCAATATGCGTATCCCTGGTAAAGGTGACCGGGCGGATTATGAATTCAGTTATTATTTTTACCCGAAACACAATGCTGAGTCTCAGGTGGTAACACAACAAGTTTTCGACCTTTTTGATAATCACACCAGTGTAGAGGATGAAATTGACGGCATTAAATGGAACCAAGTTTCGTACCTACAAAGTCACCAACACTCTGATAAGGGTATTCCCGTTTTTGCGTTGATCAAAAAGCATTCATCAACGGTTCATTCATTGGGTTTTGCAAAGATGTCAAGGGTGACATTCAAACATTCTATACATGAGATGATTGAGTCTACAAACAAAGCACATCTTTCAGACGCGTACTTCTG
>NZ_JBFRSD010000649.1:0-257 GCF_041473395.1 Vibrio sp. 10N.222.55.C6
GGCGTGTAGTACGTTGCAGCACCTGGACCTACTGGTAGGCCAAATACGAATACCCAAACGTAGAACATTAAGCTCCAACCAACCAAGAATACGATTGAGTATGGAAGCATAGTTGCAATCAGAGTACCGATACCTAGGTTCTTCATGTAACGCGTCGCTACAGCTAGGATAAGACCAAAGTAGCTCATCATTGGCGTAATGATGTTGGTTGTTGAATCACCGATACGGTAAGCCGCTTGAATCGTTTCAGGTGCGTA
>NZ_JBFRSD010000650.1:0-370 GCF_041473395.1 Vibrio sp. 10N.222.55.C6
GCAACGATCGCATTACTCAGCGTGGCCAGTTTCACTGTATCTGCCAATGTCACCCTTCCCTCTGGAGAAGACTGGATCAATCATGCCTCTGAAGGGCTCGCACCTTACTGGCTGATGCCTAGCGCTCAGGGAGAACCGATAGGCAACTTCCCGACGTTTCGCTGTGATGATGGCACCTTGCTCGATGTTTCTGATGTGTGTCCTGAATTGAACCGAGGCTGGATCACTCCGCACTTTGGCAAGGAGTTTACGCGCATGAAATCACGCCAAACCTATGCCTACGGCGTGCTCTATCACCTTACTGGAGACAAACAAGCTTTAGCGCTTGCTAAGCAAGGGGCGTACTACCTCATTGATCAGCTAGAAGATA
>NZ_JBFRSD010000651.1:0-207 GCF_041473395.1 Vibrio sp. 10N.222.55.C6
CAGGTTCACTGCATTAGACACGGCATCAGTCGCCCAAATGCCTGTCTCAGTGTTTTCCGTCATCGGGATTACTTGTGAACTTAGCAGATCTTCACTGTATAGAACGAGTTCTACATCTTGCGCGGTTGGTGCCCAAAGCTTGAAGGTCGCCGCACTGCCTTCAACAATTGCGCCTAGTTCTTCAGCCATTGCATTACCAGCATCTTC
>NZ_JBFRSD010000652.1:0-335 GCF_041473395.1 Vibrio sp. 10N.222.55.C6
GCGTCTGACACTAAGCTTTCTTTCGACGCTTTCTCTGCATACGTAGATGAGCTAAGCCTACCGTTCCTAGATGAAGCTGAAATTGACTTCGTTACTGACAAAATGGGCTCTCAGCTAACGCTTAAAGCACCAAACGCTAAGATGCGTAAAGTCGCAGACGATGCACCACTTCTAGAACGTGTTGAATACGCAATTCAAACACAAGTTAACCCACAACTTGCTGGTCACGGCGGTCACGTTAGCTTGGTAGAAATCACTGAAGACGGCGCAGCTATTGTAGCATTCGGTGGTGGTTGTAACGGTTGTTCTATGGTTGACGTAACGCTTAAAGAAGG
>NZ_JBFRSD010000653.1:0-292 GCF_041473395.1 Vibrio sp. 10N.222.55.C6
CATCCAAACTTTGCTGCGATGTGTTCGAAAGACGATGAAATGCTAAAGCTGCCGGCCCGACCTGATTGACATTGTTTAAACCAACTACGCTTTTTGTTAACTTTTTCGCTTTTTCACATAGCGCTTCAACTAGGTTATGCGACTGCATAAACGGGTGGCTAGCTTTGCAATAGAGAATACCGCCACTTGCGGTTAAATAACTGACGCCAATTGATTGCACAGGAAGTTTTTTTATCTCAATCTCAGATTGAACCTTGAACACCTTGCAGAATTGTCGCGCATATCCCAGTGC
>NZ_JBFRSD010000654.1:0-271 GCF_041473395.1 Vibrio sp. 10N.222.55.C6
ATAGTGCTGTTTTGAATCATCAACAACGTGACGCAATAAAAGACATGGCGCTAATTCATATTGACGGAAACGGTTTGGGCATTCTGTTGATGAAACTAAAATCTGCCTTAAACAATGAGAGTGAGCGCCGCTTTCGTCAAACTTATCGGGCGTTCTCTGACGCGTTGAATATCGCTACGGTAAAGGCTGCTCAACAAGCAACACAATGGCTATATGACCAATTGAAAAGACAACAAGCGACGTCAGAAGGTAACGAAAGAGTAATGTTACC
>NZ_JBFRSD010000655.1:0-348 GCF_041473395.1 Vibrio sp. 10N.222.55.C6
GTAATTTTTGCTAAACCAGCAATCAACTTCCAAAGCGTGTAGATCGCGGCAACAAGAAGAACAACATAGCCAATAACAAAAACGGCTGTTAGAGCGCCAATGATAGTAAGCACAATCGAAACAAAGAATGTTTTGGTGATGTTGTCGTAGTGATCCGCAAAGACAGTCCCTTGAGCATCGGACTTTTTAACGATGCCCCAAATACCACCTGCAAGAAAACTAATACCAGTAAAGAAGCCTAATAGCATTAACGCATACGCGATGATGGCATGAGTTTTTGCATTTTTGTCCTTCTCTGAGAGCCCCGTATTAATTACTTCAGTATTTTCCATGTGATTGATTCCTAGG
>NZ_JBFRSD010000656.1:0-276 GCF_041473395.1 Vibrio sp. 10N.222.55.C6
GATTCGCCTGCTATTTGATCTCGGGTGAATCAGGGCTAGAAAGCACTAGCCCTTGTTATCGCTATCCTATCGGTATCGTTAGTCTTGCCACTGCCAAGGCTGCTGCCTGTACTGATATCGGTTGAGCTGAAACGACACCGGTTTCTTAATGGTCGTATAGCTGTAACACTGCCTGTTATGCGGCTTATCGATAATGACGGTCTTCTCGCCATAACAAATATCACTGCGTGGATCTTGGCAATGTTCATATAAAGCAAAAGATAACGTTTGGCACCA
>NZ_JBFRSD010000657.1:0-294 GCF_041473395.1 Vibrio sp. 10N.222.55.C6
GCAATTTATTTTCTTGTTTCTCCCCTACCAATTAGCCTTAAAGTAATAAATTAGCCCCACTCATAGGCACCGAATATTCATTCCAACCTACTTAAGCTAAACCGCTCAATATCTCGCCATCCCTTTGATTACCTAATACCACACAAGGTTCTGTGCCAAATAACCCTACCTTAAAAATGGCTAAAGACTTGTTTGTACAATAAATATTCAAAATTTATCAAATATCTATCTCATATATCAAAATCGAATTCATTACTGATTGAATTGTCAGTCTCATTAGTTAGAATCGCCAAC
>NZ_JBFRSD010000658.1:0-288 GCF_041473395.1 Vibrio sp. 10N.222.55.C6
GTTGGTATCACTAGCCACCAACAAACCCAAGATATTCTATCTCTAACTGATTTCTACCCTAACTCAGAATCTAGCTTAGGTGGTGCTCTTGACAACATGAAGCAATTTAAAACCTTACTAAATGACACCTTGTTCAATGGTCCAGCTCGTCATATGGCAGCAAACAGCGGAGTAGAAGCAACGCTATACCACTTTGAGCACAAACCAAGCTTCAACATGTGGAACTATAAAACAGGTCTAAATGAAGAAACGGGCGAATACGACCAACTGTCAATCATTGATCTATTC
>NZ_JBFRSD010000659.1:0-343 GCF_041473395.1 Vibrio sp. 10N.222.55.C6
CCACTAAGGGGTATTTCGGGTTATTTTGGTTTGTCCATTGAATGATGTCATCGAAGCAATGACCCAGCCGAGTATTGCCAGCTGCTGCGCAGTTTTTGTTGCCGGGGCTTGAGGAGTGAGACACGTAAGGGCCAAACTCTTCGTGTTCCCATCTACCTCTATCGATCACATCCAATTCCACGATACCAAACCCCTGATCTAACCAATCCGTCAGCTTATCTCCATAGTCTTGGGTGTTATGTTGCTGCATGTAATAGATGTCACTGAATGTATGTTTACTTGGATCTACAGGTTCTACCTGAATGACTGATGCCAAGGCTTGAGAGCTTGCCAGTAAAGCTAG
>NZ_JBFRSD010000660.1:0-320 GCF_041473395.1 Vibrio sp. 10N.222.55.C6
CCTACTGTCCTTATCGCGCTAGCAGCTTTTTACAGCATGACAGAATGGCCAGGTTCTCAGTAGGTTGGTCTTACCTTTTATGCATCATCATTTTGTAAAATTTAAAAATTTGGTAGTGATTAATGAGTGAGTAATACTGGTTTATATTCAGTCTCATACCGAAGCATTGCCCACGCAGTACGTACCACTTTGTTAGCCAGTGCAATGCAGGCCTTCTTGAAGCCGATACGATCTATGATGCTCCTCAACCAAGCGTCCTTCTGAGTCTTCGGTTTTTCGGGTAGTCGCCCAACGTATGACATTGCGCCAAGATAAAGAAG
>NZ_JBFRSD010000661.1:0-226 GCF_041473395.1 Vibrio sp. 10N.222.55.C6
GTTTACCACGAGACTCATAAGCCATGGCAAGAGCCTTACGAGTTAATCGACTATCGGGCGATAATGACATTGCCCAACCAATCGTTTTTCTAGCGAACAGGTCTAAAACTACGGCTAAGTACATCCAACGATAGCCAGTCCAAACATAAGTAACGTCACCAACCCAAACTCTGTTTGGCTCCGTAACTGCAAACTGGCGGCCTAAGAGGTTTGGGATCTCAATATG
>NZ_JBFRSD010000662.1:0-300 GCF_041473395.1 Vibrio sp. 10N.222.55.C6
CAACATGGGGATTTCGATTTCCATTACCGCATTATTAAAGCGAGTCGTAACAGCAAACTCATTTCGCTGCTGTGTGATGAGCTTTATCACCTATTACGCATGTACCGCTATCAATCGCCTAGGGCTCAGTCTCGGCCCAAAGAGGCGCTCGATGAACACAAATACATCCTACAAGCGATTCGCAACCGTGATGAAGAGCTAGCAGAAATGCTAATGCGAAGACACATCTCGGGAAGCCGATTACTTATAGAGCAACAAATTCAATCCAAAGATCTTGATTAATTGGCGACTGGTATTTGC
>NZ_JBFRSD010000663.1:0-412 GCF_041473395.1 Vibrio sp. 10N.222.55.C6
GATAAAAAGCACCGCAATGAATAATAGACCTAATGAAACGCTTACATTGTCCATAATCTCTCCTTAACCTTTGGTCTCACTAAAGAGCTCGAAAGGTAGGTCGAGTCCACGTTTGACTAACTGGTCATGGTATTGAGGAACGACCCCCGTTGCCGTGAAATAACCGATAATATTGCCGTCTTCATCAATACCTTTACGCTGAAAACGGAATATTTCCGACATTGTGATCACCTCACCTTCCATGCCGTTGATCTCTTGGATACTCACCATACGACGCTTACCATCTTCTTGGCGTTCCATTTGAACAACAAGGTGGATAGCCGAGGCAATCTGAGCTCGTAAGTTTTTGGTTGATATGTTCCACCCTGCCATCGAGAACATGTTTTCGACACGACTTAAGGCATCACGAGGG
>NZ_JBFRSD010000664.1:0-416 GCF_041473395.1 Vibrio sp. 10N.222.55.C6
GTTTTCTTGTCGTCATATAACGACCGACCTTCCAAGCAATTCCGGGATCGGTAGGAATCAAAATAGACAGAGTGCCTCCTGGTTTTAACACTCGTAGCCACTCTTTGATCACCAAATGAGGCTCGTATAGGTGCTCCAATATATGAGTTGCGATCACGCGATCGAAACTGTTGCTTTCAAAATCTAACTCACAAGCATTAGTTACGTTAAAAGTGAGTTTGTCATAAGAATTGATACGACTGAGTTGCTTATCTGCTACTTCGAGTGCTGATGCATCACCATCACTAACAATGTATTCATCGAAGGTGTGTTTAACATGCAATAAGTGTTCACCAGTTCCAGAACCTACCTCTAATACCTTGGGGAAATGCTTATCTTCTCCGAAGGGGCTTTCACACGCGATATGACCGGCCCTC
>NZ_JBFRSD010000665.1:0-289 GCF_041473395.1 Vibrio sp. 10N.222.55.C6
CAAGTCATGATTACGCCTTTCTTACAATTCGGTATAGCGTTGCTGCTAGGAAAAACGTTGCAGAAACGATGATGATTGAAGCGCCCGATGGCACTGGCAGTTTGAGTTCCATAGGCAACACGGTTCCAACCAAACATGCGATGGTTGCGAGTAATGCCGACAAGAGAACAAAGCTCCCCATACGTTTAGTTAACAATCGAGCGGTCGCACCTGGAATCAACAATAACGCACCCACTAGAACTGCACCTACGATCTTCACGGCCGCAATTGTCACTAAGGTGATCATCAT
>NZ_JBFRSD010000666.1:0-261 GCF_041473395.1 Vibrio sp. 10N.222.55.C6
AGTGGGTGCGGCGTTACTGATGTATGTTGCTCGTAAGATCAATATCCACATGCTTGAAAACGTACTGTTTGGCTCGATTCTTACGGTAACAGACCAAGACTTAGCGATTCTCGCAGGTAGTTGCGTGATCATCATCTTGCTCTTGATACCGACATTCAACCGCATTCTCCTGACTTGTATCAGCCCTGATATAGCTAAGGTTCGTGGTTACAACACCAGCTTTTACGATTACTTGTTTGTCATGATGATCACCTTAGTGAC
>NZ_JBFRSD010000667.1:0-272 GCF_041473395.1 Vibrio sp. 10N.222.55.C6
GAACAAAAAGTGGTAACCATGCGATTTCTAAACAAGCCATTTTTATCCGTACTCCTAACATTGTTGTTGGGAGCTTTCTCGTCCTTCTCAGTATTGGCTGCAAACGCCGTGGCGAGTGTTTCACATAACAGTGTCACCAAAGATGAAGTCTTCCTTCTTAGAGTCGCAACCAATGAAAAGGTCTCTTCTAATGCTCTAGATCTAACAGAGCTCCAACAGGATTTCTATGTCGGTACACCAAACTTTGGGTCATCGATGCGAATCGTCAATGG
>NZ_JBFRSD010000668.1:0-299 GCF_041473395.1 Vibrio sp. 10N.222.55.C6
AATGGCAGCCGTTCGGTGTCAAGTGAATGGAACATCAGCCTTGCTCCACTGCGTTTAGGCAAGATCCAGATTCCTAGCTTCGATATTGAAGGGGCGAAAACCAAGCCAATCACCATCAATGTTGCCGTTAATAAAGCTGCGCCCACTCAACATGACATGGCTGAGTTCCAGCTTAACCTCAGCAAGAACTCGCTGTACCCACAAGAAGTGGCTGAGCTTGATGTAAAACTCATCATCAAAGCTGATCCAAGAAGGCTGCAAGATCCTAAAATAGCGCCACCGAGCTCGCAGGGCTTAGA
>NZ_JBFRSD010000669.1:0-590 GCF_041473395.1 Vibrio sp. 10N.222.55.C6
CTTTCTACCAACTTCAATGAAATGTATTCGGTGTGGCGAGATACCGAAACAGCAGAATTGCGCCCAAGTGGTGTCGATACGGTTGACGATATTGATATGGCGGCCCTTGCAGAAGAACTTGAAACGATCGCGGGCTATGAACAAGCGCAAATCTTGGTCGACGATAATAGTATTGTGGTAAAGGGTACTCAGGTTAAATACCGAGACAGAGATATCGCCCTTGAGCGTGGTGCGACCGTGATTGCCAACGCGGTGCCGAGTTACATCGATACTTATAAAATCATCGAAAATGATAAATCGATGGAACTCACTGAGACAACGGTAGATGCACAAGCGTTCAAAGCGGCGGCTAATAACAGTTATCTCAATGCTCAAACCAGTGATGCAACCGATACTCACGAGTTAGAGCGTAAGAAATCCGTTATTTATCATGATGGGCGTGAGCGATTCGATGTGTCGATTTCACCAAACCTAGCTCAATCGTTCGGTTCGGCTGAAAACTTCTATTTATACAGTTTGGGTTTATACACCAACGCTTCGTTCTGGGCGTTAAACAATGTTGAACTGTCGGGCTCTTTGTACGTTAACTT
>NZ_JBFRSD010000670.1:0-509 GCF_041473395.1 Vibrio sp. 10N.222.55.C6
GTCGTATCTGACGTGTCAGCGTTGAAAATATGTGTATCAATAGCATTCAATACGATGTTGTCGATAATGTCTTGGCGTAGAGGTTGATAGCATTTCTCTAGCTTGTTAATGCAAGAGTAATAGTTGATGTCTTGTTTTGTGTTTCGGGAAATGCCAACAGATGAATTACAGCAACCACAATACAGCTTTTGCATACCTGCCAAGATGCTTACATGTTTACGCTGTGAGTTACTTTCCTTAGTTAATCTGTCTTTAATGGCTCTTACTATGTAGTACTCATTTTCAGTAGCTAGGGCAGGGTAATAACCTTTTAAGGTATGCTTGTTTCCTTGGTGGGTGATATGCAAGTCACCAAAAACTGTGTGACTTCTGAACATCTTGCCAACCGCTGAATAACTAAGCTTCAAACCTTTTTCTAATGCAAACTTTTGTAGACGCGCGACGCCATAACCTTGCATAGCTTTTTCAAACATGATTCTAGCTAAAGTAAAGTGCTTACCTTTTTGAAT
>NZ_JBFRSD010000671.1:0-338 GCF_041473395.1 Vibrio sp. 10N.222.55.C6
GATTATCCAGCAACATTGGTGACGACCGCTGATCACGATGACCGCGTAGTACCGGCTCACTCTTATAAGTTCATCTCAGAGCTGCAAGATAAGCATGAAGGTAGTGCGCCCGTGATGATTCGTATTGACGTAAATGCAGGGCATGGTGCTGGAATGCCATTGAGTAAAGCGATCGATCTCACTGCTGATATCTACGCATTTACCCTGTTCAATATGGGAATTGAGTCCCTAGATTCATTTTAGCGAATACTTGATTTTAGATAACTGGGTATTTGACTCAGTCCAAAAAGCCTCAAAATCTGCCTTAGATTTTGAGGTTTTTCATATATATGAAAACC
>NZ_JBFRSD010000672.1:0-289 GCF_041473395.1 Vibrio sp. 10N.222.55.C6
GCTTGTAGCTCGGCAAACTCTTGGTCTAAAGATTTTGCGTTGCCAGTCTTAGCGTAAACGTCCGCTTCAGCTTCTAATTCATCCACTTTACGCGAGAATTGCTCAAACTTCGCCATTGCTTCGTTGGTTTTGCTTGAGTGCAGGTGTTTTTGAACATCACGACGGTTGCTTGCCGCATTGTTACGAATCATTAATGCTTGTTGCTTTGCACGAGTTTCTGCGATCTTTGTCTCAAGTTTACCAATTTCACTCGTCAATTTTTCGATGGTTTCATGAACCAAGGTTTGTT
>NZ_JBFRSD010000673.1:0-552 GCF_041473395.1 Vibrio sp. 10N.222.55.C6
CTATTTATAGCCGATTTTTAAGACTTGTTCAGTTTTAGCAAACTTGATGAGTTCATCAATGTACGTAGAGCCAACCGAATCAGATATACACATTTCTGGATAGCGATTATCAATGACCAACGCTGCTGTTAATCAGTGATCAATTCATATTCAAGCTTGGTAAGGATTGCAGGGGCGAGTGATTCTAAATCGACCGTCGTATACCCATAGAAGTTTGGCCTGATTTCACTACGTAGTTTAGTTATAGAATCTTTTGTATTCTCTTCCATCATCAATTTGTCATTAAAATCAGCGAGTAACTTGAGTTGTTGCCCAGAGAGAGCGGATAGATATTCGCTGTAACCACCGACAGAGCTGTATAACAGTTCATAGCGACCACCTTCTGCTTCTTCAATGTAATAATTACCTGAACGCGCAATATTGGATATGGCAGCATGTTCTGTTGTCGAGTTAACGAAGTTGGTTTCCAAATAAGTGGCGCTGCCTGCGTGGTAGTTCACATCAGCGACAAACCCCGGTTTAGGGAAAATGAGAAAAGCATCTATTGTGTCG
>NZ_JBFRSD010000674.1:0-263 GCF_041473395.1 Vibrio sp. 10N.222.55.C6
GGGATGGATGGCTTTGCCTACGCAATGGAAGCGATGGTCGGTAAGGCGATAGGCGCGAAAGACAAAGATGAACTGAACCAGTCATTGATTGGTACTTTCTTCTGGAGCTTTAATATTTGTTTGGTACTGACCATAGCATTCGCACTCGCTGGCTCGAGTTTGATTAATATGATCACTACCATTCCTGACGTGAAGAACCAAGCCGAGGTGTATTTACCGTGGTTAGTCGCAATGCCATTGGTGTCTATGTGGTGCTTCTTGTT
>NZ_JBFRSD010000675.1:0-460 GCF_041473395.1 Vibrio sp. 10N.222.55.C6
TCAATCGGTGGGTTGGTGACTTGAGCAAACTTCTGACGGAAATAGTCGGTGATTAGGCGCTCTTTAGAAGACAGCACTGCCATTGGCGTATCGTCGCCCATAGAACCGACCGCTTCTTGTCCCATGTCACCGAGTACACGCAGTACTTGGTCTGACTCTTCGTTGCTCATTGCAAACTGTTTTTGATAGGTCTTTAGGGTGTCATCATCAAAATTACGCTTACCGACTTGGTCATCTGCTAGTGCGGAAAACGGTGTTAATTTGTGAACGTTCTTATCCATCCACTCTTTATATGGGTGACGGCCTTTAAGATCATTGTCGATCTCGTTCGACTGCCATAGCTTACCGCGACGCGTATCAATAACGAGTAATTCACCAGGGCCAACACGTCCTTTCTCTGCCACTTCGTCTGGCGCATAATTCCAGATACCGACTTCAGATGCCAAGGTGATTAGGCTGT
>NZ_JBFRSD010000676.1:0-529 GCF_041473395.1 Vibrio sp. 10N.222.55.C6
TAACCAAGTTGGTTTCTTACCGAAATCTGATAAATATATCTTTGTTGAAAATACCTCGACGACACCTTTGAAATGGACATTAGTCTCTCAATCAGGGATCAGCCTCGACCTCGGTAAAACAGAAGTATTCGGTTTGAATAAAGCGTCGGGTGAGCACATTCACCGAGTTAACCTTTCAAAATATACAGACACGATGAGAGGTTTAACGGTCAAGGTCGATGACGATGTAAGCTATCCATTCGATATTCGAAATGATGTTTATAGCAAGTTGAAGCTCGATGCGTTGTCTTACTTCTATCAAAATCGCAGCGGCATTGAAATAAAGCCAGAGTTCGTTCAACGTGAAGATCTTGCGAGGCCCGGTGGCCACATGTCCGATACTGCAACCTGTTTTGATAAAGTTGATAGTTGGGGAAATAAATGGCCTGGCTGTGACCTGACTATTGATGCGACCGGTGGTTGGTACGATGCAGGCGATCATGGTAAATACACGGTGAACAGTGGCATCTCAACATGGACACTTCTGAAT
>NZ_JBFRSD010000677.1:0-359 GCF_041473395.1 Vibrio sp. 10N.222.55.C6
CGCTTCATACGACTTCAGGTTGCACGGACAATTATGAGTTACACGATTTCTTAATTTAGCTTCTAGCGGATTATCTGAAGTATTGCAAAGCCTCTAGTCAATTGACCAAATTCACTCACCCACTACACTTAAGAATAAAGATGTTATCTTCAGTAAAAGGATGATATTTGACTGGTAAGTTATGACGGCTTTGGACATTTTTGAGCTAGCAGGATTTACTAGCTCTTTCGGGCCAGGAGCAATTCAGAACTAACGTGTGGTATTAACGAGCCCCTAAGCTACGCCACCCAAAGTAAAAACGCTGAATTTTGATTGAGTTAAGCGGCTTGGTAAATAATAGGCCTACTCAAGAAGCCAAA
>NZ_JBFRSD010000678.1:0-508 GCF_041473395.1 Vibrio sp. 10N.222.55.C6
ACCTATCGGCATGAAGAGCCTTTAGCAGAGATTGAACGTTATAGACGAAGCGATACTCAATGGATTGTTAGCGTTGGAATGATTAGTGAGGGGACCGATATTCCGCGCCTTCAAGTGTGTTGTCACATGAGTTCAGTCAAAACCGAATTGTACTTCAGACAGGTGCTCGGGCGAATTCTTCGTGTGAACGGCGTGACAAATCAACAAGCGTGGTTATTCACCTTTGCTGAACAAAGCTTGATTGACTATGCAGAAAGGATTGAACACGATATTCCTGAGTCGTGTATATATGCAAAATGGAAAAATTTTGCAGAAGCCGAGCCAGATACTAAGCGCAACCGTCTGAGCGAAAAGGGGGTGCTAGAAGAGCGTGGAGGACTTAGCTCTAAGCTGGTATGGAATGGCACAACAAAGAACACTGATAATATTGATATCGCACTTGGCGCGTTTGATGAGCTTCGGCGGAGCTTTTAGACAGCGGGTAATATCGGCATTTTTGGCTTCTTGA
>NZ_JBFRSD010000679.1:0-303 GCF_041473395.1 Vibrio sp. 10N.222.55.C6
GGTTAACCTTTACCCACTGACAGCTCAATCAGTATCGACTTACCAAACGGGTACATTGTCGGTGTCACAAGCCAACCCTGAACTCGACGTAGACATCGCAAAGTATGAATACAAAGTCGGTGTGGGCGATATCTTAAATATTACGATCTGGGATCACCCTGAACTGACCATTCCAGCGGGCTCTTACCGTAGCAGCACAGAAGCGGGTAACTGGGTTCATGCTGACGGCACTATTTTCTACCCATACATTGGTACAGTAGAAGTTGCAGGAAAAACGGTTCGTGAAATTCGTTCTGATATAGC
>NZ_JBFRSD010000680.1:0-523 GCF_041473395.1 Vibrio sp. 10N.222.55.C6
GCGGTGAGAAGCACTTAGCTCCAAAAACAAATCAATGTATGACGTTTCATCGGTTCGCCTAACCTTGCCAGAGGTCATCCATTTATCATTGTTATTTCGAGTTTGAATTTGATGCAATACCACCGGATTAGAAGAAAAGCCAGCTCCGCCAAAATCGCTATAAAGGACTCTATCATTACTATTTGAGCCTGATTTAGCACTGGCTGCATCGGTGTTCAAATAACCCGCTATGACTTCATGGCCATTAAAATCGGCCACACCGGGCTCAATCGCAAGGTAACTGACTTCTGTTATCGGTTGGCTATCTAAATCTGAACCACCGCCATTCTTTGGCGCCTTAATCTGCTTGATGGTCGCTTCGGTTTTGCTTACCTCGGTAACCATTAACGTTGCAGGAGCATCCGCGTCAGGGGCACTTGAATCAATGGTTGGCATCACAAACACCAGTGGCGTGTTGGTATAAGACTGAGTCAGTGGGATCTTACATTCTCCACCAGAGCACTGAACGATACCAAATTCATAC
>NZ_JBFRSD010000681.1:0-454 GCF_041473395.1 Vibrio sp. 10N.222.55.C6
GATGTTATTGCAGAAAGAATAAACTTACTGTCTTTGTAGTACTTTATCTGTACCTCACCATTCGACATCTTGGTATAAACCGGAGAGCCAAATGTCTCTTCTAAAATGCCACTGGAAGCACGAATATAGACTTTAGAAAGACGCTCGTTAGATGGAGCATCTGAAAAGTTAGAAATTAAGAGGTCCCAACCTTTGCTTCCCATATCAATAGCATCGTTGAACTGACCACCTGCGATGATCAGCGCAATGATGGCAAGGATAGAGTTTGGTGTCTTCTCTCTCATTATTTCAAGAAAATCTTTTTGATCTTCATTGGGAGCTTGTTGAGTTAAAGACATGTCTTCTTCTGGTGCTGTTTTATCAACAGATGAAGGTAGAGCTTGTTCTGACATGATAAAACCTTATTCAGCAACAACTTGAGGTGCTCGTGCAACCACCCGGGTACATAAATATT
>NZ_JBFRSD010000682.1:0-231 GCF_041473395.1 Vibrio sp. 10N.222.55.C6
CTTAAGAATATTGAAAGCCTCAGGTTTTATTACGGCTGAGTCGATTCCGCCGAAGATGTGTTACCGCATCGACCGCGACAATATTCAACGCTTCGAATCGATATTTAACAGCATTTTAAAATAGAAGTTCACGCTTGAATGATCGGCTTTGATAGCCTTTACTTTTAAGCGTGTTTTTTTGCCACAACCAATCGTTTTTCGACGATTTACGATATCAACTAAGAGAGATTA
>NZ_JBFRSD010000683.1:0-317 GCF_041473395.1 Vibrio sp. 10N.222.55.C6
CAGGGGCTGCTAGTGGTGTCGAACACCTAGATGAAGATTGCCCTTTCTGTGGTCAAGAATTAGGTGAAGATGCTCAATTGCTAATCCATAGCTACAGAACTGCTTTTGATGATGCATTCCAAACGTTCGTAAGAACGACCAAAACAGAAGTTACAAGACTAAGGGCTAAAAAGCTCATAGATGTTGACCTTGATAAGTTAACAGAGAAACATGAACAGAACATAGCTACTTTAAAAACCTATTCAGAGGACTCTATTAGAGAGCAGTTAGCAGACCTCGACCACGAAACAACGTTAGCTCAGTGCTTCGAATCTGTT
>NZ_JBFRSD010000684.1:0-491 GCF_041473395.1 Vibrio sp. 10N.222.55.C6
CCTCATCGCTTTCAAATCCCATACCAAGAGGGGCAAACAGCCAGAAGTCTAGCAAAGAAAATTGCTGGCTCTGGCAAAGGGCACCACCCCACAGTAATTCCAGTGATTTATGAGCAATATTTATCTCGTATCATTAATGACGTGGAATCAGCGTATACAGAGTTCTTAAATGGCCGTGATTTTGATGGTGATGTTGAGAGTGAATACAACGCATTGGTGGCAAGTATTGATAGTGGCGCCGAAGTAAAAGCGCTATATCAGGAGATGACGGCTGGCGTTGATATTAAAGAAAAGGCTCAACTCAACAAGCTCTCAGAAAGTGAACTCGTTAATGATTTTATGGAAAAAGCAAAGGATGGGGTTGAAGCGATTTATCGCAATCAAGCGCATCGCTCGGTACTAGAAGCTTATAATAAAGAGAATCCGTTGTTGGACGTAAAGGAATATGCAAAAAGCAATGGCATTACAGAACGGCAGGCAGTGAATGCGTT
>NZ_JBFRSD010000685.1:0-242 GCF_041473395.1 Vibrio sp. 10N.222.55.C6
GCCCCTCGACCATATGCACAACCTTGTTCAATAAGAGCCAACGTAGGCTGACTCTTATCTAATTCCAGTGCAGGAACGGACATACATACAAATAAGGTACTCATGGCAAAGCTTTTACTTAGCCTTTTGCCGCCCATGTACTACGCTCCTTCATGAATTCCATAGGAACCCCAACACTTACAGCGAAAATGCGACGTTGGCGATCAGGGCGATAAATCCCGTCTTCAGCAATGTCTTTCACC
>NZ_JBFRSD010000686.1:0-440 GCF_041473395.1 Vibrio sp. 10N.222.55.C6
AGCTTGGGGAGGGTAAAACCTCCCCTTTTTTGTGCCTCTAAAACGGCATTAAAAAGCCGCCCGAACAGTGACGATAGCGGCTGTGTTGTTTCTGGCGATTTGCTTTAGCTAATGGGGTTAGTTTCCCCAAATGATCTCTACAAATTCAGGGTGATCCACAAACGGGTTGCGGTTACCTTGGAATTCAAACACCGCTTGGTTACGGCTGATCGCTTTCGCGCTAACAAGTTCGTTTTGTGCCAACGTTTCAACATGTTCAGCATCCATGGTTCAAAGACGGTCGTTTTCGTGCCGTTTAGTACTGCGTCTGAGCTGCTTGAATGGCTTTCCCAGTTACCAATCACATTTTCATAGCGTGTCGCCATGTAGAAATACACGCGAGCAAAATCACCTTTGAACTCATCAATAGGCTCAAATACCGTTCCTGAATAGCCCAAAGT
>NZ_JBFRSD010000687.1:0-237 GCF_041473395.1 Vibrio sp. 10N.222.55.C6
CTTGCACAGAGGCAAGCTTAGAAGATGTTAAGCCATTACGCTCCTGGTGGAACCGCTAGGCTGTCGGCAATTTGTTGTATCAGCTGGTCTTCAACCGCAAACCTCACCTCAAGAATCTCACCAACGAGTGATAGCTCACTATCAAAGCTTTCTAATGTATCGGTCGCTTCAATGGCAGCGTATTTATCGGTGAAGTTGAGCAGTGGGTCGGTGGTAAGAACGATATGACCATAAGAT
>NZ_JBFRSD010000688.1:0-395 GCF_041473395.1 Vibrio sp. 10N.222.55.C6
GCTACCACCGAAGAAAAATAGGCTGAATATAGAGAAGGAACTACTCGTGATGATTCGAAAAAATAAATGCAACAACAACAACTTAAGTTGCAAAGGGATGACATTGATCGAACTATTGGTCGCAGTGGCTATTATTGGAGTGCTAACCGCTATCGCCTACCCAAGCTATACCGAACATGTCATTAAATCGCATAGAACAGCAGCATTAGCTGATATGGCAAAAATACAACTCACACTTGAGCAGTCATACAACGGTGTCTATAACTGGGGCAGTATTATTTCAGGAGGGGCTTGTGCTATATGTGAATCACCAAGTGATCGCTATGTATTTTCTGTCGCAAGTTCAAGCAGCATGGCATATACAATAACCGCCACGGCACAGTCAACTAAGGGGC
>NZ_JBFRSD010000689.1:0-314 GCF_041473395.1 Vibrio sp. 10N.222.55.C6
GGTACTAATTACGTATCTAGAGGTGGTTGATAGAGCATTTATATAACTATGAGGCCGTCGTTTAAGTGTAGTGGTCAACTGATATTGGCCACGTTCCTAGAGTTTAACCAGAACAATCGTTCTGATTCATTGGGAGTCAAACCACCGTTGTATTGGTGCGGGCGGAGTTGGCAATAATACCCAATAATGTATCGAGTAATTTCTTGTTGTGCCTCTGCAAAGCTCCGATAACCTACTGTAGGTATCCATTCCGTCTTCAAGCTTCTAAAGAAGCGTTCCATTGGTGCATTATCCCAGCAATTTCCTCGTCGAGA
>NZ_JBFRSD010000690.1:0-260 GCF_041473395.1 Vibrio sp. 10N.222.55.C6
ATACAGTGCTCGAAACCAGCCGATACGAACATCGCAACAGGCAAAATCATTACCGCAATTTTGTCAGTCAGTGTGCGTCCACTAAACGTCATCCATACCGCGATACAAACCAATACATTACACATGATGCCGAGCGCGATAGCTTGGATAAAATCGTGGTGCATCTTATGTTGGGAGATCGCCATTGCATTCAAACCCACTTGACCGTGGTCGAACATGTACTGTTTGGTCAGTAACATACAAGCCACCAGCAGCAATGC
>NZ_JBFRSD010000691.1:0-250 GCF_041473395.1 Vibrio sp. 10N.222.55.C6
GGTTTAAGCTGAATGCACTGTAGCCTTTGGCTGCCGATTCTAAAGGCACACCTTCGACTAACAAATGGCTGACCTTAACTTGCGCAGCTAACGTACCACCGGCCTTGGCAAGCCCTTCAACAATGGTTCCGTAGACCAAGAAGTAAGAAGCATCACCAGCGTAAGAAAGCGTCGGGCTCTTACCGAGCAACAAGTCTTTATAGAAATCTTCTGGAATGACGAGGAAGCCGCCAATCTCTTGGTTAAGTAC
>NZ_JBFRSD010000692.1:0-248 GCF_041473395.1 Vibrio sp. 10N.222.55.C6
GTTTTTCATTATGCCCCCAAGCCAGTCAGATTCTTGATAAACACGGTTACGATTGCCACACCCATAAATACACAGGTCGCAACAATAGAACGTTTAGATAAACGCGCCATTCCGACAATGCCATGCCCGCTAGTACAACCGTTCGCTGTTTTAGTACCAAAGCCCACCAGAAGGCCAGCAATAATCACTAAAGCGAGATTCATCTCTTCTAACTGCGGAAGTTGGTAGCCCGTCGGAATTAATAGCCA
>NZ_JBFRSD010000693.1:0-382 GCF_041473395.1 Vibrio sp. 10N.222.55.C6
CTTTATCATTGATGACCTTGGTCGTCAGCCCATGCCGGTGGATGCGCTTCTTAACCGTTGGATTGTACCGATGGAGTACTCATTCGACTATTTGTCGTTGCCTAATGGTCAGCAGATAACGATGCCATTTGTATTAACTCTTGCCTTTTCTACCAATCTAAACCCCAAGAAAATAAGCGATCCTGCCTTTTTACGTCGTTTGGGTTACAAGATTGAATTCAAGCCACTTAATCAGCGAGATTATGAAGCTTTATGGATGAGCGTCGTTGCTGATAAAGAGGTAGAGCTTCAAGACGGTTTTTTTGAGCGTTTGTCTCAAATGCACACGCTTTTAAAAGTGCCACTTTTCCCATGTTTACCGAAAGATCTCGTTGGTATAAGC
>NZ_JBFRSD010000694.1:0-315 GCF_041473395.1 Vibrio sp. 10N.222.55.C6
GGATTAATGGCGGGTGCCAAAGATTACGTGACTAAGCCATTTTCTAACGACGAATTGCTCGCTCGAGTCATTACCCAGCTTCGTCCGTTAGGTGTGAGCCTCTTAAATTACGCGAATATCCAAATCAACTTGTCGGAACGGATCGCTTATCTGGATGAAAGCCCAATCACGTTGAAACCTAAGGAATTTCAGCTATTGGTACTGTTTGTTCAGAACCAAAGCCGTGTGTTTCACCGAGATGAGTTACTCAATAAGATTTGGGGTTATCAGGCCTTTCCTAGTACCCGAACTATTGATAATCACATACTGCGCTTA
>NZ_JBFRSD010000695.1:0-597 GCF_041473395.1 Vibrio sp. 10N.222.55.C6
CATCTTCTTCAGCACAGTTAGGACAGTATTTGATATGTAACCGCTCTTTTTCTCTAAAAGCAGAAATTTGACTCGCTCTAATTAAGCGGCAGGGTGACACATTCATGTCACCTATCACTTTCCTATACTCAGGGAGAAAATGGAAGAATAGCGGCGCAAGAGTTTGGTTTAACCACACATCAGAAGCTGACTGACTCAATGCCTTGCATATCGAACCAAGATTCGCATTCAGGTAAGGATGTACGGATGCTCGGTTATCACCAAATACCTCCTTAAGGTATTGTTCTGTTGTGCTACCGCAAAGCTTAATATGCCTACAAATTCGACTGTGAAAGGATTCATCTGGTAATGGTTGGGGTAGCCTCATTTCCGTGTATCCTTATTCCAATCGCTCTACTTACAAGCAAAACTCTGCAGCGGGTCATCGAGCAAAGCATCATTTCGTCTCAAATATTCAAGCGGATTGTCACTCTTACCTGCGCGTTGAAAAAGATCGGTGTCTTGAATTTTTTCATGAAGATCAACGATACCTAAAATGTCGATTAGCTGCTTAGCAAACTCAGGGTGCTGTGGCTTGGTAATATCACCCGTGCGATC
>NZ_JBFRSD010000696.1:0-294 GCF_041473395.1 Vibrio sp. 10N.222.55.C6
CATGCACACAGCACAAAAGAACACCTTTACCGTTGGCTTTGTGTGTACGCAACGTTTGGGTGTCTTTATCCACTAGGATTCTTTTGAAGCGCCACGTCGGCCAAAACCAGGTAATACCGGTTTCGATCAGTGCCATACCAGTATTTTTAAAGTTTTCACTGACCATAGCCGCGACTTCGTCTGCAGGCTTATCTGGGAAGGCAAGTTCCAAGTTACGTGTTGCCACAGCGACACGCTTTTTGCCATAACGAGCACCCAAAGAGCCTAACGATCGGCCTAACAGCAGTAAGAGGC
>NZ_JBFRSD010000697.1:0-610 GCF_041473395.1 Vibrio sp. 10N.222.55.C6
GCAAGCTGCCACAATTTTATTACTTTATCCGATGCATTTTACTGGGGTATTAAATTATGCCCTTAAACGTGCGATAGGTACCTTTCTTGGAGTGACATTCGGTGTGTTAGCCCAGTTGTTTCTTTATGATTGGTCAGGGCTGTTGATCTTAGTCGTGCCGGTTTTATGGTTTGGGTTAATGCTATTTAGCCAAGTACACGTCAAAGAAAACGTCGGCGCTGGGGTTGGCTTTGGAGCGATGACCACGCTAGGGATTTTATTTGGCCAATACCTCACCCCAGGTAGCGATCTGATATATAGTGCACTTTACCGTATTAGCAGTATTTTGGTTGCCATCGTAGCGACTTTATTACTGTGTTACATCATGCACACTTTACTTAACCGATTTGCTGCAACGCGCTTAAGTTATCAGTAATGCTGATAATGATTAATCGAGCATGGAAAAAAACTGCTTGTGACTCAGCATTAGAAACAATAGGGTCATGTCTTGTCTTTTGTCTCTCATAACAATCACCTGATTCCAGTACAGGATCAGGTACTAGTATTTCAATAAAGCAATTGGAGACACCGTTGAAACTTTTCCCTCTTTGCCATACCTGTAGTTATTCAT
>NZ_JBFRSD010000698.1:0-260 GCF_041473395.1 Vibrio sp. 10N.222.55.C6
TGGTAGTGATCGAGCATCATTTTATGTGTCTCACGACCGATGCCTGATTTCTTATAACCACCGAACGCGGCATGTGCTGGATAAGCGTGGTAACAGTTCACCCAAATACGCCCCGCTTCGATGTTACGACCCATGCGATACGCTAGGTTTGCATCACGAGTCCATACGCCTGCACCCAAGCCATACTCGGTGTCATTGGCAATCTCTAGCGCTTCTGCTTCATCTTTAAACGTCGTTACTGCGATAACAGGGCCGAAGAT
>NZ_JBFRSD010000699.1:0-539 GCF_041473395.1 Vibrio sp. 10N.222.55.C6
GAAGCCAAGCTGATTGAAAAAGAAGGCGAGTACTTCGTTGAACTTGGCGATGTTCATATCCCACTGCCAGATCGCTTTAAGTCTTTGGCCTCTAAAAACCTAGCGCTTCACTTTGGTGTTCGTCCAACAGATATCCACCTACGTGCTGAGCAAGTTGACCACGACCGTGTGCTGCCATTCCCTGTGAAAATCAAAGACAAGGAACTGCTGGGTGCGAGCATTCTTCTGAAAACAGAAATCGGCGGCCAACCGCTGATGGTTGAGACCCAAGCTGCTGAAGTGGATGTGAAAGAACTGACACTTTACTTAGATTTGGATGCTTTCCACCTGTTTGACGCACTGAGCGAGAACTCGCTAGCGAGCTAGTCAATTACGAGCTAGCCGGTCTACTTAAGTCAGCCAACGAGCTGATACCAACCTACTTACGACAAATTGTTTTGGCTCCTCCTGATTTGGGAGGGGCTAGGGATAGTGATGATGAAATTCGGATATTTTGACGATAAAAACAAAGAATACGTAGCAACCACGCCGTGCACACC
>NZ_JBFRSD010000700.1:0-245 GCF_041473395.1 Vibrio sp. 10N.222.55.C6
GTAAATGAGTTAAGCCCAAGCGCTAACGTTACTTGCCACGCAACGCCGCTTTTAATCATCTTCTTCATCGGCAGAGGTCTGTCTTGTTGCTTGTTATCGTTAGCAGAAGATGAACGTTTTCTGATTTTAGGTAACCAGATCAGTAAAGCTAATATTGGAAATACCAAGTTCATTAACAGCGCTAATTGCCAACCTGTCATAGTGAACAAGGTGAGTTCTGAAAATGGCACCATCAAACTTGAGCC
>NZ_JBFRSD010000701.1:0-402 GCF_041473395.1 Vibrio sp. 10N.222.55.C6
ACCGAAATGATGACAATAGGACGCGCGTGCTGGGTGTCGTACAAGTTTTTCAGCTCTTCGTTGTCGTTGTAACGCAAGTATTCAGACATCTCATACACCGACAGCAAACCGAGGTTGTCAGTAATCCCGCCATCCACAAGGTGGAGATAACTCACATCATCCTTATTGCTATATGACTCTAACGACTTGATCAGATTTCGGTTGCGGTAACTGGTGGCGTCGAATGAGGGTTGTATGTGTTCTGTTTTGTCGCAGTCGTTTTTGTTTTCAAGCACAACAGGAGTAAATACAAAAGGGACAGCAGAAGAGGCGGCCACCGAGCTAGACACGGAATAGCTGTTTAAGTCTGAACAAATCAGGTCAAAGTACTCTTGTGTGAATGAAAAACGCGAGCCCGTTGAA
>NZ_JBFRSD010000702.1:0-331 GCF_041473395.1 Vibrio sp. 10N.222.55.C6
CATTATTATTTACTAACTTTCTTTAGCAACACATAACTTTGCTGTGTTGATTGCATGAACAGACGGTGTGAAGCCGAATAAGTAAGAGTGGTCTTGAAGCTAAATGGATTAAATCCACCGCTTTAAGAACATGAGACATTTACTTGAGGTGATTTAAAACTCAATCAGAGAAGGTTTGAAATGTAGTAGGCAAGGTAGTGACATAGCCTGCTATATAAGTATGAACTTGATAGGAATGAACTGGGTTCGAATCGTTACCCGTTGTTCTCATCAGCGACAAAGAAGAAATCGTTGAAGTGCTTGCGAAAGCATTTTGATTATTGCTCCCAAC
>NZ_JBFRSD010000703.1:0-274 GCF_041473395.1 Vibrio sp. 10N.222.55.C6
ATCAGAGTGCTGATGGCGCGACGATCACTCAGTTTACTTATGACGGTCAACTACGAACCCTTGATCAGAATGACAATGGTGAACAGCAATTCAGCTTCACTGAAGGCGAACTATTCATCACGCTTCAAGGCGAAGTGCGCTTTGAGCCCAACCGCAATCTCGACCACACGCTGAACGAAGACATTGTGAAATCAATCGTGGTGACATCTAGTGACTCCGATAACGATGTGCTTACCTCAACCGTCACGCTGACCATTACCGATGGTGATATTCC
>NZ_JBFRSD010000704.1:0-575 GCF_041473395.1 Vibrio sp. 10N.222.55.C6
TATCAACGCCGTATTCTTGCGAATCCCCGGTTCTGTCGCAAACTTGAGTCTTTAAGTTAAGGTTTATTTAACGTTGAAAAGCGCTGATTCACTTTGCCAGTTGCGACTGATCTTATGAGTTCGTTTTGGTATCGTTTCTGTTAAGCTCAGAGGACAAAAGCAAAGGTTGTGAGCATCAAAGTGAGGATGAGATGAGCGATGTATTGAAGACAGTGAGTGAGACCGTCAATGATTTACACCAATCAGGCGCGATCGATGAAACGACGTTAAATCAATTTGAAGAGGTGTGTTCAAGACGCCCCGATGCCGCTGAAGAGAAGAAAATACAAGACGTGAAAGACAAGCCCTAGCGAAAATGCGCCGTTTTAAGGCGGCGGCTTTCGATACGTTAATGTGAGTAAAAGGTAAGCCTTCGTGTTAACGAGTCGGGCGGTTGTTATTCCGTTGCTTTTCACACCAAGCGATGATGTTATCGGCTTTTAATGTTGCCCAGCCTAGCAACAGCATCAATACGATCAACGTCCAGCCGGTGACATTGAGCCAAGAAGGAACCTTATCACTGACCGCGATAAAGG
>NZ_JBFRSD010000705.1:0-281 GCF_041473395.1 Vibrio sp. 10N.222.55.C6
GGTACGGCTTACTTAGATATCTTGAATAGTAAATATTTACGTAAGATCGAGAATGAGCAAAGTCGTTTGTATTGCATGATTGCGGCTTATAACACTGGTGCAGGAAACGTTGCTCGTGCGTTTAATAAAGACCGTTCAACTAGCATTGGTAAAGCATCTAAATTGATCAATAAGATGACTCCTGAAGAAGTCTACAATCAATTGATTGCTAAGTTGCCATACGATGAAACAAAAAATTATTTGAAGAAAGTGAACAGCCGTATCGCACTATATAAATAAGA
>NZ_JBFRSD010000706.1:0-596 GCF_041473395.1 Vibrio sp. 10N.222.55.C6
AATCACAACTTCGATAGTCGTGAGCTCCGGATACTGTTCAACAAGGTAGTTCGGGACCCAAAACCCTTCTTCACCCCCATTAACCAGCGACTTACCTGCATAACGTAACCGTTTATCCGCTACGCCTTTGTCTAGTGCTTCTTTGATTCCGTTTGTCCAAAGTTCGGGTGCGACATCTGGCTGACCTTTTTCGATCATGGAGGTACCCGTTGGAACGCTATCTCCGGGGATAAGTTGTGCGTCGCAGCCATAACCTTCATTAAGAATGAATTGGTCTACGTGTGCTATTAGGCTTGCCGAGTTCCAGTTCATATCGGCTATCGTGAACTCACCACACTCATTGGCATGAGAAGGTAACGCTAGAGCGGAGAGCACGAAAATCGCAGATGTTTTGATTTTCATATGACGAAATCCCTTTAATTGTCAGATGGTTGAAATTGTATCTAAGCAAAAAAACTTAAAGGGATAAAGAGCAATCACCCAGATATTTGTGACTTATTTGAACTGACTACGATCGGTCTGTTTCTAAGTTAGATGAGAGGAGTTGGAATAAAAGATAAACCATACATTTAAAATGGACAGCTAGAGAGTATGAA
>NZ_JBFRSD010000707.1:0-559 GCF_041473395.1 Vibrio sp. 10N.222.55.C6
ATAGCCTTGCTTTTCAGCCCAGCTCTGAATTTTTTTAGCTGCCATGAAGGTGTGCGCTATCCCTGTAGGACAAGCGGTCACTGCAACCAGTTTTTTCTTAGCCATGGTTTAATACCTTGTTCTTATCAACTGCGGCCAGTATATGAAGCGTGAATGTGTACCGACACTGTTTCATCGTACAACCGAAGTATCACGATACATCTGTGATTGAAGTCATGGTAATTTGCCTCATTTTCGCGCGTAATATTGATAGTTTCTTAAATAATAGCTGAGAGCAATGAACACATTTCAAGGTATAGAACGTGCGATTTACGAGTATTTGATCGGCCACGCCAGTGAGCTCCATGAGATTTCGGCTAAGACCATTGCAAATAAGGCTTTAACAACAACTACATCGGTAAATCGAGTTTGCAAAAAGATGGGCTACGCGAGTTACACTGAACTCAGGTATAAACTCTCTAATGAGCTCAAGCAAAATGTGACAACACCTTCAAGTCACATGAATCAGCAACAAATTGCGGGGGTTGCCAATACATTGAAGTTATCCCCTGTGGTGTAT
>NZ_JBFRSD010000708.1:0-643 GCF_041473395.1 Vibrio sp. 10N.222.55.C6
GCGCCTTTATGAGGCAACATGGCAAAGACCTGATTGGCTTTCAAGGAAGATATTTACCAGCGCACTGGTTTGCGGGCCATATCGGTTGGTTACCAGAGTTCAATCGTTTTCCAATGGAGTTTGATATCTTGATCAACGGCGATCAGTCGGCATCGATAGAGCTCAATAAAACCGATGAACTGAACTTAGAGTCGATGGAGTACGATGTTTTCAAATACAACCTGTCGCTTGCAAATCTAACGGCCTTTTTAACGGTGAGAGATGATGACGACGAATTGAGCGTTGAACCTAAGCTTAACTCGAAAGTGGCTCGTAATCTGTTTGTCTCATACGCCGGTGACTATCGGTACACCAAAGCTTCTCACCAAGATGACTATCTACATACCATTGGCTTGGCCAAAAGTGGGTTTTCGGATACGTCGTGGAACATCTCAGGAACCGTTGATGGCTCTGGTCATCATGAACGAACGGAACTATCCCTAAGAAATGCGTGCAAAGAGTGCCTGCTTGATCCGTTGGAGGTTTTTCAAGAGCTCACCACCAATGTATCGGCTCGCTATCAAAAGCAGGAGGTTTCGTTTACTGCCTCCTTAGAAGCTCGAGTTAATCCTTATTTGCTCTTTAAGTTGGAAGGAACCAAAGA
>NZ_JBFRSD010000709.1:0-311 GCF_041473395.1 Vibrio sp. 10N.222.55.C6
ACACAGGGTTTTGAATCGGCGTGAGGTTAAGGTCGAGTGCCCCTTCATCAATATAGATAGGCAGATTATCTCGAGCTGGAACACTTGAGAATTCAAATCGGCCTTTTGCATCACTGACTGCTCGTTGATCCAAAATTTGTAGGCTTACGCCCTGTATCGGTTGTTTGTGGTGATCGTAGACAATGCCCGTCAGCTTAGAATGGTTGTAACGATTCCACTCAACAAACTCACCAATGCTTTCATCAAAGTAAGTCTTCGCGCCGAATTCGGTCGTCATCTCGACACCGTACCGGTCTCTGGTTCCTTCCAAC
>NZ_JBFRSD010000710.1:0-376 GCF_041473395.1 Vibrio sp. 10N.222.55.C6
CTTATATCCCATTACGATTAATGCGCCATTGAGTGATATTCAACTAGACTATATGGTCTTGAGCTCATCTGACACTACGGCCATATGGAAAACTTATCTAATGACACGGAATAGAATTGTCACAGGTATGCTATTTGCGTTAGCACCAACTCTTAGTTTTGCTAACGCTGACAATCAATTTGAATTTTCGCACTCTAAACAGGGAACTGTATGTTCATCTAATCCTGATATTTGGCAGCTTGGCGGTGAGCTGCAAGTTGATGCTCCTATTTCGCTGAATGGCAAGGTCATCACTCGCGGCGGACAAAAAAAAGCAAGCAATAATGTTGACCTATTTGCAGGACAAGAGTCCTCTACCGAACAACATTACATGACG
>NZ_JBFRSD010000711.1:0-422 GCF_041473395.1 Vibrio sp. 10N.222.55.C6
GTATTGAAGGGAGAGGGCGGTAACTATACTGACGATTGGGTCATAGAAGATGGCTTGGTTAAGATCAGCTATTCTGATGAATCGGAGAGCTTCACGACTTACTGGGCACTGTTAGATTCGTTGGATGATACGTGGTCAATCAAGTTCTATGAGAACGAAGTTGTGGACGGTCAATCAAGTAGCTATATCTGGATGGATACTATTATTCAACAAGATCGTCCGATTGTGCTTGAAGAGTGCTACATCGGTGATGCAGAACCTGTTGAGGGGCAACCTATCCCGAGTATGAGTGACTACGAAACGGCGATCACGGATTGTGGCGGTCGAACTCACATTACCAGTGAGATGGTCGAGGGTCTAAACTTCCAACGCGTTAAAGGCAATGGAAATACTCGTGACTACTTGTTCAATGCTGATGGTAC
>NZ_JBFRSD010000712.1:0-359 GCF_041473395.1 Vibrio sp. 10N.222.55.C6
GTTCCTAGGTTGATCAATCTTTTTCATAAATACTCATTACTAAAACTATAGATATAAATTAGCATATTTAAACCTCAGATTAATCAACTACCGGCTTAATCAGCCCCACCATATACGCGAAATACGCGAATTTAAAAACTCATTTAAAAAACTCATAATAAAGGCAACTACATTAAAAACATAATTAATCAATATGCAACCCATTAGATAAGCATAAAAGTTGATTTGATTTATTCGACTTAACATACACTTACCCATTAAAAGGGCAATAGTTTCTTCATTTAATTCTAATCGAAAATGCTATTTCCGCAAGTTTCTACCACATACCCTATCAACATCAAACACTTAATATTTAATGA
>NZ_JBFRSD010000713.1:0-333 GCF_041473395.1 Vibrio sp. 10N.222.55.C6
ACGTTTGATACTGCATTGTCACACTGGCTAACTCTTCGTTGGCTACGCTGTTTGTGATTGAAAAAGGTTGGTTATAGAGCAGGCCATGTACGGCGTGATCAGACCAAGGAAAGTTAGCCGGGAGTTGATGGTTTTGGTTATCGAAACTGTAACGACCTAAGTTTAAACGGTTTGGAAAAGGGAATAATTTAGCACTGCGGGAAAAGAACGGATGTTGGTTGATCAGTTCATCATAATTCTGATAACCACAAATAAAAGAGAACGGACTGTTATTTACGATATATTTATTAATAATAGCACCAAATTCATTGATTATTTGAAGTTCTATACCAT
>NZ_JBFRSD010000714.1:0-828 GCF_041473395.1 Vibrio sp. 10N.222.55.C6
GCTATATCGCCTGCATATGTAGGTCCTCCAAACTGGTCACCCACGATACTCAATACATCTCGGTTTTCACCTAAGCGAAGCATGGTCTTAACGAAATTATTGCCATCCTCACCAAACACCCAAGCAGTGCGAAGGATGATATGTTTATCACACGCTTCGGTAACAGCCATTTCACCGGCTAGTTTACTTTTACCGTAAACACCTTGTGGGTTTGTGATATCACTCTCTAGATACTCTCCGACTTTATTGCCTTCAAAGACATAGTCCGTCGAAATGTGTAGAATCGCGCCTCCTAGGTTTTGCGCTGCTTGTGCTAAGAACTTGGGGCCATCACGATTGATCGCATAAGAAAGCTCTACTTCTTCTTCAGCTTTATCAACCGCAGTATGCGCCGCAGCATTGATAATAATAGTCGGTTGAAATTCGCTAACAACGGCATTGACAGACTCTTGGTTCGTAATATCAAGGTGCTCTCTATCGAGAGCCAATACCAATGTATTCTCATTGTTAGCCAGTTGTTTAGTTAGACAAGAGCCAACTTGACCATGACAGCCAGTAATTAGTACGCGCATTAATCTTTTGCCTTCTTTTGAATATCCGTGACTAAACGAGTCAAATACTGACCGTATTCATTTTTCATCATTGGTTTAGCAAGCATTAACATTTGTTCATCAGTTAACCAACCATTACGCCAAGCTATCTCCTCTAAACAAGCAACCTTTAGTCCTTGTACATTTTCAATAGTTTGAACAAAAGATGAAGCCTCATGAAGGCTTTCATGTGTACCAGTGTCTAACCAGGCAAAACCACGCCCTAATAGCTCCACAT
>NZ_JBFRSD010000715.1:0-619 GCF_041473395.1 Vibrio sp. 10N.222.55.C6
GTGTAGAACTGGTTTTTCCTGATAATTCCACGGTGACCTTTGATAATTATGAGCATGATGCAGGAGATTTGGTATATGCCTTTGAGGGCAACTCTCAAATAAATGTGATAACACGTATGAAGTTTAACTTGGCAGTTGATATACAATCTGACTTCGCTTATCCCATTATATACGCTCCTAAAGGTGAGGTCATATTTGACGTTGGGAACTCTACTTTCAAAGGATTTATTCTCGCAGATACTGTAGATTTAAATCAGACAGCTATTCATGGTGCCGTGACAGCGAGAGTCGCCGTGCTTGATAATGGTGTAACGATAATCAAACCTGATTATTCTTGTGAACCCCCAGTACAGCAAGGATTATTGGTTGTAGAACCTCAACAATTATATAGCCTAACCTGTGAGCGAATTCCGGTTGAGTTTCGCCTAGAAGAGAATGGCGAATTGGTCGACTCTAATGAGCAGTTTGAAGCGACGGTAACCCCAACGGGAACGCGATGGTGTACGGGTGAAGCTAACAATGCGTGTGAAACTCCGGATTATACGTTTGATGGTGGCATTCGAACCTTGTATTTAGACTCTGATACGGTTGGTAGTTTCAGTGTTGGGGGAGTCTACGA
>NZ_JBFRSD010000716.1:0-697 GCF_041473395.1 Vibrio sp. 10N.222.55.C6
ACATCATGGAAAGGCATAACTCTCGCCAACAGCCGAGCTGGAAACATGGTGGGTAAAAGAGTCTCTTCTGAATTGGAATCGGAATGGTCGACTATTCAATCTATCGCTAAACGAGAAGGTGCAGGCCTTGTTAATTTCGGCGGCGATGAGTACGCAATTACCGCAATTGATACCAGTGATGCTCCTTGGGTAGTCATGGTGTCGGTTCCCAGTAGTCACCTTACAAAAAGCGTCGACGATTACACGCAATGGAGTGATGCACAGAATTCAAAAGCACTTGAAAAAGGTGTGTGGGCGGGGATCATCGCAGCTCTTCTAGGCATAGCTTCAATGGCATTCATTGCCAATTCTCTGGGCAAAGTGCTGAACAACTTAGTGGAGCGCTTTAAAGATGCAGCACAAGGCGAAGGCGACTTAACTTACCGCATTGAAGTGAAAGGAAAAGATGAAACTGCTCAGCTTGCACACTGGTTCAATACCTTCCTATCTCGTATGCAAGAGATGCTACTTACCGTGATGGTAACGGCCGACCAAGTGGATAAAAACGCAACAGAAGGCCAAGCTAGAGCTGAAGTTTCACGTGACCAGTTGAACTCTCAGGTTAACGAGGTGAACTCACTTGCAACCGCGATCAATGAAATGAGTGCAACTGCGCAAGAAGTGGCAAGTTCAGCGGTTCAAGCAGCAGCGGCAGCAA
>NZ_JBFRSD010000717.1:0-230 GCF_041473395.1 Vibrio sp. 10N.222.55.C6
ATTCTAGACAGTAAAAAGCAACTCAATACGGCTAATGCAAATATTGCTAACTTAGACACCAAGATTAAAGCGCTTACGACTCAGAAAAAAGCCCATACCGATAAGTTAGAGCAACTGATTCAGACCTACTACATGACAAGTCGAGCTAAAGCTTCTTCTCACATCCTCAACACAGGTGTGGAAGAAGATCGTATCAGTCACTACTACCAACACCTTGCCAAAGCTCGCTC
>NZ_JBFRSD010000718.1:0-340 GCF_041473395.1 Vibrio sp. 10N.222.55.C6
AAAGGGCAATGTAACGCCTGCCATACCAGCTTAATCGTTGCTCAGAATAGCGGCAACAGAGAGCAATGGCGTGAAACCATTCAGTGGATGGTCGACACTCAAGGGCTGTGGGATCTGTCTGATACTTGGGATCCAGTATTGGATTACCTCAGTACCTACTATCAAGACAAAGGCATCGATATGAACAAGTATCGTCGTAAGCCTATTGATAGCGCTTTGATGCCACCTATGCCGGGAGAGAGCCAATGATCATCAATCGATTAAAACGAACCTCTCTTGTGAATGGAATTGTTGCGAATGGAGCTGTTTTTAATAGAGCTGTTGCAAATAGAGCTATAGC
>NZ_JBFRSD010000719.1:0-888 GCF_041473395.1 Vibrio sp. 10N.222.55.C6
GTGGTTTAGTGCCTCCATATGGTTCGCAACCACCTTATTAGGGGAAAGACGAATAAACTCCATCACTTCATCAATAGACATCAATAACGGTTGACCAACGTCCATACGAGCACGACCTGCCGCGACTACTGTGATATCAGGTTTCAACTCAGTCAACGCTCGTTTTACACCATCGGTTAGAACTGTATCACCGCTAATGTAAATAGAAGGCTCATTGGGGAGCTCCAAGAAAAATCCAACACCATTAGCCATTACCTTGTGAATCCATCCATGGCCGTGCAAAGCCGGAACCGCGGTGAGCTTTCCGTCTAGAAAGTCGATAGTTTGCCAGTCTTCAATTCCCCAATTTACCGTTAAGTCGTATTTTTCTAGGTAAGCCTTATCTTTGGCTGGTGTCGCAACTGGGATATTACGACTTGTTAAAAACATCTCACCTGCCGGATCTAGGTGATCTCCATGTTGTAATGCCTTGATACCAAGTGTTTGACTGTGAGTAATTAAGGTATGAGTAACCTTGTTTAGTAGCTCATCGGCATTACTTGGCATCTCAACGGTTGGATTTTTCGCGGCCTTAGCCTTAATGACTGAAAACGGAGGCATAGAGCCTTTTTTCCCCAACATAGGATCAATAAGGATAAATGTTTCGCCAGATTCAATGAGAAAAGTTGCGCTACGTAGGTGGTGGATCTTCATAATGCCTCTCTAAACTCACTAACAAGTCATGTTCTCTATACGATTTAGTATGCTACTTTCCGACTTCTTATGATACTGTCTTGAAAGTCAACGTTCGCGCAAATCGAGACACTCATGAACAAATCAAGCGAGTTAATTAAAATTACTATGATAGCCTTTGAAGGCATCAGTGCTTTTCATCTCTCTGTGCCTTGT
>NZ_JBFRSD010000720.1:0-268 GCF_041473395.1 Vibrio sp. 10N.222.55.C6
CTAGTGATCAGTTTCTTTGTCGGTATGTAAATGAAGCCAGTGCTTCGCATAAGTTGATGATTAGTAGCTTGTTCAACAAAGCAAGCTACTAGTGATCTAATTTTGTAATCTACCACTTTTGTTGATAATGCTAGGTATACATAACTCTATTATTTTTGTGGCTTTGATGAGCAATCTACTTACCTGAATGCTGTGAGTTTCGAAGCTAGTTGGCCAAATTCTTCCATTGCATCTCGCCATTGCTGTTTTAGACGGCTTTGTTTCCTAA
>NZ_JBFRSD010000721.1:0-539 GCF_041473395.1 Vibrio sp. 10N.222.55.C6
CACAGCCTTTCTGAAACATATCGACATCCTTGGCTCCTTAAAATTCATCATGGTCTAGATCGTAAGTGTCCTGAAAGATCCGTTCCGCTTGCCATCGGATGATGTAATTCCCAACCACTCGTGTTGCATCGGCAGCGCGTTCTTTCGCTTGTCTACGACCAGGGGACAACGCCGTACGGAAGATCGGTTTTCTAGAGTGTTGAACCTCTATGATGCTTCCTGATAACGCCGTTGGCCTTTCTTTTACCGTCAAATTTTCCTTAAGGTCGGGATAACTCTCGTTGAGCGATTGCGAGAAGAAAAAATAGAAATCCTCTCCCAACCGCGTAATGGTTCTGTCCACAATGATTCCATCGACTTCACTGAAGTCATTGAATTTTTCCTTAAGATTATTTGTCGAGTCCTCAAGTTTTTGTCCATTTTCTAAAGGAGCAGCATTTTCAAGACCATGACTCTTTTCTTCTGCATGAAGAGCAAAGGAAAGCAGAGTTATTGTAAGCAGCTTGATTTTCATATGTGCTCCCATTCAAAGTCTATTT
>NZ_JBFRSD010000722.1:0-579 GCF_041473395.1 Vibrio sp. 10N.222.55.C6
GGTTAAGCAGCGAAACCGTTGAAACGACACCTTTTGATCCACTTAACCCTTTTGCAGAGGCTGTGCTGCCTGTTGACACTTGGGTTGAGTCTGGACTGAATTGGTTAGTTGAGCACGGACGCCCATTATTCCAGGCAATCCGTGTGCCTATCGATTTTATCCTAAGTTCATTTGAAACGGCGTTGGTGTCTACGCCAGCACCATTCATGTTGATCATCTTGTTTCTAGTGGCATGGCAGTTTTCAAACTTGAAGCTTGGCGTTGCAACGGCCGTATCTTTGACTTTCATTGGCTTGATTGGCGCTTGGTCTGAAGCAATGACCACATTGTCACTGGTCATGACATCCGTATTCTTCTGCCTATTGATTGGCTTACCCATGGGGATATGGCTCGCTCGAAGTAACACGGCGGCT
The DNA here is from genome assembly GCF_041473395.1 of Vibrio sp. 10N.222.55.C6. Classification (NCBI taxonomy): domain Bacteria; kingdom Pseudomonadati; phylum Pseudomonadota; class Gammaproteobacteria; order Vibrionales; family Vibrionaceae; genus Vibrio; species Vibrio sp. 10N.222.55.C6. The sequence goes on from NZ_JBFRSD010000722.1 coordinate 414, forward strand.
AAATTCGTGCGCCCAATTTTGGATGCTATGCAAACCACACCAGCCTTCGTTTATTTAGTACCGATCGTCATGTTGTTTGGTATCGGTAACGTTCCGGGTGTCGTGGTGACCATCATATTCGCACTTCCTCCTGTTGTTCGTTTGACCATTTTGGGTATTCAGCAAG
>NZ_JBFRSD010000723.1:0-287 GCF_041473395.1 Vibrio sp. 10N.222.55.C6
GATTTGTTACCGCGATTAAGTACATTCAGTACAAGGGAAACAGGTCCCATGCGATACCAGCGTAATTTTGTATTACCAGCGTTGACACCAAGTACTTGGGTGATGCGGTCTAATAAGATGGCTAAGATAACGATACCTAAGCCACCAACAGCGGCCAGTCCCATATCTAAACGGCCAATACCTCTCAGTACCATTTGACCTAAACCGCCTACCGCAATCATTGATGCGATAACCACCATAGATAGCGACAACATCAGTGTTTGGTTCACGCCCGCCATGATAGTTGG
>NZ_JBFRSD010000724.1:0-403 GCF_041473395.1 Vibrio sp. 10N.222.55.C6
AGGTCTTCTCGACTTCTCTGTACTGGCGATCAACAACGTGACGCCTTTCTCTCCAACCGTTGGTCTATTGACCATGCCTTACGTGATTCAAAGCGCAGAAGAAGCGGTACTACTGACTCAAGGTCAAGTAGGCCAAGACTTAGTTGATAACACGATTCGTGACGCTGGTGTTCGCATCGTAGGTTGGGCTTATTCTGGCTTTAGGGTTTTGACTAACTCGAAAAAGCCCGTTGCTTCACCAGAGGATTTGAAAGGGCTAGTGATTCGTGTTCCTCGTAACGAAATCATGATTGCTTCTTATCAAGCATGGGGTGTAAACCCAACACCAATGGCATGGTCTGAGACTTTCACCGGCCTGCAACAAGGTGTGGTAGATGGTCAAGATAACCCTTATATCACAGTC
>NZ_JBFRSD010000725.1:0-565 GCF_041473395.1 Vibrio sp. 10N.222.55.C6
GTTACCGACCTTCTCAGAGACGAATTGGGCTACACAGGTAACGTGAACTCAGATACCGGCATTATTGGCGATCGTGCATGGGGTGTGGAACACAAAACGATTGATGAGCAGGTTGCCATGGCGGTCGAAGCTGGAGTCGATGTTCTTTCAGGTTTCCATGATAAAGAAGTCATCGTGAAACTCGTGGAAAAAGATCTGCTTACCGAAGAGCGTGTCGACCTATCAGTCACACGCTTACTTGAAGAACAATTCAAGCTTGGCCTTTTCGAAAACACTTACGTTGATGAGAAAAAAGCCCAAGAGATTTTAGGCAACGAGAAGTACCAAGAACGCGCTGATTACGCACAGAAAAAGTCTGTCGTCTTACTTCAAAATACCAATAAGACTTTACCTCTAGCTGAATCAACCGCACAAAATCCTGTTGCTCTGTATGTCATGGGAATGGACGAAAACATTGCAGGAGACGACAAGTACAACTTTACCGTGACTTCCGGAGATTACGAAGCGGGAGAAACGCGTCCACCAGTACCAGCCGATACGGACTATGCGGTTATTCGTGTTCGCG
>NZ_JBFRSD010000726.1:0-262 GCF_041473395.1 Vibrio sp. 10N.222.55.C6
ATTCGCTTTTACTATTCGTGAATAATTAGTTTTACTCAGTCATCGGCTACTTGTGCCTGAAAGACACAAAATGACTGGTGTCTTATATAATTAAACGCAGAAAGCACACGTATCTAAACAAAGAAGTATGGGCTAATTCGTTGTTGTTCAACCATTCTTCTATTATTGTATAACTATAATTCCAATAAATATTATTCGTTAATGGACAAAGAGGGCTATATGTCGAAAAATCGAGTCTTGGTGCTATTCGCCCACCCTTCTC
>NZ_JBFRSD010000727.1:0-807 GCF_041473395.1 Vibrio sp. 10N.222.55.C6
AGATGTGACTAAGGGGTATTACGCTCTTCACAATCAAAAAAATATAACAGAACTAGGTTTGAAAAAAAGTAGTGCAAAATTGTATCCGAAAAACACTACTTTTATCTTATGTCGTGGTGCTACAACGGGTTCTGTTGCCATTGCTGGCAAGGATATGGCAATGAATCAAAGTTGTTATGCAATGAAGAGTGAGAGTGGACAAGAGTTTTATGTTCATCAGCTCAGTTTGCACTTAATGAAAAGGCTTAAAGCTATGGTTGTTGATGGAGCAATTTTCAATTCTCTAGTTACGAAAGACTTTGATGAGCAAAAGGTAGTAGCTCCTCCCCGTGAAATTAAAGAGCAGTTTAATCAATTCATAGCTCCTATATACCACAGGCTAGAACTTTGCTTATTAAATAATACTCAGCTCAACAAGCTGATTGAATTACTTCATTCTAAGTTATCGAATATAGGTTAGGAAGGTTTATGAAGTTCACAGAAGAACGGCTAGAACAAGCCATTATTGAACTGCTAGGGAAAGAAGGCTACCCACATACTCGTGGTGAAGCAATTGAGCGAGCACCTGAAGATGTGCTGATTAAGTCCGATCTTCGTGAATTTCTAGCCAAACGTTATCAAACGGAAGGTATTACAGCCTATGAGATAGAGCAAATTATCCATAAGCTTGAGTATCTTCCAGCTTCAGATCTCTATGACACCAACAAAGCCATAATGAAGTTTGTTTCTGATGGTTTTTTGTTAAAGCGTGAAGATGCAAGTCAGAAAGATTTATATATTCAGCTTATAGACTACGTTGACTTAGAG
>NZ_JBFRSD010000728.1:0-251 GCF_041473395.1 Vibrio sp. 10N.222.55.C6
GATTTACGCACAGCCGGGTAGTGATAACGCAGTGGTGAACTTTAAAGCGCAATACGATAACTTTATCGGTGGCGAGTGGGTGAAGCCTGTCAGCGGCGAATATTTTGATAACACTTCCCCAGTGAATGGTCAGGTGTATTGCCAAGTGGCACGCTCAACCGAGGCGGATATCAGCTTGGCACTCGATGCCGCGCATGCTGCTCGTGCAAGTTGGGCTTCGACCAGTGTGACTGAGCGTTCTAACATCCTGC
>NZ_JBFRSD010000729.1:0-388 GCF_041473395.1 Vibrio sp. 10N.222.55.C6
TTGTATACCTTTGCCGAAGAAAGTTTGATTGGGTTTGCTGAAAGAATTGAGCAGGATATTCCTGATAGCTGCATGTACATTAAACAAGATAACAACGTACCGAGTGGTGTTGATGAAATACGCCTGCAGTCAAGCACTGTATCGGAAAGCGTTCAATCTAATCGACCCCAACCAAGCTTACTTAGTTGGGGAGAAACTTCAGATATGATGAATTCAAATAATGCAGGGTTCACTTTAGCATTTGATGAACTGAGGTTAGGCCAATTTAAACAGCGAGTGATCGCTGCATTTATCTAAATAGATTCCGCTTCAATCTCTTTCAGTGTTTTGCCTGTAGCACTTCTCCAGTAATCGGGTCCGCTGTAAGGGTAACCAAGTAGTTGCGTAT
>NZ_JBFRSD010000730.1:0-382 GCF_041473395.1 Vibrio sp. 10N.222.55.C6
CGCACGACCGTGTTCAACTCAGTCAAGGTTGCTTTCGACTCGCGGCCCGCTTGGTTGAACCACCAGTAGTCGATAGTCGCTAATTCAGCGTAAGTATAAACAGACTCGCCCAAATCTTCCGGTGATGAAGGAGCACCATTTTGGCTTTCACACTCTGCGCCAGATATTGTGATTGCTAAGTCTGAGAAGACCATTCTCATGACTGCACTTTGTCCATCGCCACAAATCGCGGTGGTGTCCCATGTACCTGTGAAGTCGACGTAGCGCTCGGCATCTTTTGAATCAACTTCATAATAGTAACCAACGCGCTCTGTTGCACGAGATGGGTCATTGTTAGGGTCATCGCCTAGTGTTTCTTTTTTAACGATCTCGGAATAAATAC
>NZ_JBFRSD010000731.1:0-270 GCF_041473395.1 Vibrio sp. 10N.222.55.C6
AAAAACCATGGAATGTAAGAGCGTGTCTGGCCTCTATTTCATTGGTGAAGTGATGGACGTAACCGGTTGGTTAGGCGGCTATAATTTCCAATGGTGTTGGAGTTCTGGCTTTGCAGCAGGTCAGTGGGTTTAAGCTGTGTAGAGACAATAAAGTTTGCCCGTAACCGTTAAAGTTTGCCCGTAAGAGTATTTTTAGACAATAAAGTTTGCCCGTAAGAGCTGTGCGTACTATTTTTTATTGAGGTAAACTTTATTGGATCAGCTATGGGA
>NZ_JBFRSD010000732.1:0-268 GCF_041473395.1 Vibrio sp. 10N.222.55.C6
GTCTTCAGCCGCTCCACGAGCAATAGCTTGGCCGTAGTAATCAAAACGAGTTATTTGGTTATTCGCGTTTGTATAAACACCTAATGCGTAGTGGCTAACAAAGTCATTCAGATCGTAGTCACCCTCATTTGGCCATAAATCTTCGTAGGCTAATGTGTACCATCCACTGGTTGGTGTTCGGCTATAGAAAGCGATTGTCGGATCGTTTGGTGCGTAGTCGTTTGCATCTGATACACCATCACCGTCACTATCCCCAATTGAAGGCCAT
>NZ_JBFRSD010000733.1:0-644 GCF_041473395.1 Vibrio sp. 10N.222.55.C6
GAAGAAAGCATATCGATTTCACCCGTTTTCAGTTTTTCAAAATTTTCCTGATGAGGGGAAAAGATTCGCTCAACTTCGAAGCCCATACTTTTCAATACATTGCTAACCAATGAAGCTGTCGTGCGATGAAATGATAAATCTGTTACACCCATTGTGATTTTTTTATTCATTGTTCTTCCGCTCTTATCGTTGCTGATAGATTGATAATACAAGGCACTAGAGCAATCAAAAACAGCCTAATGTTTGATTTATTATCAAAAATAAATTGATAGACACCGATTTACACTTAATAAAAAAGCGCATGCATTGATAAAATACATACGCTTTATATTGACGAGTCTATCTATTGTCGTCTTAATCTAGTTTGATGCGTAACACATGGAACGGTTTGCTCGCACCTTCTTCGCCTTCATTAAGGGCTGGATTTAGATGCAGAGAATTTTGCGTCACGTAGAGGTAACCACCCTGAATTGAGAACCCATCTGCCCATGACAGCAATTTGTCATCTTGTGCAAACGTCTTGAAGCTCTCACTCGTTACAATGCTCACAGCGTTTTTCTCAACATCGCCGACATAGATATTACCGTTATCGGCAATGATCATGCCGTCACTTGGGCGTTTTTCATTGTAGAACTCGATAGATT
>NZ_JBFRSD010000734.1:0-248 GCF_041473395.1 Vibrio sp. 10N.222.55.C6
TTACCGAGCAGTGGTCTGTAATAGCTTGCCCTGAAAAAGTGAAAATTCGCAGTACAGACATACGTAATGCACTGATAAGTGGAAGCGATGTGGCAAAACTGAGTACAAAGTCAGTTACAAAGATGTTGCAAGATAGTGGACTGTATCAGATAATGTAAGTTCACTAATCAAGAGGTCAGAGGACTATGCTAAAGAGCGCGATACCAGCGACGTTGATCATGGCAGCATGCAGTATGCCTGCGTATGCT
>NZ_JBFRSD010000735.1:0-321 GCF_041473395.1 Vibrio sp. 10N.222.55.C6
ATTAAAAGCACTAGAGATAAACTCTTGGTTAAAGATCTCTTTAGCTTTTTCGAAGTCTTCAGACCAACCATTGGCCATCGACTCAAAGCTGTCTGCAGGCAAAACCAGCTCGCCATCTTTGTAGTAACGGGCTTCTAGGTCTGCGAAAAACGTTTTCATCGACTCTTTTACGTTATCAAACGATTCTGGAGAGTCTAAACTAACAGCAATATCATCAATCACATCATTGGCTAATGCGAGACTTTCGCTTGCCATCTGCTTAGCTCGTGGTATGTACTCACTCATACTCTCACGATATTTTTCAATCGCCGCTTGTTGGTC
>NZ_JBFRSD010000736.1:0-436 GCF_041473395.1 Vibrio sp. 10N.222.55.C6
GACCAAATGTGATTTCATCAACTACTTCACCCGTTGAAAGATCTGCCTTGTCTTTGACAACACCTAACACATCAAAACTAAAGTCTTCATTACTGTGCTCTTTGGGTATCACTTCTACGTTGGCAAGTTCAGAGTAAAGAATCTCTTGATAATCGACACCCTCAATTGTCACGGTTGGTACAAGGGTATCGGTCCCAAGTAAATAAAGCCCAGCCCCCTGAGTGATATTATTGATGCGTACGTATAGAGTTTCCGACGTATCCAAATCTTCAGATGGTGTCATCGCAATCACTTCATCAAGAGTGAACGCGACTCTATTGCTAGGATCCCCAACAGTATCTGGATCGAGAATATTATCTTCATTGATGGTTTTGCGATTCACGCTTAAGGTGCCTAAGTCGGCGTCTGGAAGTACATCAATAACTAATATTCGTTC
>NZ_JBFRSD010000737.1:0-725 GCF_041473395.1 Vibrio sp. 10N.222.55.C6
CTTCTGCACATCCTCTTTCGTCACCTGTGCTTTCGGTCTACCTATGTGTTTACCAGCTGCCTTCGCTGCTGCTATCCCCTCAGCCTGACGCTCTTTAATCAATTCCCTTTCCATCTGTGCCACTGCTGCCAGTATCCCTAGTACACCTTTCTGCGCTGCACTCATTACACCATCGAATCTCATTCCTTCCTTGTGGAACTGTACCGATACACCTTTCTGGTTCATCTGCTCCACCAGCCCTACAGCATCACCTGCACCGCTACGACAGATACGGTCTAGGCTATGAACATGCAGCACATCACCATCCCTGACATAATCCAAGCACGCCTGTAGCTGTGGTCTGTCTACTGTCTTAGCTGATACCTTTTCCTCGAACACCTTATCCAGTTTCACATCTGCTAACTGTCTGCTGGTGGACTGCTCTACTGTACTAACTCGAATGTATCCAATGTGTGCCATGCTTACCCCTTTGTCTCAAACCTCTTAACACTTTCAGGATTGCATGTATCAAAACTCTAAGTCAATGCTTTTGAGACAACCTTAGATACAGTCTCATAAGGTATAGTTTTTTATATATCCAGAGTCGCTCTATGAAACTTACCGCACTGCTTAAAAAGCACCTGAGCTAGGACTTTTTACCTCTAAATAAAACCAGGCAATAACAAGTTAAAAATAAAAACCATCATGCCACGCAAAAACAAGAACATAACACCACCAAACAAGCC
>NZ_JBFRSD010000738.1:0-565 GCF_041473395.1 Vibrio sp. 10N.222.55.C6
GACAATGTACCTTTTCCGCGCCCCAAATTGCACCTACTACACACGTGTTTGTCTGCCGAAAAAACTTCGAGATAATGGCTTTCCGTTCGATCTGAAAGTATCTTTACTAACCAAGAACCGTCAACTTGCTTCTGAACGCAATCTAACCGTTGCTGCTAGTCTAAAAGAGTTAATAACTAAAACTCATGGGCAAAGTTGTGTAGAAGGCTTTAAAGCGGATTGTGATGCGATTATCGATGAGGTTCGTAGTAAGTTTGAATCGAATCAACCTGATATTGAGGTATCTGCCGCTCCAGTTCGTAAAGCAGAACATCGGGACTTAACTTCTACAGTTCACCGAAAGAATCACCCTGTCGTTTCATTAAAAGCGGCGCTAGACGCTTTTGTCGCTAGTAAGAAGTTGCAAAATATCAGACCTTTAACAGTGCATCAGTTAAATGCTCGTGCCAGTCACTGTATTAACCTGTTACCCGTTGAATCCGTGGATCCTGTTACTTCGGCTCATGCGTTGGTGTACCGTGACCAACTCCTCAAGGAAGGGCGTAGCTATAAGACAAACAAAGAG
>NZ_JBFRSD010000739.1:0-333 GCF_041473395.1 Vibrio sp. 10N.222.55.C6
TACCTACGGCGGCGATTTTGAAACGCTAAAGCAGACGTTTATTGATTTTTTACACAACCTACCATTCTACGGTCAGGCTGTGATGTGTGTTGATGATCCAGTAGTGCGTGAGCTTATTCCTCAGGTAAGTCGCCAGGTGATTACTTACGGTTTCTCTGAAGATGCGGATATTCGTATTGAGAACTACGTACAAGAAGGCCAGCAAGGCAAATTCACAGTGGTACGTGAAGGTAAAGCTAACCTTGATATCACGTTAAACATTCCAGGTCGTCACAATGCATTGAATGCATCAGCGGCGATTGCTGTTGCAACAGAAGATGACATCAGCGATGA
>NZ_JBFRSD010000740.1:0-305 GCF_041473395.1 Vibrio sp. 10N.222.55.C6
AAGCTGCTGGAAGACGAACACCCAGAGACCACAACCTTGATCAGCTATGGTTCTGCGCAGGCTAACTCTCTGTTCTCACTCGCGGCACTGGCAAAGATCAAAGGTTGGACTCTTGAGTTCTACGTCGATCATCTTCCTCAGTGGTTACTAGAACGCCCAATCGGCAATTACCGTGGTGCAATTGACCTTGGCGCTAAGGTGATTTCAGTCAAAGATACAGGCTCTGAACTTCATCCACAGACGTATATTGAGCAAGTCAGACAGCCTGACTCCCACTGCATTGTATTACCAGAAGGTGGACGCTC
>NZ_JBFRSD010000741.1:0-734 GCF_041473395.1 Vibrio sp. 10N.222.55.C6
TCTTCATAGCGAGTATTTTGGTTAACGTAGATAGTTTGATTGCCAGAGAACGTTTGAATAACAAAGCTCAATGCTTCGTCATTGGTGCTCTGAACTTCACCTTCAAAATCAACGTCATTATCATTCCAATCTTGTGAATCATCGTTGTGTTCAAATTCGATTTCGGTAGCAACATTTTCGCCGTTAGCTTGTTTCGTTGTTACTTCAATTTCTGTACCTACAGTTAAATTTGACTTGTTGCCGTCTTCGTAACGAGTATTGTCATTGACAAGAAAGCGACCTTTGTAGCTTAAATCAAATGATGATTTGTCGTTCGCTACCCAAGTAATAATGCCTTCAATTTCTGTATCATTATCGATCTCATCAAAACCTTCGACTTCCACTTCATCTGCTTTCAATACAGAGCCTGCCATTGAGCCTGTCACTTCAACCCAAAGACCGTTAGATAATCCATTGCTGCTGTCATCGTTGTCGATGTGGGCAATTGAATAATCAACACTTAGATTAGCACCAAGTTTGAAAGTCGATTCATTTAAATCGCTTATTAGCCCTTCAACTTCAACGGATTCAGTTAAGTTAGAGTGCTCAAACTTAACAACAGAAAGTACTTTGTAACCTGCATTCGCTGTTGGTAAAGAAGAGACCATAACCCAATCGCCATTTTCAATTTCACGTGACAGATCTGTAAAGGTCAATGCGATGCCATTGACTTTAAATGTGCCATTATTGTGGTT
>NZ_JBFRSD010000742.1:0-325 GCF_041473395.1 Vibrio sp. 10N.222.55.C6
CTTCTAAGTCGCTGATCGCCATTTGTGGCAGCTCTGATTCAACTTGGCTGTCTGCCGCGATAGCAATAATGTTGTTATCGTTTGGATATAACCAAGGTTTGCCCACTTCATCTCGGTGCAGTTCAATTTTAGGGAAGGCGATGTTCTTACAGCCTTCAACCAAAATCAGATCAAGGGTGTTGGTATCAAATCGAGTCAGCAGGTAATAAAAATCTGCTTCGGCTTCTGGTGTTTCTGTCATCATCACGTGACGATTACGCGATGCAATCAACATTTGGTTCGCGCCCGCTTTACGTAAGCGGTAACTGTCTTTACCCGGCTTATC
>NZ_JBFRSD010000743.1:0-303 GCF_041473395.1 Vibrio sp. 10N.222.55.C6
TATCAAAGCAAGCTTCACCTTGCTCATTAATGCGAATATTCTTAGCAAAGTAATCCGCCGCATTATCGCTTTCTGAAAATGTCAGCACGCTTTTATCTGCAAGCACTTCATTCCAGAAATCACCACCGTTGCTCTCTAGGTTAACAATAGCAGTATCACCAGCAGCAAGCCCCTGAAAGATTTCACCTTTCGCTTGTTTAACACCATCAATTGAGCCAAAGCCCTCTAGATGCGCGGCAGCAACGTTATTCACTAAGGCCACCTGTGGTTTCACAAGCTGCGTGGTATAGGCAATTTCACCAA
>NZ_JBFRSD010000744.1:0-254 GCF_041473395.1 Vibrio sp. 10N.222.55.C6
AACCAATACTTCGCCATCGCCATCACCGGAGTGATACCGCAACCCGCGCTCACTAGCGTTACTTTCTTTGTCGCCGTTGGCATGCAATCAATACAGTTAAACGCACCAGCAGGCTTCAATACAGAAACCTCATCACCTTCATCAAGTTCATCAACAATAAAGTTCGAAACCAAACCACCTTCCACACGCTTTACCGTCAGCTTCAGGCGGTTATCTTCAGGACAAGACGCTACAGAATAAGCACGGTAATCCGT
>NZ_JBFRSD010000745.1:0-258 GCF_041473395.1 Vibrio sp. 10N.222.55.C6
AAACTCATATCAGACACAAATAAAGAGATGTTCAATTTAAGCGGCTTTTTCGCTTTTGGCCCAATAATAAGCTCAGTACCGACTGGCACATGTTCCAACAGAGGTTTGGTCGCCATTTGAGCAACCATCACTTGAATATCATCCCAGTGAGGTAATAGATATCTTGGAACACCCATTGAAGTCATTGGCCCATGGTGACCCACTTTGGATAAGCCATCTCGTGCTAATTGATGAATGAATTCGACCGTGGGCTCTTCT
>NZ_JBFRSD010000746.1:0-814 GCF_041473395.1 Vibrio sp. 10N.222.55.C6
TGTATAGATCGAGCGAGAGATTCATGTGGTCTTTGCCCTCTTGATTGAACTTTGAGTCCTTGACGAAACGTAAGGAAATAGTCGGTCAAATGCTCTGCATCTATACCATCAATAAGTCGTTCTGTTTTCTCATATTGAGTAAAAAATGCCAGTGTTGCAATACGACCTTGTTCAAACTTCTTAATAACATACTCATAGAGGGCTGGTTCGTTTGATTTTAATTCAACAATACTGTTTGTAATTAAGCAGCCGTAAGTGAGTAGATCATTCTCTGGATTTAAGAACTCACTATCAAATAAATATTGAAGATTCTCTGATATTGATTTATTTGAGTCGAGTTTCCTGAGTACCACAGACATGTGATGCTCAACATAGAAATCTACTATACATTTAAACACGGTTTCTTTGTTGCCAAACGCGTTGTAAATACTGGTTTTCGTTAATCCTGTAACGGTCGATAATTGATCCACCTTAGTCGACGCATAACCATGCTGCCAAAAATATTTGGCCATAACTCCAAGCACTTCTATCTCGTCAAACTGTCTTTTCTTTGCCATTTATCTATACAACTACATAAAATTCTTATTGACACCTATTGTACTAGTTAGTACATTAATTGCAAATGTACTAACTAGTACAATTAGGCAAAACAATGAGGAACAAACGATGTATTCAGCTATAGCACTATCACTACTTGGATTTTCCACAACGGTGATTGGAAGTTTGCATTACTTTCTAAAAGTAAAAAAGAACAAGCCGCCCAAAAATCCTATCATCCTTATGCTAGCACTTGCCGCAGGTGTCCTTTTGGGGC
>NZ_JBFRSD010000747.1:0-322 GCF_041473395.1 Vibrio sp. 10N.222.55.C6
GAAGTGACAATATCATCATGATGCCTTTCGAGCCGAAAAGACCTTATCAGGAGATAGGGTTAGTACTAAGAAAAGAACTGATTGAAGGCCTGTATAAGGTCGGAGATAGGTTACCTCCAGAACGCGATATTGCTGATCGTCTAGATGTAAGCCGCACTGTAGTGCGTGAAGCGATCATCATGCTAGAGCTTGAAAACTTAGTTGAGGTAAAAAAAGGGTCAGGTGTTTATGTCCTGAACATTCCTACTCATTCTCGCGAGAATGTGGTCAGCGATGACGCTGGTCCATTCGAGATGCTGCAGGCCCGCCAATTACTGGAAAG
>NZ_JBFRSD010000748.1:0-280 GCF_041473395.1 Vibrio sp. 10N.222.55.C6
GGTATCCAAGCAGCTACCACTTCTTTACGTGGTAAAGGCGGTAGCGGTGCTCGCGACGGTTTCATTTTTGCTTTGACACTTATTCCGACCGTGATGTTTGCTTTGGGTATGATCAACGTACTTGAGCACTACGGTGCACTGGATGCGGCTCGTAAACTACTGACACCTCTGCTTCGTCCTCTTATGGGTATTCCTGGTAACTCAGGCTTGGCACTGATCGCTTCTTTACAAAGTACCGATGCAGGTGCCGCGATGACACGTCAGCTTAAAGATGAAGGGC
>NZ_JBFRSD010000749.1:0-246 GCF_041473395.1 Vibrio sp. 10N.222.55.C6
CCCAAGGTGTATGCATTAAGCCTGCTTCAGCGACAACCATCCCTCCGCCCCATGAACCAAGTGCAATACCAACGTTAAAGGCGGCAATGTTTAAACCGGAAGCAACATCCACTGCATCTGGTGTATATTTTTCAGCAAGTTTCACTACATATACTTGTAAACCTGGAACATTACCGAATGCAAATGCCCCCCAAACTAAAATCGTGGCTACCGCGGCAATAGGGTTAACGGCGGTAAAATTGAACA
>NZ_JBFRSD010000750.1:0-455 GCF_041473395.1 Vibrio sp. 10N.222.55.C6
GGTTCAACCATTGCTACCGGTCTGGTACCAAAAGAAAAAGCCGCCAGCGCCATTGCGATTATGTTCACTGGTTTAACCGTGGCGTTAGTCACAGGCGTGCCGCTTGGGACATACATAGGTCAAACCTTTGGCTGGCAATCAACCTTCTTAGTTGTTGCGCTATTAGGTTTAATCGCATTAATTGGTAGTGCTTTCTTAGTACCAAATAACTTAAAACAACCTGCTGCAGCTAAGCTTTCATCGCAGCTTAAGGTATTAACTCAACCTAGATTATTACTGGTTTATGCGATTACTGCACTGGGTTATGGCGGCACTTTTACAGCATTCACTTTCCTTGCTCCTATTTTGCAGCAAGAAACTGGCTTTAGTGCGAATGCAATTAGTCTAATTATGTTGGTTTATGGAGTCTCAGTTGCGATTGGTAATATTTGGGGCGGAAAAATGGCCGATAAAAT
>NZ_JBFRSD010000751.1:0-530 GCF_041473395.1 Vibrio sp. 10N.222.55.C6
GTACAAAACAAAGCGATTGGTATTAACCCTGTGGATTGGAAATTTATTAAAGCCAATCCTTTAAATTGGCCGAATGGCCATGTTCCAGGTGTTGATGGTGCAGGCGTCGTCGTACAAGTAGGTTCTAAAGTTGATCCCAGTCTAATTGGCCGTCGAGTGGCATATCATGGTTCACTAAATCGCCATGGTAGCTTCGCTAAATATACTGTTTTGAACGTTGAGCGAGTGATGACACTACCTGAGAGCCTATCTTTTGAACTTGCCGCGGCACTGCCTTGTCCGATGCTAACTGCGTGGCAAGCATTTGAAAAAATTCCATTAACCCAACAAAGAGAAGTGCTTGTCGTTGGTTTTGGCGCGGTGAATAATTTGTTATCCCAGATCCTTGTCAGAGCGGGTTATATCGTTGATGTTGTCTCCGCGAGTCTGAGCGAAGAGCGAGCCAAAAGCTTAGGTATTCGCCAAGTTTATCGGGAGCAATCTCAAATCGACATGAAATACTTCGCCATTTTTGATGCGGTGAGTGGGGA
>NZ_JBFRSD010000752.1:0-362 GCF_041473395.1 Vibrio sp. 10N.222.55.C6
ATCGATTAGAAGCTGTAAGTTAGACCAACACGGCTACGCAGTTCACGAGTCGCTTTAGTTGATGAAGTGCTCACATCACCAAACTCTACATATGGTGCCCATTGACCCATAATATGGCGAATGCTTGCGTTCAACTCGTAGTTGGTATCGTCGTTGTCGTAGATGTCATAGCCATCCGCTTTGTAGTAGTTACCTTCTAGACCAAAGCGCCAGTTTTCCATTGAGTAGTTAACGTTTGCCGTTAGACGGTGACGACGTTGATTAGAAACGTTTTTATCAACCGTGATTGGAACACCGTCACTATCAACAATAACATCACCATTGTCATCGAATTGATACTCTGAGCTGCTAGTGTTCTGTCT
>NZ_JBFRSD010000753.1:0-407 GCF_041473395.1 Vibrio sp. 10N.222.55.C6
TGAATAACTTTCTGCGGTGAGTCTACTTCTTTATTTTCCATAGATTCTGCATGTGGTTCTTCAATTTTTGATTGCTCCAATAATTCCAGCGCAATTTCAGCCGAAACCGATTTTGTTATTTCAAGTTCAGCATACAACTGGGAAATTAAGGCATCTTGTTCTTCAATTCGTGCAAGTAATGCAGTGTTCGAGTCAGTTTTTTCAATATTTTCGCTATTTCGTTTAGTTAGCTTCAAAGGGCAAGGGTTGAAATAAGACTCAGGTTTTGTTTGCTTTGAGATTTCTGTGCAAAACTCTCGGTAAAGTGGGTCATGATTGCCCCTAACAAAAATTCGATCGCTTATTGCATATTTCGGAGCATTCCGATCAGTCATTTCGGGATTATCCGATCACCCATTTCGGTTTAA
>NZ_JBFRSD010000754.1:0-726 GCF_041473395.1 Vibrio sp. 10N.222.55.C6
CTTTAATACCGCTCAAGCAGCAGAGATCGAAGTCGTCGCTGAGCTTGACGGCACCCGCCCTGGGAACATCACTGTGACTGAACAAGGCCGCACATTCCTTTCAATGCAGCCTCTTGATGGTCCAAAATATCGCGTTGTTGAACTGATGAAAGATGGTTCAACTCAGCCTTTCCCAAGCGAAGATTGGGCGGATGGTCCAGAGACTGGTAAGGTTGGTCTATCGTCAGTCATTGGTATTGATAGTACCGAAGATGGTGTGGTTTGGATTCTCGACATGGGCAGTGCTGACGCTTCAGCGCAGATTGTGGCTTGGGATACAGTAAACAACAAGCTATTTAAACGCATCGAGATAAGCAAAGATGTTACTGTCGGCAACTCTTTCCTACAGGATTTCGCTTTAGATACCAAACGTAACCAGATGTACATTGCAGATACCAGCCTTGGTAACTTGTTCGGTGACCCAGCACCTGCGTTTGTTGTTGTGGATTTAGAGACGGGGGAATCTCGCCGCGTTCTTGAATCTTACAAGGCGCTACTATCACCAGAGCATGATGTGGTGATTGATGGTTCACTGATGGGGGCAAAGCGTGAAGATGGTAGCTCTGATGCGCTTTACCTTGGACTGAACCCAGTAACGATTGATGCTGCAAACGAGTGGGTATATTTCGGCACGGTGAATGGCAGTGCGATTTACCGACTACCAGCGGGTGCGCTTGCAAACGAGAA
>NZ_JBFRSD010000755.1:0-285 GCF_041473395.1 Vibrio sp. 10N.222.55.C6
CAAACGAGAACTTCAATGGTAATGTCGACCTAACCTACGATGTGAGTGATGGTACAGATGTTGTATCGGCGAATATTGATGTTCAAGTGGTTCCAATCAACGACGTACCGGTAGCGGGTTCTACGACTTACAGTGTTGAAGAAGACGGCAGTATCACCCTAAGCGATGCACAACTTCTAGCGAATAGCTCGGATGTTGAAGGGGAAGTGTTTGTCAGCGATGTAAGCTACAGCGGCCCTGATGGTGTATTCACTGATAATGGTGATGGTACTTACACCTTTGCTC
>NZ_JBFRSD010000756.1:0-203 GCF_041473395.1 Vibrio sp. 10N.222.55.C6
ACAGGCCTAGATTTTGAACTTGTTCCTGTCGATACCTTAAAGGGTGAGCAGCATTCACCGGAATATCGTTTAATCAATCCAAATGGCAAAACGCCTGCGATTGAAGATGAGGGACAACGTGTATTCGACTCTAACGCTATCCTTCTGTATCTCTCAGAGAAAACAGGCAAGCTTGGCGGTCAGCCAGAAGACAGAGCTGAACT
>NZ_JBFRSD010000757.1:0-686 GCF_041473395.1 Vibrio sp. 10N.222.55.C6
GAAATATTCGGTTGGGTCAGCCAGAGCTCGCATCAAATAGGCTGTGAGCTTTTCTAGGCATTCTGCTGAAGCCTCATCCCAATGACCATACCAAGAAAGCCTTGTTGCGTTTTCTATAATCAAGGTTTGCGAATCACTGGTGGTCACTTCTATCGACAGGTTTCGACACTCTCTGTTGCGCCAAAGCCAACGGCCAAGCAGTATATTCTTTGCGTATCGATGAGCGAGCTCCTGATACCCATTAAGCTCTTTATAAGTATTAGCCAGTAGCGAAAGTTTACTGCGCACTTCATCGTCACTACAGATATCAGGGGTTAGAGAATTGGCTCGAATTCGAAGAGGGAATGCACAGTAGATATCATCAACACCAGGTTTTACATAACACTCTTCGATGAACTGAGGATTGGAGTAAGCTAAATCTTGTGGAGCAACATTCTTTGCTACGAACTTGCCCCCTTTATAGGCTTCTGCATAACCCCCTTTTGGTGCGCGCAACCTAGTTCTATCAATTTCAAGGGGACACATCTCACCACTTTTCGAAAGGTGGTAGAAATATGCTTTGCCAGCAGAGAGTGATCGAACGTAGTTCAGCTGAGTGCAAAGTTCCATAAACGATTAATCCCTATAGTTTTTTATAAGAATAGTTTCGCTACTGCATTCTATCGACCAAAAGGCGTGGTTTAAAA
>NZ_JBFRSD010000758.1:0-811 GCF_041473395.1 Vibrio sp. 10N.222.55.C6
AACCCTGCATCTACTGTCGCCCCTTTTAGTGCGTCTCCCAGAAGCTCTCCTATCATAGGAACATGTTTGTTGCAGTAATAATCAAAATCAAAAATCACATCATCGTTATTTGGGTATATTACGTATACTTTAATCATTGCTTTTTTCCTTTTTCTTTCACTAAAGTTTTAAACTGTTGGGGGTTACATTTTGTTATTGGGCATTGCTTTTCCAATCATTGATTCACCCATTATTGCCTGCTTTTGGTGGGGGATGATCCCAGAAAGAATAGCGGTCATTCGATTACGTTTACCTGGAACCACAACTGCTTTTCTACCCAAACCATTGATAGCTATTTCTGCTACTTCCGCTGGATCTTTTGCAACCATTGGTAATTTTGACCAGTCAACACCATTATCAGCTGTCATCGGTGTAGTTGTTAACCCAGGAGAAAGAACCGTTACATCAATACCTTTGGGTTTAAGTTCGCCATGAAGAGATGCACCTAGCTGAAGAACGTAGGCTTTGGTACCTGCATAATTTGAAAAATATGGGGAAACCATATGACCAGAAAGACTTGATACCATTAAAATACCGCCTCTTTTTCTTTCGATCATTGTTGGTGTAAAGTGGTGAGTCAGTTGCAACACAGAGCTAACATTAAGCTGTATCATCTTCAACTCTTGCTCTAGAGATGATTTAGCAAACGAACCATTAACTTCAATACCAGCGGCTAGTACAAGTAGCCCAATACTTTTGTCAATTTGCTTAACTTTTTCGACGCCTTCTGACGTACTTAAGTCAGCAGAATGCGTATTTCGGTGATTGCGAT
>NZ_JBFRSD010000759.1:0-256 GCF_041473395.1 Vibrio sp. 10N.222.55.C6
GCTGCAAGGCGGGTTGGCTCGCTTGGATTGTCTCTGACAGTGAGGTTCCTGAGTTTAAGGTAGTAAATACGCTCGATGAGTTAGTTGATGATCTTGCGGAAGCAACAACGTTAATCGACATGCCTATTGGCTTTAGCGATTCGCTTACTCCAGATAGATTATGCGATAAAGCAGCAAGACGTTTTCTCACCAGCAAGCGTGGATCTTCCGTGTTTCCTGTTCCGTGCCGAGAGGCGGTTTACCAAAAAGATTACAT
>NZ_JBFRSD010000760.1:0-237 GCF_041473395.1 Vibrio sp. 10N.222.55.C6
GGAGAATGGCATTGACGAAATCAAAGGAGATGTAACGACGAAAGAAACGAAAAATAGCTAACTGATTGATATGATTGCTATCGCAACCTTATCTTAGCTTCGCTCGCTTTGAGAAAAGCCTCAAAGCGATGT
Source organism: Vibrio sp. 10N.222.55.C6 (assembly GCF_041473395.1). Classification (NCBI taxonomy): domain Bacteria; kingdom Pseudomonadati; phylum Pseudomonadota; class Gammaproteobacteria; order Vibrionales; family Vibrionaceae; genus Vibrio; species Vibrio sp. 10N.222.55.C6. The sequence goes on from NZ_JBFRSD010000760.1 coordinate 133, forward strand.
GCCCTTCAAGTTCAATCGTACAATTTACTTAATAAAGTGGCTTCGGGCTTGTTCAACACTCGGGATTTAGTGTTGGCTGCGCAACACCTTAATCCTTATTTGTTA
>NZ_JBFRSD010000761.1:0-299 GCF_041473395.1 Vibrio sp. 10N.222.55.C6
GTACTAAAGCACAGATCATCGAGCTAGCTGATGGTTCTGAAGGCAGACTTGCCTTCCATGAGGTGGCAACGGGACGCAGCGAATCACAACTTCAATCAGCGTGGTCGCGACTTGTATTTACCGGTAAAGCTGAAGCTCCAATCCAGGTTTCAGACTACAACGAAGCAATTATAACGGTTGCTTCAAAAACCAATGCAATTGGTTATGTAGATGAAGCCGCTTTAACAGGTGACGTGAAAGTATTATTTAAATACTAAGCGTTGCTTACTTACCAGCATTAAAAAGCCCAAGGTTATTTG
>NZ_JBFRSD010000762.1:0-382 GCF_041473395.1 Vibrio sp. 10N.222.55.C6
TCAACGGTAACTCTAATACCACTTACACTGAGTTTAGTAACGGCAGTGTTGATAGAAACGATGTTGCTATCGACATCTGGGGTGACGGAAACTACGTAGAAACTATCGTCAATACAGATGTTGGTGGTGGTGATAGAAATGATGTTGATATCGATCTAATGAACAGTAACGATAACCGAGTATTCACTCTTCAAACAGGTTCTCATTCAAACGCAACAGTTAGTTTAACTAACAGTAACATGAACCAATTTATGATAGAGCAAACATCATATGATAACGCTGCTGTATTAGGTAATGGCGCAAACGGAAACGTTGGTCTTATCTACCAAAACTAATATGAATTTTTATACATTTACTAAAACGGCGCTGGTCGCCGTTTTAT
>NZ_JBFRSD010000763.1:0-429 GCF_041473395.1 Vibrio sp. 10N.222.55.C6
GGGGTATATAGGAGTCGAAATGTTGACACTTGGAACTGATGTCACATTTTCTTTGCTTGAAATGATGAGTATGACGCACATATCTTAACTTCAACCATATGTATATCTTATTGATTGAAAAAAACTAATTTTGTAACATGCGACAACAAACTTTGGTGGACGTCACGTGAACACAAATAATATTACATTAAAAATGTTAATCACTTGTTGCTTCTTTTGCTTGTTGAATCCAGCTTTCGCTCAATCTTATTGGGAAGTAGAAGGTATTGGTAAAAACAAATCAGAAGCAACGATCGATGCGAAAGAAAATCTAGCTTTTCGGGTAAACAGTACAGTAAAGGCATCTACGTTTAATTCCCAAGTTTCCCTATCTACGATAGAAACAAAAAACGGAGAGGAGATTGGAACTCGCGGTAAAGTAGACAGTGT
>NZ_JBFRSD010000764.1:0-246 GCF_041473395.1 Vibrio sp. 10N.222.55.C6
CTTTATTACTCTTCAATAAGGTATGAGCTTTGTTAGTGAACACAGCACCTTTCCAGTCGCTTTCTTGGGAAGTTAAATATTGTTGAGCTAACTGGTGGTTCTTATCGATATCAATTGACAACTGTTCAACCCACACATCAACATTAACTCTAAATAGGTAGTTACACCCAGAAGCATCACATTGTGATGTTATTACTTCCATATTTGAAATGCTGATAGGTACCGACGTGATTTCAGATTTAGCAC
>NZ_JBFRSD010000765.1:0-242 GCF_041473395.1 Vibrio sp. 10N.222.55.C6
ATACTTCAGCTTAGATGAGCACACGATGGTTCCGGATGTGTTGGTTATCTCAACCAAAGCATACGATAAACTGACTGCAGAACAACAAGATGCGCTAATGAAGGCGGCAAGTGATTCATCTGAATTGATGAAAAAATTGTGGGCTGAATCGGAAGCAAAAGAGCGTGCTAAAGCCGAGAAAATGGGCGTTACTTTTGTGGAACCAGACAAGGCTGCGTTCGCACTAGCGGTTCAACCTATGT
>NZ_JBFRSD010000766.1:0-230 GCF_041473395.1 Vibrio sp. 10N.222.55.C6
CGCCTGTGCTAGGTAAGTATGAGATGGTTAAAGTTGATTTTGGTAGCGGTATAGACGTCGAGGAATTTCGAAACTGCACGACTCAGCCTGACTGTGAATCACCTAAAGTGACCATGTTCCCACCAGCGCCGGTTCACACGGTAACAACGGAGAGCTTCGCAACTAGCCAACCTCTTGCCTACGAATACTTCCAGAAACGTGGTTTCACCAATCAGAAAATGAGCCAGATG
>NZ_JBFRSD010000767.1:0-307 GCF_041473395.1 Vibrio sp. 10N.222.55.C6
CAAGCGATGACCTTGTAATGACGCTGTGCATATTGCTTTGCAAGCTCTAATCCTAAGCCACGATTAGCTCCAGTAATAAAAACGGTTTTCATTGAGTGCCTCTTATCAGTTTCAATCTTGTCTAATACCAATCAATATAAGTTGCGAAAAGCTGGCCAATGCTGCTGCATTGACCAGCTCTAAGGGTAAGAGTCGTGTTTATTTCATTAATACATTTTTACCATTAACTTTCTGCACGCTTATCAAGACGGCCACTAAAGCGGGTCAAAGCAAGCGCTATCAGTACAACTACTGCACCTACCCAAGG
>NZ_JBFRSD010000768.1:0-254 GCF_041473395.1 Vibrio sp. 10N.222.55.C6
GGATTCTACCTTTCCAGACATGACAGCGCACTGGGAGCACCAGTTGCAAGGCATGGCAGAACGCAATCAAGCGTATCAACCTTTTATGCAAGCGCTGGAAAGAAAAATTGATGGTTTGATGGGCAAGGTAAAAACGGGAGTAGTTCCTGAATCACTTCGCCACCTTCCTAAAGTCGAAAGACCAGCGTTTAAACGTCGTAAAGGCGGTGGTGCAAAGAAGTCTTATGCCAAGACAGGTTCGTATGCTAAGAAAG
>NZ_JBFRSD010000769.1:0-485 GCF_041473395.1 Vibrio sp. 10N.222.55.C6
CGGTTGCATAACAGCATTACTAACCGTAATAATTCCTTGCGTTGCGATTCCGGTGCCTTCACAACCAAAGAGCGTTGCTACAGTGCAGCTTTGGGTAAACCATTGGTTGTCTTCCGCCTTTTGAAAGGCTTCTCTCAATAAGCCTTTCACCGCACGGCCGGGTAAATATGGAAGTCCTTGCTCATCCTTTAATACCAACGCATCCGCTTTCGCGCCGCCTTCTTCGCCAGATCCAATGTGCCAATCACTTTGGATGTCAAACTTGAGTTTAAAGGTTATGGTATTCATAAATTACTGAGCCTCATCTTGGTTAGATAACAATTGATAATGCCCCATGATTAAGAGGTCATTGATTATGGTTTGATATCCATAATCCGTTTCCCAATACCACTTTTTACTAGAGTCAGACACGGTGCTAGGGTTCAGGTTATCAACACATGATCTAAATTCGTTGGCGCTACCCCTATCTCCGCTAAGATCTAACC
>NZ_JBFRSD010000770.1:0-290 GCF_041473395.1 Vibrio sp. 10N.222.55.C6
GTACCGCCGATGTATTCAAAGAGGCCCACGATGAATTCATCGAATCAGGCGCAGACTTTGTACTCACCAAACCGTTACAGAAAAACAGCTTACAAAACGCCATCAACGAGTTTCACCAACAGTTTGAGGTCAACCGCCATCACTCCGTTAACACACACAATCTTCCAAACAAGGAAAAAAGTAACATCACGATGTTAACGCGTCACCCTAAGAACAAATTGCCACTCACAGAGGAAGAACTGTCGCGTAGCCAATTTTTAACTAACGATGAGCTTAAAACAGACGAGAAA
>NZ_JBFRSD010000771.1:0-420 GCF_041473395.1 Vibrio sp. 10N.222.55.C6
CTATTACATTTTTAATTTTTGGTTTTCTTTATTTCTACTTCAAGAATGAATTTTTTGATCGTGATTCTGTTATTTTATTGTCATTGGTTTTTGTGCATGTATTTTTAGTTTCTTTTTTTGGTTTGTTATTTAATCCAGGTTATTTCTATATCCCATCTATCATATATGAAATTTACAAGTTGTACTTATGTTTGTTTTTTTTGGTTTTTTTATGTGTAAAGAATAAATCTGGATGGGTTGACTTTTTTTATAGAACGATATCCATATTTATGTTGGCTAACTTTGTGGTTCTGTTACTCCAACACATTTTCGGTGTTAATATTATTAATATGATGGGTGTTAAGTATGACGTGTCATTTTATCAATCTAGAGGAAGGCCTACAGGGTTAACATTGAATGCAAATGTTATTGGTTCTTTAT
>NZ_JBFRSD010000772.1:0-362 GCF_041473395.1 Vibrio sp. 10N.222.55.C6
CGTTCCATGGCGTGTGTTGTGTCATGTCGACACCACCACGTACTACAGGGAAGTCTTGAGAATAATCGTTGCCATCGTATTCAAGCTTCAAAGTTAACGGCTTATAAGGGGTTTGATATTCAAAGCCGCCATAAATTGCCGCATCGCCTTTAAACCAGCGTTCAAAGTCAACACTGCCGCCATTGCCTTTATAATCAGACGGGCGTTCACAATACTTGTCACTGGCTTTACACAATGGGTTAGTGAAATTGCCACTGGTGCCCATGTATCCCCAAGCCATGCCCAAGGTAAAATCAACAGGGCCAAAGCGTTTGGTTGCCGCGACAAATTCGCCATCGAACAAGCCAGTACCACCGAAGTCA
>NZ_JBFRSD010000772.1:1054-1640 GCF_041473395.1 Vibrio sp. 10N.222.55.C6
CGCCTACTGACACTTCTGGTAAGTAGTACCCTTCTTCGATTAAACGCAGTTTAAAGTCGATGCCTTTATCTGTGTATTTAGTACAGCCACTGAATGAGTTTTGAGAGCAATCTTGATTGCCACCACCGCTATAAAAGAGATCTTGTACTTGTGTATAACGAATGGTGGTTTCAAGCCAAGGCATCACCTGCAGGCTCACGTTATAAAAGTAGTATTCGTTATTAAACGAGGCGCTAAAGTTGAACTCACCTTCTGGTGCCATTCGGCCTGTTGGCATTTGCATTAAGCCAACACCACCAAAGTTCATTTGCGATGTTCTGTATTCAGTGTCGTCGAATGATGATTTTTCTGCTCGAATCGAAGAGGAATCTATGGTTGTTTCGGCAAAAACGGAAGCACTGTTGGTCATTAATAAAGCACAGGTAACCGATGCACACACTGCCGATAGAGGGAATGATTTCTGTTTCAGCATTACAGGCCAACCTTATGACGTAGCAAATCGACAATATCTTGGTTCAACGTTGAGTATTCCGATGGCAAAGAGTAGAACGCCATAAATACGATGGCACCTGGTGCTAAGTAAACC
>NZ_JBFRSD010000773.1:0-281 GCF_041473395.1 Vibrio sp. 10N.222.55.C6
AGCTAATGCAACGTGCTCACTGAAAGAGTTATCTTCTGAAGAGTAAGACAGTTTCGCTTGGCCACCGAAGTCTTCGCCATCTTTCAAGAAATCAGAAGGGTCTTTGGTTTCGAATGCAACAACACCACCAATAGCGTCGCTTCCGTGTAAACTTGAAGCTGCACCTTTGATGATTTCAACGCTTTTCAGCATATCTGGGTCGATTGAGATACCGCTAGAGTTAATAAATGCATAAGGGCCACCATCAAATGAACCTGGTTGCGATGAGTCATCTACTAAGA
>NZ_JBFRSD010000774.1:0-277 GCF_041473395.1 Vibrio sp. 10N.222.55.C6
AGATAAAAGATAAGCTTGAGTGTTCGGTTATACCGCGCTTTCAAAACCCATTTGTCGCCATGCTTCAAAAGCAATGATTGCCACTGCGTTAGACAGGTTCAGGCTGCGCGCGTCTGGCATCATTGGAATACGAATGCGTTGTTCCATTGGCATACTTTCGATGAATTCAGCAGGCAGCCCGCGAGTCTCTGGGCCAAACATCAACACATCACCTTGTTGGAATTTTGCATCAACGTGGTGACCTGTCGTTTTAGTGGTGCAGGCAAAGATGCGGAAG
>NZ_JBFRSD010000775.1:0-1676 GCF_041473395.1 Vibrio sp. 10N.222.55.C6
TTCTTTTATGTCACTCAACCACCTTAGAATTACGTTGATATGACCCCCACTGTCAATTAAAACGTAGAAGTTTCTGCTCCCACATGTCAGAGCCTTTTGTTTATTTTGAGATAGTGTTAACGCATAGATGAAGCAAGTAATTTCGTCGGTTCTCATGCTGATATACGTGGATTACTCATCGTTAGATGAGCAGCGCCTACCTTACTTATTTCGTCGTGGCACCTGTCTTCAGTCTATGCTCGTGGTTCAATAAAGCGCGAGCTTTATTGCCATCCTAACGCCGTCGGTGTTTGTGCCACACCCGATGCTCTATCCAATACGCTAACACTAATTCTTTTCTCATGCAGGCAGCCTTGCAATCCGTGTTTTTGGATCGACTGCGCTAACGACTACCTCTCTTGCGATAGCCCAGATATACGCGATCATCTCTCTTGCGATAGCGGCGACGACAACGTTTCGATGTTTGCCTTTTTGTAGTAATCGTTGATAGCGACGACATAATCGTTGCTGAGCATGCCAAGCAATATCGACAATTTCTTTGGGCAGTCCTTCTTGTCGCAGTTGCAGTTCGACGGAGATATTAGCTTTGTGCTTATAAGTATGCGCACCCTCAATAAGCAACCGTCGTGCTCGACTGTTTCCGCATTTGGTTAGGCTCCCTCGCTTCGTTTTTCCGCCACTGGAGCTTTCAGTCGGTACGAGGCCAACATAAGCCATAAGTTTTCTGGGATGGTCGAAGCGACGTAGGTCGCCGAGCTCGGCAATGGTGCCGAGAGCAACAAGGAGCCGCACACCTCGCATAGCTTGAATGGCTTTGACAACAGGGTAGTAACGCCAGTTTTTGACTTGGTGTAGTAACTCGTTATCCAACCGCTGTAATCTTTGCATCCGCTCACTGATGGTGATGATCATCTCTTGCAATACAATCTGTTGGCTGTGATGGGGAAGAATGAGGTCGGTTAGCCACCGTAGATGCTTTTTAGACCAGTTATCATTCACCGTCGCTTGTACATTATTGCGTAGAAGAAAGCCTTTGAGCTGGAATTTTGCATCTTTAAGGTCTTTCATCGCGGTTTCTCGAGCCCTTGATAAATCTCTTATCGCCTCGTCTTCAGATTCAGGCACATAAATAGGCGTAAGCTCTTCCGCCTTAAAAAGCTTGGCAAGTTTTGCTGCATCTCTCTTATCTGTTTTGACTCTATCCCCTGATTTCTTTGGAATAAGGGAAGGGGCGATGACGCAGCAGCAGTGGCCAAGGCTGGTGAGCAATCGGTATGTCCAGTATCCACAAGGCCCAGCCTCGTAGACAAAATGGAGGGTGGCTTTTGGATATTTAGATTGCAGTTGTTGTGTGAGTTTAATGAGGGCGGACTTGTTAGACTTTATCCGCCCCAAATGTTCAGGTGTAGCCCCGCGTTGCTCTTGCAAGACTGCGACTTGGATAAATGACTTATGCGTATCTAAGCCAATGAAAATTATGCTATCGTTATTCATGCTAGCCTCCAAATTTAGTTGTTTGAACACACTAATTATGGCTCTGGCTTTACGCTAACCCACGAAATTGGAGGCTAGCACCTCGTGGGGGTCATTATGTCTATGATGGGGTAGGCTTAATCTGGAAAGTTGAAATCGAATGGACGATTCACAGCAAAAAACGAACAGTAGAAATACAACGG
>NZ_JBFRSD010000776.1:0-268 GCF_041473395.1 Vibrio sp. 10N.222.55.C6
CACTATTTCAGTATTACTGGCAACAACGGCGATCTCTGCGATTGTGGGTATTGCAGTAGCTCAAGCATTCGGTCTTTCGGCAGAAGGCTTAACAGAAGGTGCTCGTGAAACGGCTCGTATCGCAACACTAGAAAGCCGCATGGGAAGTGTGTCTGACTTAACAATTCCACAAATGCTGGTTAGCTTCATTCCAACTAACCCGTTTGCAGATCTAACCGGTGCTCGTTCTACTTCAATCATCGCGGTGGTCATCTTCGGTGTGCTAACG
>NZ_JBFRSD010000777.1:0-375 GCF_041473395.1 Vibrio sp. 10N.222.55.C6
AGATCAGCTTGGACACCGAATTGGGTTTTAACAGTCAGGGCTACCTTGCGCCTTTCTTCTCTCCAAATGATCAGAACAGCTTTGATGCCGTCGCAATGGAGAGCTTCAGCAATACCGATCTCAACAGCAACGGTGAGCGCAAAGACGACTGGCACTTAATGCCATACCAAACCGGTAAGACATTTGTGATGGAACCCTATTTCTATCCAGTTCGCGGTAAGCAAGAGCTCATCACTACCATCAGCCAACCAATCAAACAAGACGGGAAAATCATTGGCTCAATTGGTTTTGATTTGTCTTTGTTTGAGCTTCAAAGCCAAAGCGAATTGCTTGCACGTAACTTGTTTGATGGCGAAGGAAAAATCCTTATTACAT
>NZ_JBFRSD010000778.1:0-440 GCF_041473395.1 Vibrio sp. 10N.222.55.C6
GCATACTTGTTATTCTGAAACGAGAGATGCAAGCGACGATTTAACTCACTAGCTAAAGAGCCTAGGTCCGATTCTGGTAGCGACAAAAAGGCTTGAACTAAAGTGTCATCATGTTTCAATTTCTGTTGATTGGGTTCAGCATCAACGATATCTCTTAACTCAATTAATGGGAGCATCCACAGGGCTATCTGCTTTCGCAATATCTTACTTCTAACCTTACGAGCACTCTCCCTTTGTTTTTGTGTTTTTGATGGCTCTGAACCAATTAGATGATTTAACACCTGACAAATTTTAGCGTTAGTTACCTGATAGTCATCAAAGTAGCGGCCACTCTTTTTGCGACTTTCAGTTAACGTCCCACCCTGCGCTGGTTTAACGTCTAGCGGATAGTTTAGGACTTTCATATGCCCACCTAAACTGCCACACAGATTCCCGATACT
>NZ_JBFRSD010000779.1:0-271 GCF_041473395.1 Vibrio sp. 10N.222.55.C6
GGTACACACCACCACAATTCCCACGTGAGTAGGATCAGCACCTAGCATGTACATGATTGGTAGTAACACTGGCACGATGATCATGATGGCCGCTAAGGTTTCCATGAACATACCGATGAACAACAACAAGGTAATGGTTAGCGCCCACACCATGTACATGTTATCGGTGAAACTAAGTAGCGATTCCGCCACCACTACTGGGATCTTTTGCTCGATCAACAAACGTCCAAACACGGTAGCGGCAAAGAGGATCAACAACACACGCCCAGTG
>NZ_JBFRSD010000780.1:0-584 GCF_041473395.1 Vibrio sp. 10N.222.55.C6
TTGCTCGCGCAATGGTAGAGCATATGGAAAACAATATAACCGACGCACCTATTGATGGTTATATTGGTAATGAACGGACGACATTAGAGTACAATATTTTTTGGACACACCCACCTTTGGTTCGTCAGGGTAGTAAAACCGGTGCATTTGATAGTGAGTTGAGTGGTAGAACCTCAGGGCTTTATGCGACGGTTAGAAGTTGGTTTAAAGAGGGATACCGAACTCATGTTCGAAGCCATGTCAGCAGCAAGCACAAAGCACTTTTTAAAAATATTACGAAGTACTAAATTATGAAATCAGAATTGGCTAGAAAACACTTAACATTTGTCATTTATGGCAATGATAGAACTTACTATCAAGGCGCAAGATTTTGCATTTTGTCTTTTTTAGCCAATTGGGTTGAGGAAAATGGAACTCGGCCTGAAATCTCTGTTCTAGCGGAAGAGCCTGAGCACTTCGCTAATATGCCAATTAAAGTGTTTCCGATATCGCCTGATCAAAAGGCTGAATGGAGTCTAGACAATACTTATCACTTCAGAATCAAGAACCGCGGCTTAAAATATCTTTGTGATAATTTAGAGTTG
>NZ_JBFRSD010000781.1:0-826 GCF_041473395.1 Vibrio sp. 10N.222.55.C6
TCATTTTGTAACACATCGTGCAATTGATAAAACAACGCATTGTGCTCAAGCAGATCGTTCGGCTGTGTGGGGGCTGGATTTTCCGCTAAATAGCTAGGGCTTGCACACAGCACTCTCTGTACATCACAGATTTTAAAGCCATACATATTGGCATCGGTTGGTGAGCCATAGCGCAGAGCCATGTCGACAGAATCACGGTAGAAATCAATATTGCTATCGCTAATACTTGAACGCAGTGAGACATTCGGGTATTGCAATAAAAACTCATCTAACCAAGGAGTAATAAGGTTACGCCCCAAATCAGACGATAGCGCGATACGAATTTCACCATCAATAATGCCCAAGTCTTCATGCATATTCATTTTGGCCTGCTCAAGCATCTTTAGCGCCTCTTGACACTGAGGTAAATAACGCTCCCCAGCAGAGGACAATCGCAAGTGACGGGTTGTACGGACAAAAAGCTCCGCGCCCAATGATGCCTCAACGCGCTTTACCGCTGCACTCGCTGTGGCGGTACGCATATCTAAACTGGTTGCCGCTGCGGTGATGCTGCGAAACTCCGCGACTTTTAAAATAACCTGTAAATCTTCTAAGAGCATGATGAGACCTTTACCAGAAAAAGGGACAGCAGTATTTGCTGCGTTTCTACTATTTATAAAGCAGTCTTGACGACAGAACAATCTGCATTCAAATTATTTTTGATAATAATTCAAATTAAAACCTGTTTTTCATTGTTAATAACTCGCCTATCATAGCTTCATTCAAACAAACCCGACTAAACACAAGACCTAGCGCATACGTTTATGATTATCAATTTATTTTAGAT
>NZ_JBFRSD010000782.1:0-389 GCF_041473395.1 Vibrio sp. 10N.222.55.C6
TCTTGATCCGCATGAACTTGGGTATAAGACAGGTTTAATTTGGCTTGGGCTAAGCGATTTTCGGCCTGACGTACTTTTAAGTTATTGTTACCGTAAACACCGCGGCTCACTTCTAATTGCTTTAAACGGGCTTGGGTTGCCAGCAAATTTGCTTCAGCCGCAGCGGCATCGCTGTCAGCTTGATCGCGTTGCTGTTGGGATACGCCATTAGTTTTGTACAGTGCATTAAGACGCTTTGCTTCGCTGCGTTTTTGTTGTGATGTGGTTTGGCTGGCATTGACATCAGCTTGCGCCGCTAACAAAGAGGCATCTAGCTCAGCGTTATCTTGCTGGACTTGCTCTAAAGCCAACTGCGCTTCATCTACCGCTAACTTATACGGTCTAGGATC
>NZ_JBFRSD010000783.1:0-676 GCF_041473395.1 Vibrio sp. 10N.222.55.C6
AGGTAACGGAAATACAGGGCAGTTAGAAACAGATGACTTTTTCCTCAATATTGTTGACGACTCCGGGACCTTACTCGTTCAAATCGTCGATAAAGCGACAGGGGAATCAACAGAAATCAGTGTTTCGGGACTAAACCCAGACCTCTAATCACAAGGATTGTGTTATGAAATCGATCATTATCGTCCTCTTGACCTTTGTGTTGGGAGGGTGCACTTACTCTATGCAAATTCCAGAGACTTCTGAAACGCCAAAACTGATGCCGAGAGGATCGACTTATACCGATCTTATCTCATTACCTCCGCCTCGCGGCAAAATATTGGTCTCAGTTTATGACTTTAGAGATCAAACAGGCCAATACAAGCCTCAGCCAAACAGTAACTTTTCCACAGCAGTGCCACAGGGTGGGACGTCTTTATTGACGACAGCACTTATCGACTCTCAGTGGTTTGTACCTCTGGAGCGTGAAGGGCTCCAAAACTTATTGACTGAACGTAAGATCATTCGAGCGGCTCAGAAAAAAGATAAGGTCGTAAATAATCATGGGGCAGACTTGTCGTCTTTGAGTTCCGCTAACATCGTCATCGAAGGCGGGATTGTGGCTTATGACTCGAATATCGTGACAGGCGGTGCGGGTGCTAAGTATCTTGGGATCGGTGGTTCTGGACAATATAGAAC
>NZ_JBFRSD010000784.1:0-562 GCF_041473395.1 Vibrio sp. 10N.222.55.C6
GCGCAGGATGCTGAGCCTACAATCATTAGTAAGACTATAGTGAACCCGTAGACATCTAAACCTGTAATTGATTCAGACACTCCCCACATTTTGATAGTAATTGCAGGTAAGAAAGACCCAATTGCAACGAGACCATATGATGCAGTTCCAAGTTTGTTTAGAACTTTTGGCGTTTGAGTTTCGTTAGCATTAACTGTTGTTGCTTCCATGATATTGATAAATCCATAACTAATTTGATATAAACATTGAACCATTTCAATGTGCAACAATATTGTATTAACTTTGTCTCGTATTTTAAAGCTGTAAGTGGTTATGCGAATGATTTATTTCAACAATTACTCATCGATCTCCTGAATCACCGTTTCTATTCCGAAGATTACAAAAACAATACATAGCTCCAATGTATCAGGTGTGTTTATGTCTACCCAGTATGAATAATTAGTAAATATGGGTTGTGCAAAATAAGCACGACTTTTACTGAAATACAATAACTGAATCCTATATCCCCACTCACACCGCCTCTCAACCATTCACTCCTCATTATTACCATTCGTCGCATTGG
>NZ_JBFRSD010000785.1:0-256 GCF_041473395.1 Vibrio sp. 10N.222.55.C6
GCAGAGATTCTTCCCCGGTTACATAGAGAGTCGGTAATTGAGAAGAAAGCTGACACATGGTTTGTAATAGCAGCGTTGATTTACCGGCACCCGGGTTACCACCAATCAGGATCGCAGCACCCGGTACGACACCACCACCAAGTACGCGGTCTAGCTCTTTAAAGCCACTGCTAAAACGTGGGACTTCTTGCAGATCGATTTCTGACAGCGTTTGAACCGAAGATTCAGTTGCACCGCCCGCATAACCACTCAATCG
>NZ_JBFRSD010000786.1:0-307 GCF_041473395.1 Vibrio sp. 10N.222.55.C6
TTTTATTCAATTATAAGAATTACACATGAAAAAATTTCAATTAGGCAAAACAAATACTTATAACGTTCCTTTAGATGGCTTCGACTGTATAAACAAGCACAACACAATCAGAGACATACCTAACCAGCCTGTAAAAGGAATCAGCTCACCGACAACACAGACGGCAAGCACCGCTGCAACTACTGGTTCAAACAGAGTCAGCAGATTGGCGCTACTCGCGGTCACGTGGCGTAAACCAAAACTGAACGCGATATAGCCCAAGCATTGTGGGATTAACGTCAGATAACTGATGACTAATACGTTAATC
>NZ_JBFRSD010000787.1:0-659 GCF_041473395.1 Vibrio sp. 10N.222.55.C6
AGCGAGGAGTTCAAGTAACATTAGCTCTTGGTATGCTCGTGAGCTCTTTAATCCAGTAAATAAATAGCTGTCTCTAACTAGCTTTCCAAACAAGCCGCCGCGATGATAATGTCGAAGAGCGAAATCGCTTTTTTCCCCCTTAACAAACCATGTTGTTCCTCTACCTTGAGCGTGCCCCAGTATTGCTTGATTCGCCTTCCAATAATCCACAGAAAAAGCCAATTCAACGTCTTCGGTGAGTAATTTAGGATTATACCAGTACGTTGTTTTATGGATTTGCTTTGTTGTAAACATGAATCACTGTCTCGTATTGGGGAGTTTATGGCATACTTGGTAGAACAGTATATCAAACGCCGAACAGATTAATGAACGATTCATGTAGTTACCAAAAAATATTAGTTGTTGCCACTCATTGCATTGGTGATAGTTTGTTGATCTCTGCTTTTACCCATAGTCTGAGAAAAGCGTTTCCGACCGCAACAATAGATGTTTTAGTTAATGCTAGAGGGGAGATGGTTTTTGGTACCAATCCAGACGTTGACTCTTTAGTTGAAATTCCGCCAAGAGCATCCGTTAAGGACTATTACCGGATTTTAAAAACGCATGGTCGATATGATTTAGTCGTCAATGAAATGCTTAATGATAGAACAGCTATCTAT
>NZ_JBFRSD010000788.1:0-307 GCF_041473395.1 Vibrio sp. 10N.222.55.C6
TTTCAATAGTACGTAAATACTGTCCATTTTAGCCCTAAAGGCAGATTGATTAGGGCACGTTTCAATTAACTCCATTCTTGGGCACATTTTTGTGCCCTTTTTTTCGCCACTAGATCAAGGATTCACCATGAGACTTTCTTCCATCGTGTCTCGAGTATATTTAGGTTTCTTTGTACTGATTGTGATCATGCTGGGCTCTGCATGGTTAAGTATCAGTAGCAATAAAGACATAACGACTCGAATCGAAAACATCACCCAGCAAGCCACCCCATTAATGCTTCAATCATCTACGCTGACGATTCGATTC
>NZ_JBFRSD010000789.1:0-287 GCF_041473395.1 Vibrio sp. 10N.222.55.C6
AGCGTTGATTTACCCGCACCAGATGGACCAATTAAACCAACCACTTCACCGGCATTGACCGACAAGCTAACGTTGGTAAGGGCTTTATCAGAACTGGAGTAGTGCTTGGTAAGCCCTTTAAGGGTAAGAGTAGACATAGAATTCCTATAAGAGCGGTGTACTAAGAGTTCGCCTGAGACAGGCATGGAAAGTAAACCGGAAAGAGTGGTGAATAACTGCAGGCGATTACACCTGCAGTTAGTTTTATCGGTGTGTGATTGGCTTTTTAGTTCGGTTGAACTTAGCTA
>NZ_JBFRSD010000790.1:0-227 GCF_041473395.1 Vibrio sp. 10N.222.55.C6
CCCCAAGCGCCATTTTCTAGCTGTTGGCGGAAAAAATCAGGTGTCATGGAGGTTTTGCCGTGTGGCGATAATTTAACCTGATGATGATCGGCGAATGATTGCATCCAATTTAGGTTATTGGTTAAGGCTGATTGCTTGATAACCGCAACCGGGAGCGAAACATCTTCATCAATCAGTCGATAAACACCGTTCTGAGATTGTGATACCGCTCTCCCTTTTTGGCCTTT
>NZ_JBFRSD010000791.1:0-575 GCF_041473395.1 Vibrio sp. 10N.222.55.C6
CAATAAATGATACCTATGGCCACAGTTTCGGTGACGATGTGCTGTTGGCGGTTGCCGAAGTTCTTGATGAGGCAACCACAGCATGTGCCAAGATAGGTCGTTATGGTGGCGATGAGTTTGTGGTGTTCTCATGTTTTGATGATCAAGAAAGCGTCGTTAGCTTCTACCACAGCTTAGAGAAAGCACTGCAACAAGCGCTTTATATCAATGATGTGCAGTTTTCAGTGAGTGTCGGGCTTTCTTGTGACAAAGATCCTCAAGGATTAGACCAGTTGATCGCACAAGCTGATAAGAACATGTATCAAATCAAGCAAGCCAAGTCCCAGCAGTAGTAGATTGTAAAAACAGTCGTAAATTAGGAAATGCTAATGAGTGAAAATATCTGCCCTAAGTGCCAGTCTGAGCTAGCTTGGGATGGCAAGTATCACTGTGAAAGTTGTCAGGCTCATTTTATTAAAGTAGGGTTTTGCCCAGAGTGCAGCAGCCAACTTGAGAAGCTTCAAGCCTGTGGTGCGGCGAGCTATTTTTGCAACGGTGATTGCAACGAGTTGAAATCTAAATCGAGAGTAAAATTC
>NZ_JBFRSD010000792.1:0-317 GCF_041473395.1 Vibrio sp. 10N.222.55.C6
GTAAGGAATATGCCCCGACTTATTGGGTAGATACCGCAGGCGCACCACCTGAAGATGATGGCCCAATCACGTCAGACATGGATGTCGATGTGGCTATTATCGGTTCAGGCTACACAGGCCTAAGTACCGCGATACACCTTGCTGAAATGTACGGTATTAAAGCGACTGTGATTGAAGCTAACCGTATGAGTTGGGGCTGCAGTACCCGAAATGGTGGCCAAGCACAGTGTGCTTCTGGGCGTTTGAAGCGTTCTCAGTGGATTGAACGCTGGGGCCTAGATACCGCGCTAAAAATGCACCGCGAGTGTGTGGATGGC
>NZ_JBFRSD010000793.1:0-623 GCF_041473395.1 Vibrio sp. 10N.222.55.C6
GCCATGATCAGCCCCGAGGCTTTATCTACGCCGTAGTACTCTTTTGGGTTTTCTGGAATGTCTTCAGCATGAACAAGCATCGACGTTAATAAGCTACACACCAATGCCGCTCTCATTATGCCTTTACGGTAACTGCGCTTGCTGGCAGGAGTTGAGTCTGCATGAAATGACTGGCCATTAACCAAATTGGTAAGTTTAGAACGGCCATCGATAGGCTTATTGGAAATAGACAGCATCACGACACTCTTACTGCGATACGGTGGCAACCATTAAACAGGTAACCTTTAGGATTCCATTGCGGTTGCACGACTGGCTGGCTATCGCCTTCGCTATCGGTCGCCTTCGCCCAGATCTCATAATAGCCTGTCATGGGAAGGTCTAGATCAGCTTCCCATTGTTGCCACGCGCCCTTGTTTACCGGCTTATTCAGCTTTGCATCATGCCAAGTGGTGCCGTAGTCGTAACTAACTTGCAGCTTCTCAACGGTTCTTAACCCAGCCCAAGCATGACCACTGACTTTAACCTTCTTACCGAGGGCAAACTCTGTCCCACTTTTTGGAGAAGTAATCAGCGACTTCACAATCATCTCTTCAATGATTCGGAAATCTTTGTTATCCACTTTC
>NZ_JBFRSD010000794.1:0-533 GCF_041473395.1 Vibrio sp. 10N.222.55.C6
CCCCTTATCAAAGTGATATTGAGGGTGAGGTGGTGTTTGGTGTTCAAGCCGAAAACCGTTTGACTAAATCTGGCAAGGTATCGGTGTCTGTTAAGCCAACGCTTTATACTTCGAAAGTGACCCAGCAAACCGAGTTCGCACTGAAAACAGGCCGTACTAATACAGAATTCCAAACTGGGATCTACACTGGGCGCGAAGCATTGAGTGCATTGGTCGTGGTTCAGGTTGAGTTGGAGCCGGGCGAATCCGTTGACCTGCGTTTCGCACAGGTGATGGCACACAGTAAAGTTATGCTCAATGGCTGGCACTCAGACAAGGCTTACACGCAATTCTACCCACAAGCAAAGCCTGCCTTACCGATGTTACAAGATGTTTTGCCAAAGCTTGAGGTGATTGAGCAGAAGATTATTGAGCAACAGACCGCTTTCCTAGAGCAAGCTCAAAGCAAAATATCACAGCCTGAATCAGCGCTACGCTATGCGACGATGGCGATGAACTCACTGTCGTTTTTAGCCGAATCTACGGTATGGGAT
>NZ_JBFRSD010000795.1:0-444 GCF_041473395.1 Vibrio sp. 10N.222.55.C6
TATGTGTGAGAAAGGTAACTGCCGTGTCATCAACATCTCTTCCGTCAATGGTCTTAAAGGTCAATTTGGACAGACTAACTACTCAGCAGCGAAAGCTGGAATGATTGGTTTTTCTAAAGCTTTGGCTGCAGAAGGCGCTCGTAGCGGCGTAACCGTGAACGTGATTGCCCCTGGCTACACAGCAACTCCTATGGTTGAGCAAATGAAGCCTGAAGTACTGGATTCAATCAAGAACCAAATTCCGATGAAACGCTTAGCAACACCTGTTGAAATTGCAGACGCAGTGGGCTTTTTAGCGAGTGAATCTGGCGCGTACATTACAGGCGAAACATTGTCTGTGAATGGCGGCTTGTACATGCAGTAATTGGCGAAACTGAAGGGGTTGGAATGATGGAAAAAGTATTTATTGTTGCGGCTAAGCGCACTCCTATTGGTGCATTTACC
>NZ_JBFRSD010000796.1:0-246 GCF_041473395.1 Vibrio sp. 10N.222.55.C6
TTGCTACCCAAGCCGAACGGTAATAAAAAAATAATAAGGTAAGTCATGAGTTATTCTTGGGAAAAAACAATAGTTAAACCAGAAGCAACTATTGTTGATGCTCTTAGGGTTATTGATAGTGAGGCGTTGCGAATTGCGTTAGTTGTTGATGATGAACAGCACCTTTTAGGTGTGGTAACTGATGGTGATATTCGTAGAGGTATTTTAAACAGCTTGCCTTTGGATACTCCTATTGTAGAGATCATG
>NZ_JBFRSD010000797.1:0-291 GCF_041473395.1 Vibrio sp. 10N.222.55.C6
GTATTGGAATCTTACGGTGGTCAGGTTTCATTGGCGGCTAAGGAGCTCGGTGTATCACGAGCGACGATGTACCGCTTGCTGAATAAACACAGCCTAATCTCTGAAGGTGTTGTTTAGACTCTTCTCTACATGACTTTATTCAGTCACCGTAAATTAAAGGCCACGTATCTACGTGGCTTTTTTGTTTCTGAAGGGTAGTCCGTTGTTTTCTAGTTAGACCCTAAGAGAGATATGCTGTGATTTTATATAAGCATGGTGAATATGTTATATGTAAATGAATATGCAACTGAT
>NZ_JBFRSD010000798.1:0-671 GCF_041473395.1 Vibrio sp. 10N.222.55.C6
GAACTGGATAAGCAGGTTGTTTGGATAAAAGTTGACTGCCCAAACAACTCTAGCGTTCGGGATTTATGTGAAGAAATACTGGCATCTTTAGACTTATCGTTAGGAAGAGAAAAAACGAAACCCGCAGGAACGATAGGTGCATTGGTTCGACAGATTGAGCAAAACATTAAATCAAGTTTTCTTGGCATCTTAGTGATCGATGAGATGCAGAGGCTTGTTTTCAAACGAACAGGTGGTGAGAACAATCTTTTGAACTTCTTGCACAGTCTAGTGAACAAACTTGGTGTTCCAATCTTCTTTTGTGCGAACCCTCCATTTGATGACACATTAGCAAGGACGTTGAAAGCGGCG
The DNA here is from genome assembly GCF_041473395.1 of Vibrio sp. 10N.222.55.C6. Lineage (NCBI taxonomy): Bacteria > Pseudomonadati > Pseudomonadota > Gammaproteobacteria > Vibrionales > Vibrionaceae > Vibrio > Vibrio sp. 10N.222.55.C6. The sequence continues at coordinate 352 of NZ_JBFRSD010000798.1, forward strand.
AGACGTGCTGAAAGTGGTGGTTATTTTGTTATGGAGGTATTGGAGCGTGACAGTGATGCTTGGGAAGCCTTTGTTGAAGAGCTGTGGAAGTATCAATGGACAAATAATTATACAGAATTAACTCAAGAGCTTAACAATAAGCTCTATGAATTATCTGTTGGAAACATGGATATGGCATGTCGCACATATCGTGAAGCGCAACGAGCTGTCATTGGGACATGTGATGAAACAATAACCGCTGCCACATTAGAGATGGGTTATGCCCTAGCGTGTGGACTATCATCAAAAACGGAAGAAGTTAGAAGCCTAAAGTCTGTAAG
>NZ_JBFRSD010000799.1:0-612 GCF_041473395.1 Vibrio sp. 10N.222.55.C6
GGACTCAACATGCTGAGCGCATTCCAGAAATTCAGAGCTTAGCGCAAGAATACCTGGAAGCTAAATTAAATGGCAAAAGAGAACAAGAGGCGGATAGGTTTAATAGCCTTGAAGGTGTCGTTTATGAAATCACAATGGACTTGCAAGAGTCTTGTCGTCGTCTAAGAAACCGTATCAGTTATGACTTTGGCTATGGCCATACGCTCGCTCAAAAACAAAAAGAGAACCAAGTTGCTATAGAGCAAGCTGAAAAGCTTGTTAGTGGCATGAAAGCTTTCTCTTTTAAGTTGTTGAGTGAAATGGCTGGAGATAACTCCGAGCTCAACACCTTGTTTTGTGCTGAAATGCACAGTGCGATTCGTAGTTGCCAACAAGAGCTCGGGTCTATTCTAATTCAACTTCGAGCCTTGATGCTGAAGTATCGTAACCGCGAACGCGATAAGGACCTGATCAATGCCTTTGATCGGTTTATTGATCAAGAGCCACACTGGACACCAAGTGACGATTTAATTTTGCCTGATGAGGTAGCAAAGCACGACGGCATTCCGATGTTTTGGCTTTCAGAACCTATTCAATTTGCACATCACCCAAATCCTGATGATATGGACCAAG
>NZ_JBFRSD010000800.1:0-218 GCF_041473395.1 Vibrio sp. 10N.222.55.C6
GTAAACCCATTCAGCTCAATCGGTATCACCGAACAGCAAGTTCGCTTCTTGGATCTATTCCTAACGTGGAGTGTACTAACAGACTCTGCTGAGATGGATAACTGCGAACTTGAGTGCTGGCGCGACAACTGGAACAAGGTGATCTTAGAAGGTCGTCAAGCTGGTCTAGAGCTGCAAATTGGTTGTCATGGCGAGCGCTTGTCTCTGCAAGATTGGGC
>NZ_JBFRSD010000801.1:0-426 GCF_041473395.1 Vibrio sp. 10N.222.55.C6
CAGGATGCGTTCAACGGCGTCAGCCACATCAAAGTCGGGAGCAATAATCGTTGGAGACTTGCCGCCTAACTCCAAAGTTACTGGCGTTAAGTTGTCGGCTGCTGCTCTCATGACGTGCTTACCCACAGAGGTCGAGCCTGTGAAAAGGATATGGTCAAACGGCAGTTGGCTAAATTTAGCGGAAACATCCGCTTCGCCTTCGATAATCGCGACTTGATCTTCACTAAAGCCTTCGGCCAGCATGGTTTTCAAAACTCGGTTGGTCGCAGGAGTAAACTCGGACATCTTGAGCATTGCAGTGTTGCCCGCCGCTAACGCAGTGATGAGAGGACCTAAAGAGAGCATTATAGGAAAGTTCCAAGGAACGATAATGCCTACAACGCCTACCGGTTGATAGTGAACAGTGATCTTCGCTGGTGTTAGCAT
>NZ_JBFRSD010000802.1:0-304 GCF_041473395.1 Vibrio sp. 10N.222.55.C6
ATCTTAGCTCGCGACCTCGCTAGAAGACCTTAATCTTTAACCTTAATGCCTCCATTTACTTATCGACTTGTATCGTTAGCGAGACTCATTTGGCAGGTTAGGGTGCTGTTGGCCTTGGTACTTTGGTAACTGTTCTTTTAGCCCCTTAAACGTGCTCAGTGCACTGCCTATCGATAACTTGTTCATCAACCAATTTGGCAAGATGCCCCCTGCGTTCGCATACGCGGTGTAGGTGATGTAGGTATTGCCATTAGTCAGCGGTTGCAGTGTCCAAAGTGCGTCCACATCGTAGATTCGAATGTAC
>NZ_JBFRSD010000803.1:0-250 GCF_041473395.1 Vibrio sp. 10N.222.55.C6
GAGTTTATCGATGTTGCCCGCCGTTACAACGGCGTGATCGAAAAGCACGCTGGCGTTGACTTACCGGGTTCTGAGCCTCACATCCATATCACGAGCAGTTCGACGGGTGAGCAAGAAGTACATTTTATGATTTTCTGCCCGACCGAAAAAGCGATTCATTTAGAGCAAGACATTCGCAAAGACTTTATGGAAGCATACGCTGAAGCGTTTCCTGCCAGCACTTAATTCTGCAGTCCGCTGAGTCCTAAAC
>NZ_JBFRSD010000804.1:0-435 GCF_041473395.1 Vibrio sp. 10N.222.55.C6
GGTACGAACGCCGTAGACGTGGTTTTCGCGAAGTAAGTTACCGCTGCTAGCGCCACAACGAAGAAGGTAAACAGCAGAACACCCTTTTTCACAAGGAAGCCTGCAATTTGACCGTATTTGTTGGTTACTGATTCAAGACCACGGTTAAACGCTTGGTACCAACGAGCCGTATTACCACCGCCCTGCTTAAGAACTAATGAACACAATGCAGGTGACAGTGTTAGAGCATTAATAGAAGAGATAACAACAGCGATACAGATAGTTAGAGCAAACTGACGATACATGATACCGGTAATACCTGGCAGCATAGCTACTGGAATGAATACCGCTAACAGTACCAACGTCGAAGTAACAATCGGACCCGTTACTTCCTTCATTGCGATAAGCGTTGCTTTACGCGGTGAGATCGTTGGGTCTTTGGCCATCGTGGTATCA
>NZ_JBFRSD010000805.1:0-290 GCF_041473395.1 Vibrio sp. 10N.222.55.C6
ATCTTCAGTTTAGCCGCTACTAAAGCAGTTTCGAGATCTTCAATTTTCTGATCTTTCGTTTTCATTTCTACACCGCTAAGTTTGATTTGTTTGATTTAAGCCACTCTCGAAAGGCACGACTGTCAGTTTTAACTTCTGGCTTTGGCATGCTTGAGTAGTGTTCACTTTCTCGCATAAACTGGTCTAAATGCTTCCCATAAAGCAAGTATTTGATGTCATCAGCTAGGTCTTTCATTGTGTTTTTACTGCCGATTCGACGTTCAGTGTTCGAGAGTTGATTGATTGTTTTA
>NZ_JBFRSD010000806.1:0-344 GCF_041473395.1 Vibrio sp. 10N.222.55.C6
ACACACATTCAAAATGTTGTGGGACATAATGGAAAATAAACAATGACTACATCATACATACAACCCATTTCTCCTTTTGCATCGACAGTTGTAACCAGTAAAGATTTAAACAAAGCGGTTGATAGCTTTCTACAACGACGTTCGCTAACTAGTTTAAGTACTTCAGTAGTTTTTCGAGAACAATTACATACGATAGTTCATCGAAAATTCGGAAAATTCAGTGAAAATCAGCTTCGCATGTTTTACTCAGTCCTATCGAACACTGAACCACACTTCTGTCCTTTAATTTTGCAAACTGACTTTGTAAGTCAAATCAAAGAGTTAATATCGACACATCGTCATAT
>NZ_JBFRSD010000807.1:0-361 GCF_041473395.1 Vibrio sp. 10N.222.55.C6
TATTTAACCAGTCTAATGGACTTAGCTGAATTACCTCAGATAGAGCAATGTTCAAAAGAACCTAGAGATCTTGTGCTTATGCCTCTTAATCAAATCTTATACGGACCACCAGGGACAGGCAAAACCTATCACACTATTGAAGCAGCGGTTCAAGCTGCAGAACCTGAGTTTTATGCCAACCTTAATATTAGCGAACAAGCTGGTGGCGCATCAGAAGAACAACGAACAAAGTTGGTGGAAAAATACAAAGAGCTCACAAGAACTGGTCAAATTCGCTTTGTTACTTTTCATCAAAGCTATGGCTATGAAGAGTTTGTTGAAGGGTTAAAAGCAAACTCTGAGGGTGGTGATATCTCTTATG
>NZ_JBFRSD010000808.1:0-601 GCF_041473395.1 Vibrio sp. 10N.222.55.C6
GTTATCGCAAGGCACTGGAAGAAGCCGGTGTGCCATACGATGAAGCCTTAGTCTCTGAGGCGGGATTTACTGAAGAGACTGGCATCAGCGCCATGAAGAAGTTGATCAACAGAAAATGCCACTTTACGGCGGTATTCGCTTCAAACGATCACATGGCATTTGGCGCGTTCGAAGTTTTGCATAAAGAGGGATTGTCTGTTCCGAGAGACGTTTCTCTTGTCGGCTTCGATAACACCATCTTCGCGCGTTATCTGACCCCTAGTTTGACCACCATTAATTTCCCCATTGAAGAGATGAGCATCGAAGCAGTGCAGCTCACTCTACAAAAGCTAAAAAAAATCAAACATGACGTGAACTTTAAATTGCTGCCGACGTTGGTCACTAGAAACTCGGTATCGGATTTACTCGTTACCCTATAAAAATATTAAGGATAGAACATGAAATTTAAGACCTTGGCGCTTTCATGCGCGGTTGCTTTAGGATTAGGTACAACAGCTGTGAACGCGGCTGACAAAGAGATTCGTTTCGACGGTTTCCCTGATTTCGACAGCAGCCTGAAGGTATTACTGCCTGATTTCGAAAAGGAAACAGGGATCAAAGT
>NZ_JBFRSD010000809.1:0-524 GCF_041473395.1 Vibrio sp. 10N.222.55.C6
TTACGCTGAAGATAGCGGCCTTATCATACCCATAACAGATCAACTACTCGATAAAGTGATACAAGACATTATTACACTTGATTGGAGATCAGGTGAACAGTTTATGAGTATTAACATTGTTCCTGAGCATCTAGAGAACGAACAGTTCTATCACAAAGTTATTAGTCTTTGCGAGTCCTTTAGAATTAACGCAAAATCGGTAAGTCTAGAAATTACAGAGAGGTTAGAAATATCGGACCTAGAGCGTGCCAAATCCACATTAAAACACTTTTATCAATATGGCATAAACTTGAAGCTTGATGATGCTGGTACCGGCTATGGAGGCTTTTCTTATGTACAAGAACTTGGTATCGATACGCTAAAAATAGACAAAATGTTTGTCGATACTATTGAGACAACAGACGTCAAAACTAGTGTACTAGACGCCATTATTTCGTTTATTCAAACATCTAACTTAAAAGCTATAGCTGAAGGTGTAGAAACTAAAGAACAAGTGGAGTACCTCAAACAACGTGGTATCTATC
>NZ_JBFRSD010000810.1:0-427 GCF_041473395.1 Vibrio sp. 10N.222.55.C6
TAATCAAAAGCCTGAAATGGCAAATGTCGACGGACAATAAATTTTGCTCAGTTTTAATAAAGTCTGATCTGTTTTGAGTAATGTCAGGTCTGGATGAGCGAATTAGCTAACACGCTTCTGCCCCAAAGTCATTTATAGCCACACCTAATATCCACATCCCTTGCATTGGTTTACCTTAGAAAAACTAATGACTGGTATTCGCAAGACTCTATTTGGGCGGCAATGCAGAAAACAAATATTTGAAACGTATTAGTGAGTTGCAAAAGTACTTTGTGAGAAAATGTATTGGACGGTTAAGTAACCTTATTGCGATCAGTAGACATTCACGAGAATTGACCTCTGTTTTGGTTTTATCTAGCAAAATCACTATGGCTTAACTTGAGGTTTCACTAAAGTTGGAGAGCCATTGTTGGAACTGTTCCAAAGG
>NZ_JBFRSD010000811.1:0-1080 GCF_041473395.1 Vibrio sp. 10N.222.55.C6
TCATCAAACAATTGACTAGCCATAGCCTTCTTTCCCAGGAGTGTTGCAGCCATACGCATAAGCACGACGGGAAAAGGAAAGTTTATCGTATTTGTTTCTTCAACTTTGCTTAAAATGTTAACCAATTGTTTTGTCGAAACGGGTGTAGTATCAGCAGCCAAAAACACTTGATTAGAAGCTGCCGGATGAGTAATACACAACGCCAACAATGACACTAAATTCTCAATTGAGACAAAACTTTTACGGTTTGCGACTAAGCCGAATGGTAAAAATGGACATCTAGTGGCTATTCGAGACAATCGTGCAATGTTTCCCGGCGCATTCTTCCCATACACTAAAGCAGGTCGAATAATAACAAGTTCGATGTCACTTTGAGCAGCCGCTAGGGTAAGTTGTTTTTCTGCTTCATATTTTGAAAGAGCATAATCAGAAGCTGGCTCGGGGGAATCTTGTTCTGTGAATGGTTTTCCATGAGTAATATTGCCGTTGACACCAATACTACTTACAAAAATAAAACGTCGGACACCATTCTTAACGGCTTCATCAAACAGGTGCAATGTCGCTTTAGTATTAACCTCCCTAAACAAGTCGATAGGAGAAAGGGCTGTATCATCCAAAATATGCGCCCTACCAGCAAGATGAATGACGACATCAACACCATCAATCGCCCTATTCCAGTTTGTTTTGTCAGATATATCACCAGTAACAACAGTTTCAACAGATGGAGGGAGGGCTTTGCACTTACCATCCAGTTGACGCACGGATGTTCGCACCGTGAAATCATTTTGTAAGAATGTAACCAATTCTTTACCAATAAAACCGTTACCGCCAGTTACTAAGACCATTTCCAAAGCCACTTCTCTCTGAATTACGTATGCTGTAGTATATTAGTATATCAAGTCTATTGGTGGTTATCATGTGGTCAATTAACAATAAAAATAAATTTTTAATCCAACGCTTTGTCGATGCTACTTCTGGTTTTTTTCTATCATTATTTTTTATAGTAGGAAAAAGAAAGAAAAGAATAATATTCAACTCAACCGTTAATAAAGACTTTACGTTTAATTCAAAGTACTTATT
>NZ_JBFRSD010000812.1:0-460 GCF_041473395.1 Vibrio sp. 10N.222.55.C6
GGAATATAAGCTTATGAAATGCCAAAAACTTACTATCTATTGGTAGCTCAAGCTAAATCCTGTTAACTGCTTACCGTTATGCCGCTAAGTTGGATTTTATTTAAGCACAGAAACCCAATATCAGTAGCTGTAATTGTCAATTACCACGTTTTGTCTAGGTCAGCATAAAGCTGATAATCGCCCTTTATGTCATCCCAATGATGCAATTGATGCAATAATTCAGCTTTAGTTAACTTGAACCTAAAGTGTTCTTGGTAAGACTTCTCTATTGGCGTATTCAATATGATAGGCTCATCAGTAAACTCAAAAAACCAGTATAGGCCATCTTGTTGACTATCTTTACCCGTAAACTGTTGGCTTATTTTACTTCGTGGTAGCAACTTCACATTAGCCACACGATATAGATACTTTGAAAATTGACTATTATCAGTCACCTTATTACGAACAGTGATCAATAAAT
>NZ_JBFRSD010000813.1:0-782 GCF_041473395.1 Vibrio sp. 10N.222.55.C6
GCAGTCACGTGAAAGTCTACAAGGGCTAGCTGAGAAAATTGGCGAGAAAATGCAAGAGTCTTTAGTACAGGCAACTCAGGGCATTCAACAAGGCCTGGAGAGCAGCTTAGAAAAAATTATGGCTCCTGCTATTAATAAGCTCGTTGACGAAACCTCTGACGGTAATCAGAAAGCATTAGAGAGTGTTCTTCAATCATTCATGGATGGTTTCGGGCAGCAGGGTGAACAGCAGCGTGTTGCTATGGATAGTGCCTCTAAAGGAGTGAATGAAACTTTAGAATCTATGAGCACATCTTTGGCAGCATTTGTTAATAAGCTTGAAGTTCAGCAGAGCGCATCAACGGAGAGAGAGAAAGAGCTGATTTCTTCGATTTCTGTACAGGTATCTGAGTTAGTAACACAAGGTAATGAGCAAAAGAGAATGATGACCGAGTTTGTGGAGAAACAGGTCTCAGAAATGGGTGAGCAACTTAGCCAGAGAGAGAGGGCAGCTTCGGAAAGAGAACAAAAGTTGGCTTCTTCTATGGAAACGACAATTAAAGAACTTGTCGATAATGTGTCGGGGCAAAGCCGAGTGTTAACAGAATTTGTTAATAACCAAGTAGGTGAACTTACACAAACGTTCTCTAAGCGTGATGAGCAGTCAAACCTGATGGAAAAAGAGCGCAATGACATGTTTGTTTCTCAAACAAATGCAATGAAATCGGGAACTGATGAGCTACTAGCACAAGTTAAATCAAGTGTTGATATGCAGCAATCTGCGTCTCATCAGGTTTTAGAAC
>NZ_JBFRSD010000814.1:0-414 GCF_041473395.1 Vibrio sp. 10N.222.55.C6
AACTAATAATATTAATATAGCGACTAATATATGAATAGAATCTAGAATTAATACCGCAATAATACCCAAAAAGAAAACAAGATAAAGCATACCATTACACACTTGAATAAATTGATTATTATCCAAACTTAGTTTCTTAAGCAACCTTGGTTGGTGTGGGGAAAACAACAAGTATTCCAAAAATAAAAAATACCCGAGAACTACGATAATATAAAAAACAGCGTAATGAGGGCTAAGTATAAAGAAAACCATAATAGAAGCGAAGAGAACTAAAAAGTCAGATAGCATTTGACAGTAAGGACTGTATGTGCGAAGTACTATTTTTTGAGATATATCCTTTCCAATAAAAACGTATTTTTTATTATCTATAATATTCTTTTGATGATTAATAAGCTTGCCTTTATATATCTTAAC
>NZ_JBFRSD010000815.1:0-339 GCF_041473395.1 Vibrio sp. 10N.222.55.C6
CAAATACGGCGATGGCGATGATCAACACCGACAACAAACTGCGGCGACCGTTTCTAAATAAATTAAGCCACGCCAAGCGAAGCGATTGCAAAAAGCCAAACTGCATTAACTTGCCCATGAGACTGCCTCCTTGTTTGACACTGAAGAAACCAACTTACCGTCCACCAACTCAATCACACGGTCGCAACGTTTAGCCATTCTTGGATCATGGGTCGCAACAATAAAGGTGGTGCCAAACTCGTGGCCAAGCTCGTGCATAATATCGATCACGTTATTAGCAGTGTGGCTGTCTAAGCTCGCTGTCGGCTCATCGGCGATTACTAAGCTTGGGTTGTGGAT
>NZ_JBFRSD010000816.1:0-210 GCF_041473395.1 Vibrio sp. 10N.222.55.C6
GTTGATCGCAATGGCAGAGAGTTCACCGTGTTTTCTATCGACCATGTGACGGAGTGGCAGGGAAGACCTGCACTGCAAGTCACAGTGATCGATCTTTCCCCTGCGATTCAGCTGCAAAATGCGGTGCGTGAGCAAGATAAGATGTATCACGACATGATCATGCAATCTGGGCAGGGCATCTTGGTTCACCGAGATTTCAAGCCGCTGATG
>NZ_JBFRSD010000817.1:0-224 GCF_041473395.1 Vibrio sp. 10N.222.55.C6
TAATAAGTCCACTAACGACTTCTGCATCTGGTTAATCGAACTAGCAAGATCAGCCAGTTCATCACCAGACTCATCGGTAATGTCACCTGCGGTTAAATCACCATTTGCCACGCGGCGTGCTACTTGTTCAACACGAGTCAGGCGATTAGTAATAGAACTCGACAACATATATGCAATCACACAACCGAAGACGATAGCAATCGCAGACAACACCATGATAGTGC
>NZ_JBFRSD010000818.1:0-689 GCF_041473395.1 Vibrio sp. 10N.222.55.C6
ATCTACCTGATCCTCATCTTTGCTCATTGATAAGACAAATCTAACGTGACAAGAGAAAGTGACTCAAAAACAATCACTTTTACGCTCATCTCACCCACAGCTATTGACTTTGCCGCTCCAGAGCTGCCCTTCTCTATAAAGGCAACTTTGACAAAATAATCCTTCATAGCTAAACGTTTATGTACCAACGTTTTCGTCAGGGAAAAAAAATGCCAAACCTTAAATTACGAAGTTTAAGCGCGATATTCTTCTTTGCTGTCACTCTTCCCATCGTAGTGTTAGCCGACGAGGGGCAAGATGTAGAGGAGGTAGCTAAAGAGCTAGCCAACCCAAACACAACGCTTGGCTCGATGTCCTTTAACTTGGATTGGACGAACTATCAAGGCGACTTAAATTCAGCGAACAGTCAGAACGGGTATCGCTTGAGCTTTCAACCTGTTCTCCCTGTGCCAATTGCAGAGCGAACCAACTTATTTATCAGACCAAATATACCTTTAATATTTGACCAACCCTATTACAAGGGCGATAGATTTGAAAATTCAGATGCAGGTCTCGGTGATATCGGCTTTGATGTGGCCGTTGGTCATACCTTTGAGAGCGGCATGATTGTCGTGGGGGGGATAGTGGGTACACTGCCCACCGCAACAAGCGATGAACTGGGTAACGAGTAAGAATTGATCGTTACCCAG
>NZ_JBFRSD010000819.1:0-217 GCF_041473395.1 Vibrio sp. 10N.222.55.C6
ACAATCGACCACGGCGCAGCTGCTTGAATCCAGAAAACCCAAATCATTCCTCTTGTTTCATCATGGGCTGAACCATAAAGATCCCCTTCCCAACCACTCACAACAAAACGCTTAAAGTGCTCGCCAACAATAAAGTAATCAATAAAACCCGGTGTTGCCATTTCAGCCATGATGTACCAAGGCAAGGCAATCGCCAGCATCACACCTAAGCCAGACA
>NZ_JBFRSD010000820.1:0-617 GCF_041473395.1 Vibrio sp. 10N.222.55.C6
TTTGAAAATTCATTGTTTGTTTTTGGCCCCGTTCCTTTTGGTTCGGGGCTTTTTTCGTCTGTACATATCTGAATGCCAAAAGTGTTGAATTCAACACCCCTAAATAGGGATAAGAATTGAGCAGTGATTGACATCGATGCTTTGCGGGTTGTGCGTCGTCCCGCGTTTTGAAATCTGGCGCATTAATTTGAGTTGCACTGACCTGATTCAGTGCTTTTTTGGGACAAGAGAATGACAAATAGAACTGAGTATCAAAAAAACTATTATGCCGAAAATAAAGAAGCGTTGTTTGAAAAACGCGAAAAGCAGAAGACGTTTAACGAACTTTTACAGGGGTTCACTGATAGCCGAACGCTCGTAGAGGTTGAAATGCTTCAAGAGGTTATGCGCAAAGGCATGACAACAGACCATATTGCATTGCTATGGCGTGAGTATCAACGAGCAACAAAAGCAGTTATGACAATAGCGACAGTAAGCGAGCACAAACAGCCGTTTATTGATTGGATGGAGTCACGATAATGGCAGCGTTAAGAGAGCTACAGAAAGTCGCTAAGTTTTGGAAGTGCAAAGTTCAGCTCGATGAGAAAGAACAGCTGCATTTCATTCAGAAAGATGAC
>NZ_JBFRSD010000821.1:0-383 GCF_041473395.1 Vibrio sp. 10N.222.55.C6
TCAAAACGATAACCAGGGCCTGAAAGGGTAAGTTGGTCAGGGTTGTTGGCTGTTTTCTGCCAATAAGGACGACTCTTTATGGTCGAGAGTAACTCTTTGCTCAGCCCTTTGGCAAAACCTTCAGGTGAAGAGATCACATAGCCGCTCGTATCAATAAAGTGCACGCCGGCATGGTATTCATCAAGCTGGGATAAAAATGAAAGAATAGGAGCTAACGCTATTTTTTCTGACGCGCTCTTATAACTATCACTGCTTTCAGAACAAAGAGACTCTTGACCAATTAGCATATAGTCGATATCGACAGAGGGAATGTCTGAGGTTTTACCGTCGGCAAGTAGCAATACATCAATAGGCCAGATTTGGCAAAGACCATCCACAACATG
>NZ_JBFRSD010000822.1:0-1111 GCF_041473395.1 Vibrio sp. 10N.222.55.C6
GATGTGAAACTTAAAATCGTGATGGCGAAGCGATTTTAAGCTTCACTGAAATTAGATATGGATTAATATTTATTGGTGAGTGTCATCCCAACGAGTGACTGGTAGCAGTTTGAAGCGAGTATTGGCGTTAAAATCCTGACAGGAGTAGAGGTGCCATTGTGTTCCTGCCCCAGCCCCTTTATTGTCCATGCAGTATCCGTTACCGTCGTCACCACTAGTGTTACTGTGCCAACTAATGAATGCGCTGGTTGGTGTAATACTCCACTTTTCGCTGGTTCCTCCATCACAACTCCATAAGTGAAGGTCTTTGCCGTTCCCTGCTTTCCCTCCCTTGATATCCACGCAATATCGAGAGTTTCCTTTGGGTCTTAGCTGAGATTCAACGGTGTAAACAAACTTTTGATCCTCTGACTTTTGACACTGACTGCTGATTAGCTGAGTTCCGTTACTATATTTAGAGTCTTTGACACTTAAGCACAGCCCGGTTTGTTCGTTGTAAATCTGGAAAAAACCCGCGATTGAACGTCGTACGCCAATAAGTGGAACAGCATTACCCCAAGTCGAAATATCTTGAGGTTTAGATCTTTCTCTATTGATGAACTGCACCCCGTGGCTAACTGAAAGGTAGTTGTATTCAAATGTTTCAGGGCTAACTAGAGAGTCTCCCCAAATATGCATCATTTGCTTATTATTAGCGGCTTCATTTGCGACATTTTGGTAGTGCTTACTCTGACCCATGTTGTTACAAATAAAGCGTTGAGACTCCTCTTTTGATATCCCATTGAGTTGCCCTCCCACCTTAATATGTTCAATAGTGCTACCTTCAGGACACATGAAAGTTGATGGCACCACGCCATGTGTCTCCCATAACCAGTTCCAACCTGATCGGTAGTTTTGGTTCTTGCTCCCTATTTTTCCACCAGTGAGAACAACGATGATTTTGCCTTGAAGGTCGCGTAGTAAGGGCCAGCCAAATGTTTTAGTCAATTCACGAATGTGTTTACTGGGGTTAACTGCTCCTGCGTGTTCCGCTGCTGTTGCTGCTGGCACTAAATGCTCGTTTAAGTACGACGAGAACCGGTACTGGTGTTCGCTCAAGTAGTCACTGATC
>NZ_JBFRSD010000823.1:0-328 GCF_041473395.1 Vibrio sp. 10N.222.55.C6
CGCTATGCTCGTCGACATTCAATTTTGCAGTAAATTGAAAGTTACCATCGTTACGAATCTTGATGCTTTGGTTGTCACACGCAAACTTAACATCTTGTACCTGCTCACCTTTCTGAACATAAACGGGTACATAACTGTTGATATGAAAGTTCAGTTGAAAGGCTGAACCGTCACTGTTGGTTTTACTTGAAGATAGCGCAATGTCCGATAACTCTGCGGCTTTTGCTATTGGGGAAAACCACAAGTAAGCACGATATTCACCATCAGCCATGTCAGCAGGCAGAGCATTCATACGTAAGCGAACCGTGCGTCTTTGATTGGGTTTAAG
>NZ_JBFRSD010000824.1:0-273 GCF_041473395.1 Vibrio sp. 10N.222.55.C6
ATTATAAATGAAGTTGTTTATCTCATGTGTTCTCGGCTTAATCTTCACAGCACAAGCCTATGCTCAGCTACTCATCGCTCCGACTCGTTTTGTTTTGGATGCCGACACTTCGGTGACTGAAAAAATCGTCGTCGAAAATAACTCAGATCAACCGATTCGCTTGGAGATAAAACCGATTTATCGCCCTGTAAAGGCGAGTGGCTTGGTTAGAACGGACGCTAATATCGCGCAATCGGAAGATATCGCAAGTTGGATTAAAGTGTCACCACCAAT
>NZ_JBFRSD010000825.1:0-882 GCF_041473395.1 Vibrio sp. 10N.222.55.C6
CTGATAGGTTGTCCAAAGCGTCGGCTACTCGGGAATAAAAAACTGCTTGCCTCTAGGGATGCTGCAAAGATCCATCGGCTAATGCTTTGCTGTGTTCTCGGCGTAATCTCATAGTGGACGTCGGTCCCAGTTTTTTGCTGGATGCACTGAACCCTCTCATAGATAACTCCTTGCGAAGAAACATCGTAAACATGTAGCTTTAGCAAATCACTCGCTCTTAACTTGCTATCTATAGCTAGGTTCAGCAGTGCGAGCTGCATCAGATCATTTTCAATCTCTAGCCTAGTTCTGATCCGCCAGATCTCTTCAAGCTTAAACGGCCTTTTGATGCCGCTGCATTTTCCAGAAGATAACTTCCTCACGATGACCTCCTCTCAGTGTTTTGGGTCAATATGAAGTTTGGCAGTCACATTGACTAGAGGTCAGGAAGTTTGCCACGATTGGCTACAGCACACCTTTGGACAAAATGTATGGTACGCCCCGTTTTGCATTGAAAACTCAAAATAACGGAGTTGGTTTGCGCTAATGTATTCAGAGTATAATTGAGACTTACTTCCCATAGACGCATGAAAGTGAGGTGTTTTGACGGTGCCAATGCAAAAAACGGTCAAAATGAAATCTGACGTATTTATCTGATCATTTGAGAGTAGTGAAAGCCGAGAAGTGACGGCTCTCGGCTTTGAGGTTGTGATGGTCGCTTATTTCTGCGTTAAGCCGAAATTGATCTTCTTACCAGTGGATAGCTGAGTGAATACTGGCACATTCGAGAAGCGTTTTTGCTTAAAGTGCTCTTTAAAGTCCTCTGGGTACTTCTCTCTGTATTCAGCAAATTCAGAGTCAAAATCAAGCGCTTCAGCGAGGAAGGCAACAGATGGCTGGTAG
>NZ_JBFRSD010000826.1:0-527 GCF_041473395.1 Vibrio sp. 10N.222.55.C6
AAATATAGATGCTCGATAAATCGTCCGGGTCTATTTTGATATGCTTCTTAGAGGCTTTCTTCTGTGGGTATTGCTTTCGATAGTCAGATAACGCTCGGCAGTCGTATTGCAAATGCTCGTAGGTTATCCCCAGAGAAGTAAGCTTTCTTTCATCCGCTATTCCCATCACTACTGTGAAATGCTGTTCGTCTTCAATCGCGAGTTCTAGTGGTTTTATAGAATCGACACTTTGTTGCCAATAGAGTGATGGTATGCGAGACATTCGCTGATCAGGCTTAACATTATGAACATCAACGACCCACCTCAAGAACTCTTCGCAAAACACAGAAAACCTAACAACAGCGTCTTTTGTAGGGTTGTAATCAGCTTTTTCAATAGTATTTGAGAATGTTTTACCGGGTATAGTCATCAGAAACATCTCATTGATCTTGCCAAAAGCTCTTTCAACAAATGGCTTCAACCAGGGGCGACGCACTTTATTGTAATCAATGTGTATACCTGACTCTAAACACGCTTTCTCTAAACTC
>NZ_JBFRSD010000827.1:0-697 GCF_041473395.1 Vibrio sp. 10N.222.55.C6
CTTATACATCGATTTCAACAAGACAAATAAAGAGCAAGAAAATCAACTGCGATCCAAGCTCGAAGACATCTTTAATAGAAGAATTAGCGACACTAAAGCTGCACTAGATTCGATATTCAAGCTGTTCAAAGAAGTGGAATTAACATATAACCAAAAAAGCATTGCAAGACTTTCCGATAGATCAAAGCAGGTTCATAGTCAAGATATCAATAATGCGATTGAAGTCATAACAACAAAATCAAAAGCATTCCAATTTTGGCGAGATCATAGTAGAGAGATTAGTCAAAAATTAGGAATCAAGCCATTTGATCGTGAATCGTTTGAATTAAAATTCAGTTTAGCATTTGACCTATTCAAGAGTAAAGACGAAGCTGAACATCAGAAAATACTTGATTTTGTAAAATCTAATTATCGTCAATGTAACGGATACAATGAAGATGACTGTATAGAAGAACTTTTCGACATGTTTAACCAAAATAATAGTTCCAAGTTAGATGCTCAAACTCTTAAAGCCACAATGTATGCAGCTTACTTTGAATCAATTTATAAGACGGAAGTATAACAATGGGAATTTTAGTAAAATATAATAGATTCCTTGCCTATAGCAGCAAGAACAATAAGTTTTTTGATGCTAAGTTCGATAACAAAATCAACATCATTCATGGTAAAAACACTTCAGGTAAAAGCACGTTAATGC
>NZ_JBFRSD010000828.1:0-554 GCF_041473395.1 Vibrio sp. 10N.222.55.C6
GCTATGAAGTCGACTTCTGATGTTATTTCTTTTGGCTCAGCACTTTTTTCACCACCAGACCCTGGTGAATTTGACTCGGCTGCTGAAGCTTATGAGTGTATCGGGGCAGTGGTTAAATATAGGTTTATTGCGACTGGTATTACCAATCATGGCGTAAGTAGTTCTATTGAATCTCCAGGATCCGGGCATGATCCCACTAAGGATTGTAAGCCTTCTCATAAGACATCGACAGCTGTTAAATCAGGGATATGGGAGAACTCCTTTGGAGTGATAAGTTCTCATAATGTTGGGTTAGATATTCAGCGAGATGACACTATCGACCCTTTTAAAGATTTTTTCGGAGTCGATAAAAGTAAGTGGCAAGAGGTTCGTGATGATGTAGATAACGAATTTATTAAAGTTTCAATGCCTTCTAGTAGTGTTGATTGCTATAGCCAATTTTCTGATTCAATAGTGAATGGACAGCCCAATAAAGTTTGGATTGATGGCTCTTGCCAACTAGCGCCAGTTGATGTGACGAATATTGTAAATTTACAGGCTGCACACCCGGGACT
>NZ_JBFRSD010000829.1:0-904 GCF_041473395.1 Vibrio sp. 10N.222.55.C6
ATATAACCCCAGTGATACGGTTGATTAAGATGAAGGCAATTAGCGCGGCAAATGCGCCACCTGCACGCTCTTTTGCCCACGAGCCACCAATCGCGACCGCAAATAATAGGTGAAGGTTAACAATGATCCCCCAACCTATGTTTTCCATTATAGCGCCTAGTGTTTCAATGGCACCAAACCCACCCGCATACATTGCGACCACTTTACCTAGTGATATCATGATACCAGCGGCAGGCATCACCGCGATAACAACGATAAGGGACTTCCCAAATCGTTGCCAAAAATCAAACGATAGTAACTTACTCATAAATAGTTCCTTGATTTAAATACAGGCTAACGTTATCAGCGCCTAGCCATAAATATAATTTAGTGCTTTCTTGCAAATATATACGCGGCATAAGCGGGGGCTATTTGCGTTGTTATAAAATCTGAGCGAACGTGTTCATTGTTAATATTCTGATTATCAAGCATTAACTCGCCTAATTGGGTGCAGTCGATATCAACAACGCTCTCTTGTGGACTTAAATTGGTAATAATGGTCCATGTCATATCTTGAGCAACACGTTGATAAACATAGATATTAGGATCGTTAGCTAGCAGTAATTGATAACGGCCAACCACTAAGCTTTCATGTGACTTACGCAAAGCAATCAACTGCTTATAGAAACCTAAGATCGAATTTGGATCTTGCTGTTGTTGCTCAACATTGATATCTGCATACTGTTGATTCACCGAGAACCAAGGTTGCACCTCAGAAAAACCGGCAAAATCCTGGTCATTCCATTGCATTGGCAAGCGACTGTGGTCGCGGGATACTTGATTTAACAAGGCTAAGATATCGGCATCGCTCTGACCTTGTTGCGATAGCTTTTGAATTAAATTTCTCGCAGACACATCGTTAAAT
>NZ_JBFRSD010000830.1:0-451 GCF_041473395.1 Vibrio sp. 10N.222.55.C6
GGGGAACCGTTTTATTGAAGAAAGAGTCCAACTGTCGAGCTTGTCTCTTAGTTTTCTTCTCCAGTTGTTGCCGTTCTTTATCGTCAGAAAACGACGCAGCAGCAGCAGTGGCTTCGCAATATTTCATCCACTTATAGTTGAGTAGCGACATACTCTCACGAAACATCTCGTTTCGGGGATCACGCCCCAATCGTTGGAACTGCATCACCGCGTTACGGAGTACGTCCTCAGGCATGAATATTTCTGTGGTGATCTTGGTATCTCGTCGCTCGACACGGCCAATGGCCTGCATTATCACTTTCAAAAGTTCCATACAGTGCTCGTCATTCAAGATCTTGTAATTCTCCCCCGTAACCAAACTTGTACTGAAATCACTCAAGCGTTTCGTCCCATTCGAGGCGGCAAAGTGTTTCAACAAAGTCACGTAGTTCTCCAGAGAATTCCACCCACC
>NZ_JBFRSD010000831.1:0-381 GCF_041473395.1 Vibrio sp. 10N.222.55.C6
CGGCTACTGCCAGCGTTTTGGCATCGTCCACGTTGATTACACCACCCAAGAAAGAACATTGAAACAGAGCGCAATTGCGTACCGAAATATGCTTCTAGAGCGCGCTGAGGAGAACAGATAATGGCTAAAGTAGAATTTAAGAACATCAAAAAATCATTCGGTGATGTTGAAGTTGTAAAAGAGTTTGATTTTACGGTTGAAGACGGTGAGTTCGTGGTTTTTCTTGGCCCATCTGGCTGTGGTAAATCGACTACGCTACGTATGCTTGCTGGCCTTGAAAGCATAAGCTCTGGCGACATTGTGGTTGGCGGTAAGTTGATGAATAAAGTCGATGCGAAAGACCGTGACTTGGCGATGGTATTCCAAAGCTACGCTCTGTAC
>NZ_JBFRSD010000832.1:0-252 GCF_041473395.1 Vibrio sp. 10N.222.55.C6
AAAACGCGAAACAAGCACTTATCATGCGAGGCTGCCAAAACTTATGATTAGCTTCGCTGCTAACGCTGCGTCGTTTATCTTTGATTCAGACATGTATGACCGAGCCAATAACGCCAAGTGTCGCGAGTTAATGCTAGAAATTGAACAAGAGTTCTTAGCTCTGTTTGATGCTTTGTCTATTCCGCATCCCAAACTCACCATTTCTGAGCTGCTCTCTTTACTGGACGCACCAAGTTACGAAGGGGCTTACCT
>NZ_JBFRSD010000833.1:0-209 GCF_041473395.1 Vibrio sp. 10N.222.55.C6
ATAACACCTTTGATCGCGCCCGTTATCGGTGGATTCATTAACTTCCATTTTGGCTGGAGCATGGTGTTTATCTCGCTACTTGGATATGTCTCATTAGCTTGGGTGGTGTTAGCGTTCAAATTTAAGGAAACCGTCACTCAGGTTTCGGCGATCCCTTCGCCTAAGAGAATGGTTTCTCAATATAAAGAGTTACTCACTTCTCGTTATTT
>NZ_JBFRSD010000834.1:0-203 GCF_041473395.1 Vibrio sp. 10N.222.55.C6
AGCAATACAATCGCTAACATTGCTTCTGCGATCGGCACCGCACGGATACCAACACATGGATCATGACGACCTTTCGTGATTAGCTGCGTTGCTTCGCCGTCTTTAGTGATCGTGTCACCAGGAACGGTAATGCTTGAGGTTGGTTTAAGCGCGATGCTTGCCACAATATCTTGGCCAGTAGAAATACCACCTAAGATACCGCC
>NZ_JBFRSD010000835.1:0-335 GCF_041473395.1 Vibrio sp. 10N.222.55.C6
CAGGTAGAGCGTTCTAATTTTAATTGGCGTTCTGCGGGCGGGGATGTGATTTATGCTTATAACCTTGTCCATGGTTATGGCGCAGCTAAAAACATGGTGGCGACCCCTGATCATCTAGACAAGAAAATCTTCCCAATGGTCGAGAAAATCAAATCTCTCTCTGGCTTGAGTGAAGTGCTTATTCCATCTGGTGGCGATCAGGTGAATATTGATCCTGAGCTCCCTAAAACGTTACAAGCTGCCTCGCATCGCTCACCGGAGCAAGACGTATATGCGATCTCTTCTATGGAAGCATTTGTTGATGTTTTACGCGATAACAGCGATAGCTTTGAGAC
>NZ_JBFRSD010000836.1:0-556 GCF_041473395.1 Vibrio sp. 10N.222.55.C6
CATACACACCAGCTGGTTTATCATTAAATGCACCTATTATGTTGGAAAAACTAACAATTGGCTTAATATAACTGAATGGCTGCATAGAGCTAGAAAGAGATATTTTATCCTCACCATAACATCGAGAGACACCGTTGCTGGAGATTACCTCGTAAGCCAAACCATTAGAATCACTATAAGCACACGAACGAGCATCAGGGTTGTTTTGAACGCTAGCAGGCGAATATGAATAAGTAAATGAGCCTCCGACTTTGTCTATTGTTAAATACACAGAGTCGCTTGTGCCAGTGTGCTTCAGTATTATCTGACTTGGATAGGATTTTACACCAGCCTTCCACTCCGTCGCATACTCTATGTGCCCCATAGGCTCATTCCCTTCCGAAATCACGTAATCGTTCTTTTCTTCACCATCGGTCCATTTGATAGTTTTTCCTTCAATAGTTCCGGCGATCATAGTATCAGCTGTTGCATTGCAAGCAATAACAGAGCTAAGGATAACTAATTGCGAAATTGACTTATAACTCAGCTTCATATTCAAATGACCCATCATTACTTG
>NZ_JBFRSD010000837.1:0-528 GCF_041473395.1 Vibrio sp. 10N.222.55.C6
AGCCGCAACAATAATAACGCTCGACAAGCAGAATAGCAGCACGATAAAGCGCCAGCAGAATTTTGCCCAATCACCCCAGTCAATGCGGCATACACCTAGTGTTGCCATCAAAGAAGCTGATGTTGGGACGATGATATTGGTAAAGCCATCACCTAGCTGGAATGCTAAAACCGCGACTTGACGAGTCACACCTGCTAAATCGGCGAGTGGCGCCATTAATGGCATCGTTAGAGCTGCCTGCCCTGATCCTGACGTTACAAAGAAGTTGAAAATAGCTTGGAAGGCGAACATCAGCCAAGCAGCCATCGCTTCTGGCAATGCACTAATCACACCGCCCGCACTGCTTAAGATTGAATTCAGTACGCTTGGCTCGGTTGCATCGCTGCCGCCGCCTAAAATCAGCAAGATACCTTTAGCACTACCCACAAGAATAGCGGGCGCTAGCATCACACTTGCGCCTTCCTTAAATGAATCGGCCATGTCGTTGATGGTCATATCATTTAATCGGAAAATAACACCGATTAAGCC
>NZ_JBFRSD010000838.1:0-487 GCF_041473395.1 Vibrio sp. 10N.222.55.C6
CTTCAGAGCAGCTTGAGTAACCACTTTCTTTATAGCTACCACCCGTACCTTCATAACAGATCTCGTACATGCGCTTATCAAAAGCCGCTTCTTCTTTAGCTAAATCATAGCTGTAACTAGCTCGAGCTTGGTCGCTGCTGTAAGGCGTTTCAAAGTAGAGATAGTCTTGCTGAGGGTAGAAGCCGTGAGTGCCTAGGATACTCATGATCTCTTCATAGCCCCATTCACGTACTTCTTCAGTACAGATGGTTGCTAAGTTGTCACCTTCACCGGGAATAGTCGTCCACTCATCGTCATAACCAACACACTCTTCTTTACCTCGGCTATAGATACGCTGCTTCTTACCACCCTCGCCTAGGTAATCAGATTTACCTGCAGGGATTGTAAATGGACGCACTGGATCGTGGTTGCCTGGCGCTGCAAAAAACTCAAGACCATGAGTCTCGCGGTAGTGATCAAAAATGCTCACCAAGCCACGCATATGAAT
>NZ_JBFRSD010000839.1:0-655 GCF_041473395.1 Vibrio sp. 10N.222.55.C6
TCTTTACCCATTTGTTTCTTAGCACGGTCAAGGTCAGCTTCTGCATTCACAACCGCCGCACTAGAGGTCGCTAATGCTGCTCGCGCTTTATCTGCATCTGATTTAGAAACGACACCTTTATCGGCCATCTCTAAAACACGCTTAGCTTGCAGTTTGGTATTTTGTCTTTCAACAATGGCTGAGGTGAGTTTCGCTTGTGCTGAAGCAATGCTCGCGGTTTGAGCACCGACATTTTGCCCAGCGATCTCTAAGTTTTGCTCAGCTTGTTGTACGGCGATGAGGTAATCAGATTCGTCGAGAATCGCAAGCTTATCGCCTTGATTAACGAGTTGGTTAGGTTGAACAAGAATATCGAGCACTTTACCCGACACCTCAGGCTTGATTGGAACGATATAGCCTTTTACACGAGCATTATCGGTAATAGGGATGATACGGTCTGAAATGACACTGAAGATCAGCATGAACGCCACGAACAACAATAAGTAGTTTGTGACCTTTCTTACTTTGTCTTTTCCGTTTTCTTGCTGGCCAACGTCTTCCTTGGCTTCTTGCGTATTCCCGTCGACTTCTGACATGGGACTCCCTTCTAGATAACTAACATCAACAAAATTAATACTTTAAAAATAAACCCAGCAATGGAAAACTCAAGTAAATG
>NZ_JBFRSD010000840.1:0-381 GCF_041473395.1 Vibrio sp. 10N.222.55.C6
AAAATACAGTGCGCTAACACTGGTCAATAGAGATGTAGTGGGCGAGGGGTGTTAGCGCACCGCCTCGCAATTCAATATGAGTCAAAAAGAACTCTGCACAACATCTCTATTGTACAAGAGTATTTATAATTCTAAACATTTTGATTTCGGCTATTTTTGACTGGATTTAACTATTGATTTGACTAGTTTTGATTGGTACAAGGTATTGACTGGCATATCAATTGCGTATCAGTCTAATGGCTCACTCAGTATCAAAAGCGTATCAATTTCCCTTCTGTGTCGTGTCAAAAGCGTATCATTTTCTATATCTAGTCGTATCATTTGCGTATGAGTCTAGCGAGCTGAAGTATTGACATGTCTAGGTTTAGATAGTGTAAATAA
>NZ_JBFRSD010000841.1:0-335 GCF_041473395.1 Vibrio sp. 10N.222.55.C6
CGCTGACGGTGGACAGCAAGTAACATTTGAAAAGAACAAAATCGGTCGTCTAGGTAACGAAGGCGATATATACGGTGAAGTTCAACTAGGTAAAGAAGTTTACAATAACAACGGTAAAACGTTCTACGTTGACTCTATGTTTGCAATGACTTCTAACGGTTCAAACGATTGGGAAAGCACTTCTACTAACTGTGGTCTTGACGACGCTGGCGATATTAAATGTGTTGATGATGCACAATTCGCGCTACGCCAATTCAACGTTCAAGCTAAAGGTGTTCTAGATTTCGCTCCTGAAGCGACTCTATGGGCAGGTAAGCGTTACTACCAACGTCACG
>NZ_JBFRSD010000842.1:0-900 GCF_041473395.1 Vibrio sp. 10N.222.55.C6
ATAAACCTGATTTCTCTATTCACAAACCTATGCGTTTCGATGGTGTGAAATTACTGTTTACCTCAGAGGGTGAGCCTGAGTTTTATGCTAACGCTTATATTCTGAGTCGTCGTATCGTTGAAGGTATAAAGAACACTGAACCTACCTCTTATGCTTTACTTCGTTTCTTTAGGTTTCTAGGGAAGAACAATCTCAACTGGAATGACGAAAATCAAGAGCTTGAACGTTATCCCATTTACCTGTTCCGAGCTTACTTAAATAAGCAAATTGACAGCGGCAATATGAGGCGCAGTGTAGGTTCAACAACCTTGTCCGTAATTAGAAGATTCTATGTGTTTTGTCTGCGACATGGTTATGTTGAAAACCTCCCTTTTGAAGTAACTGGTTACACCAAATATGGCCAGATGCTTACAGACATAACCATTACCAGCCCGAAGCAGGAAACCACGTTAACACCAATGAATGACATGGATATTCAGCATATAAGAGACAACTGGCATCGTGCAGGGGTTTCAGGTGAGTTTAGGTTACTCGTTGCAACTGCTATCAACTCAGGATTAAGAGCAATAGAGGTTGCTGACTTAAAACCTCGCCATGTGAAAGTGCCCAAGGGGTTTAGGGGTAAAACGTTCACCAACATTAAGATTGGTAATTCTCACGGTTGCCGAACTAAGTTTGGTACAAACCGAGTGATTTCAATGCCAGTGTGGTTAATGGAGCAGTTATCTAAATACTGTGAAAGTGAGCGATATAAGGAGCGTGCTAGGTTGTATTTTTACAATACAGGTGATGAAGATGCCCCTATTTTCATCACTAAAGAAGGTAATAGATTTAAAGAAGAAAACGAAAAATCAAACTCAATCGACGCCCTCTGGAGTAAATTGCGAAGTGCGATAAAAG
>NZ_JBFRSD010000843.1:0-373 GCF_041473395.1 Vibrio sp. 10N.222.55.C6
GGTAACCTGCTTAGAAACGCCATCGATGCTACTCAGAATCAAACACCCGCGACCATTGTTATCAGTGCACATACCGATCAACAACGTGTGATCATCAAGGTGCAAGACAATGGCTGCGGTGTATCAGAAGACCAACTCGAAACCATTTTCGAACCGTTTCATACCAACAAAAAAATGGGCGAAGGTTTGGGGCTGGGGTTAGCTATTACAGCCAACAATGTACGGGATATGCAAGGCACCTTGATAGCAAAGAACAACCCAGACCAAGGCATGACATTCACATTAACGCTGAAGAATATAGATAGTGAGTAGTTACTAACAAAAAGCATTAAATCGCACCACATAAAGAAGACAGAACTAAAAAACCGCCCAC
>NZ_JBFRSD010000844.1:0-281 GCF_041473395.1 Vibrio sp. 10N.222.55.C6
AAGAAGAAGGTCCGATGGTACTTGAGCTAAACGCACGCCCTGGATTAGCAATACAGATTGCAAACGGCGCAGGTTTATTACCTCGCTTGCATCATATTGAAAACCTGGGCACACCGGCTGAATACCCAAAACCAGCAGAGCGCGTTGCCTACGCTGCTAAGCAATTTGGTGTTCACGGTAGCGAAATTGTTCAAAACTAAGCTCATCTAAATTAAAGCGAAACGACTCAGTTATTGATACTGAATCTAGCTCGATAAAAAGGCCGCATAACTCTGAGAGTT
>NZ_JBFRSD010000845.1:0-263 GCF_041473395.1 Vibrio sp. 10N.222.55.C6
ACCCGTTGGTGAATCAAGTTCATCGATGCCCTTACTCAGGTCGATTTCATACTTAACGGTATCGTGACGCTCGGTTTCAAACGTTAGGTACATCATGGTGCCTTTCACTTCCACTTTGTAACTAAACTCTTCACCAAGAGCAATACCCGCTTCACCCGGCTCTGCAGGGTTTTCCCACGTGTTACCCCACACTGGATAAGCGATATCGGCACGGTTAGGATCTTTTTTCTCTAGGTTACGTTCATAGTTCCAGAATACTGAAC
>NZ_JBFRSD010000846.1:0-294 GCF_041473395.1 Vibrio sp. 10N.222.55.C6
TACGGTCGGTATTACTGCAGTATCGATTCTTATCGCTATCTTTACGGTTGGCTTCTTTGCTTCTACCTTCCCAACAGGTGCTGACATCATGACCATCATCTTCTACAACGTGGGTGGTATTGTGATCTTCCTTGGCTACGCATGGTGGAAGTACGGTCAATACGAGAAAAGCTTATCTCCAGAAGAGAAAAAACTAGAAGCAAAGCCTGAACCAGCGAACGCTTAGCTTTACCCTACACTCTGATCGAAAACTTAAGGCACTCGCATTTGGTGAGTGCCTTTTTATTTGTTGGA
>NZ_JBFRSD010000847.1:0-285 GCF_041473395.1 Vibrio sp. 10N.222.55.C6
TCTCGGTACTCAGCCAAAACTCTATAAAGTGCCACACCAAAAAGGGGAGATCTGATTATGAGTGCATGGGACACAGCTTTTCAGTCTGGTACCGTGGTATGGGACTGGATTATAGCTATCTATCTATTTCTCGCGGGGATGTCGGCGGGTGCCGTAATGATCTCCATTTACCTAAAACGTAAGGTCATTGAAGGCGATCCTGCTCATAATGGTGTGTTAAAGGCGACCGCTTTTCTTGCGCCATTTGGGATCATTTCAGGCCTACTGATCTTGGTTTTCCACCTG
>NZ_JBFRSD010000848.1:0-248 GCF_041473395.1 Vibrio sp. 10N.222.55.C6
CCCTCGATTCTGGAATGACGCTTCAATCGAGACCTGCTCCTCTTATCCCGCTTACTCGAATCTAAAGACTCTTTTCGTATCTCGCATCTCGTTACTCGCATCTTTTTCATAGCGCGACAGGGAATTTGTTCATTTATAGGTTCTATGAATTAATTAGCGTTGTTATGAAACTAATTTTCCATAAGATCATTTACACAATCTTAGTTTTCGATAACTGGATTACCTAGTTGTACGGTTTATAGATTAAA
>NZ_JBFRSD010000849.1:0-286 GCF_041473395.1 Vibrio sp. 10N.222.55.C6
GAGATCATCGCTGCCTCAATCAAAGATGAGCAAGCGGGCGCTGAACTAGAACTTCGTTACTTCTTAGAGCGCGCAAAAGAGCAGAAAACCGCAGCAATTATCGGTGCGTTTCTAAAACACGGTGGTCAAACTGAGCGTGAAGCGAAAGACATTCAAGGTATCTTCGTTGACACCGCAGCAGAGTTATCACAATAGACAATGACGCAATTAAATGGCCATCGCTTGATGGCCATTTATGTATGTATCTACTTATTTATCTATTTATCTGTGCACCGATGTAGTAATT
>NZ_JBFRSD010000850.1:0-385 GCF_041473395.1 Vibrio sp. 10N.222.55.C6
GTTCAGCACCATTTTCTGAATGTGCTGATAAAGAAAACGGTAGGGTGGAAAGAACAATAATGACACTAATAGAAAGCTCCCTAAACTTGCGCGCTCCAATCAGTATTAAGAGATCCAAAATTGAAAGCACACCACTTCCATCAAAGACCTCATCCTCAAAGCTGTCATCTCCTATGAATGTTCTTTTAGATTTGGCAGCCATTTCTTATTAGCGCCTCCTGTAAAAGTTATCGTTTGTATAGTGCTTCTAATGTCACTGATTCGAGTGTTAACTCATTGACTAAGAAGCCAACTACTACGAAGATGCACCTTCTGGAATATCGACCGGTTTAGATAGCGCGTAAACGGTGAATTGATAGCGATGCGTTCGACCATTTAATGGACA
>NZ_JBFRSD010000851.1:0-832 GCF_041473395.1 Vibrio sp. 10N.222.55.C6
TAGCAGCTTGGCTCCATTTTCTCCCGCTTTATCAAACGCATAGTTAAACGTAGAAAGCGTTGGCGTACATACTGAAGCGAGCTCATCGTCACCCACACCCAACACCAATATATCCTTTCCTGGAACGAGCCCCGCTTCCTGAATCGCTCTGATCGCACCGATTGCAATACGGTCAGTGGCACAGAACAGGCCGTCGAGCTTGGTGTGTTCCTTGAGATACTGTTTCGCCAGCTTGTAGCCAGAATCGATGGTAAAGTCGCCACGGGCGTGAAACTGCAGTGTGAGATCGTTGAATTGAAGTGATTGAGCAAAGCCTTCCGATCTCATCTTATCAACCGCAATATCATCGCCTTGTACGCCAATGAACCCCATGTATTTACAACCCTTCGAGATAAGGCGGTTGCCTGCTTCAAACCCTACACGAGTATCGTCGTGCACAATGCTTGGGATGTTAAACATCGAACCGTCTTGACCAACCAATACCACGGGCACGGCAGAGCTTTGAATCGCTTTGACCAATTGGTTGTCGAGGTGGGTCGCGTACAGGATGATGCCTTCAACACGCTTCTGGTTAAATATCTGAATATATTCAAGTTCTTTGTGGTGTGTTTGGTGCGTGCTCGCTAATAAAACATGCTTGCCCGCTTGCTCTAATACCGCGGTTAAACCGTCGACGCCTTGAGAGGTAGCATGGGAAGAAACCCTAGGAACAATCACGCCAACCAGGTTGGTTTTCTGAGATTTTAGATCTTTAGCGACTTGGTTTGGGAGATAGCCACACTCTTCAACCGCTTTGCGAACTTTAATCTTGGTCGCGTCTTTTACGCCATAC
>NZ_JBFRSD010000852.1:0-323 GCF_041473395.1 Vibrio sp. 10N.222.55.C6
TATGTTACGCCATCATTGAGGTAAGCAACTAGCTTATCAATGTATTCTGGCTTGACCTTACCACCTAGAAATTTACGTAATTGACCAGTCCCCTTTTGAGATACTTTATATCGTTCAAAACTCATCAAAGCAGAAACAGTCGTCTCAGAGCCGTTAAAATTGACAGCCGTATTGACTTGTTTCTCAATATAAAAAGACTTAAAACCTTCTGGTATAACAGCAAACGATGAGAACGAAAATAATAGTCCTGCTGCTGAGGCAATATATATATACTTCATATTTAACTACGCTAACAATCCACTCAGGGAATATAAATAGATGCG
>NZ_JBFRSD010000853.1:0-385 GCF_041473395.1 Vibrio sp. 10N.222.55.C6
ACCTTTGTTGATAATAATAACTCTCCTGTCGGCGAAACTCTCTCATTTACAACCGATGAAGATACTCCAGTAAACGGAACCCTTTCAGCTTCAGACGAAGACGGTGACTCTCTGTCTTTCACCAAAGCCACTGATCCCTCAAACGGAACTGTTGTTGTCGATGAAAACGGTGACTGGACCTACACACCTAATGAAAACTACAACGGTGATGATAGCTTTACGGTTGTTGTCTCCGATGGCCAAGGTGGCACGGACACCATAACCGTCAATGTCGGCGTTACTCCAGTCAATGACTTACCTGTCGGTGAAGATGTCTCAGTCACCACGGATGAAGATGCTCCAGTAAGTGGCTCACTCACTGCAACAGACGCGGATAACGACCAAT
>NZ_JBFRSD010000854.1:0-748 GCF_041473395.1 Vibrio sp. 10N.222.55.C6
GTTTTGCTCAGAAGTGAACATCAATACTTTGCCAAGCACCAATGAATACGCACATATCAGGGATAGAGATATAAAGCTTATGGATGGCAGTGTCTACCGCACCAATCCAGACTCAGTTATGTGGGCGTCGGCAGTCATCGGTATCACCGGGAAACACACACCAGCTTTTGATTATGCCGATGTGTTGATTCAAGCGTTACGTCAAGAAGGGTGTGAGGCACACACTTTAGAGCAGTTTGCGTTATCTGAAGCGCTCTCTACACAGGTGAATATTGAACCAGCGAAAGCTTGGCTCAATCATTATTCAACGAGTGGACGAAAAGACTGGGCGAGAACGGTGTTGGAACAGTTCTTTGAAGCACATGGAGATAAACCATTTGAAGAGCAAATACTTTTAGTTAAAGAAGTGTCCTTCAAGCGCCCTCTTGCTGAAGTGATTCGAGGGCATATCTATAAAAAGAAAAAGAAACTTCGTAAGTTATTTGGTTTGAAAGAAGAATAAATCATAGACTCTCAAGGGTACTCACTTTGTACCCTTGTTCAATTTGTGAAAAATCAAAGTGCTGAGCATCAATCCTTCCTAATCGAACTTCTTTTTCGAATGAGCGCCTAAGTCGCTTTAAATTACTCTCTTTCCAGCTATTACCTGTTTGCGTTAGGCATTTATCAAAATCGATAATCCAAACCTTGCCTGCTTTATCAACGAGAATGTTATGGATATTGAGGTCGGTATGATTGACCCCTGCAT
>NZ_JBFRSD010000855.1:0-617 GCF_041473395.1 Vibrio sp. 10N.222.55.C6
CTGTAGATTCGTTCCAGTCCGGAAAACTCACACCTATTTTATTCATGGCTTGTCGGTTATTGACCATAAACAAGTGCATTTGGGATATACACCGTCCTGCCAATAATTCATGGTCGGCTTGTGCAGGCATGTAACGTATTAAGAAATAGTAACGCTTAGTCATATCTATCCCTTACTTCGCTTTAGAACAATTGAATAGGCCGCCTTTGATCAAGACAGACATGATGAAGTGCACATCATTTGGGATGACTTGAGAAGCTGTCATGCTTTCAATCCAGTTCTCTGTATTTCTGACTAATTGGTAAAAGTCATTTCCATGGGACACGTGTCGCCTTGCTATAACGTATTCTCGATCTGCCCCATATTCGTTCACTCTTAATGGTTTATCTGCGTTTTCATGCCACCAATCGTCAATCGATTGCAATGCGGCTCCAACTTTTTGACCATGAAACGCAACGGTTTCCTTTCCGTTCAATAGTTCGACGGTAGCTAACTGCTTAGTCGGAACACCATCTTCTCGGCTATCTAAAAACTCTTGGCTTGGGTAAACCTCATCTCCCCAACCAACTCCAATTTTAGCTTTGACATCCATATAGAAATATTCGGTTGGGTCAGCC
>NZ_JBFRSD010000856.1:0-251 GCF_041473395.1 Vibrio sp. 10N.222.55.C6
TCCCTAAACCCATATCGTCAGCTAGTAAAGCTCCGCTGATACTTGGTTCAGTAAGAATCTTCTGTTCTACCCCCAGAATCCACCTAACGCCTACCTCTTGATGCGGGAATGGTTTTCGTTTGTGATTGTCCCAATTTAACTCACCTTCCCACGCCATATCTGCGATCAATTTATCAACCTGCGGGGAGTTTTCTGACAACTCCTCATCATTTAGATCGATATCAACAACATGGATCTCTTTTTCACTAGAG
>NZ_JBFRSD010000857.1:0-212 GCF_041473395.1 Vibrio sp. 10N.222.55.C6
TGTATGCTGGCTCTTATTGCAACTGGTATGGACGAGTTGAGTGCTTTCTCTGCGGTAGCGGCGACATTAAATAACCTTGGCCCGGGCCTTGGTGAAGTCGCGGTGCACTTTGGCGATGTGAACGACAAAGCAAAATGGGTACTTATCGTATCTATGCTGTTTGGCCGATTAGAAATCTTCACCTTATTAATCTTATTGACCCCTACGTTTTG
>NZ_JBFRSD010000858.1:0-389 GCF_041473395.1 Vibrio sp. 10N.222.55.C6
GGTTTAACATAGTAACGTCTCTTCAGCCATGCTCGCTTACTGGTATCAAAAGTTCCTCTAGCGCTTATATAGAAAGCTTGCTTTTTCTGCTGCGTAATAAATATGTTTGTCAAACGACATCTATTCAATGACACACTTTTAAAGAAGTAGGTAAACGTCGATTTCAACTGTTTCCCCATCAGTTAAATGGGGGAGATTAAGTTAATTCATCATAGGTAAGTTCACGATTGCAAAGACTACCGTGATATACGACAGACGTGTTGATAAAAATAGGCACCCTATAGATTTAGCGCTTACGGTTGTTGAATTAACAGTAATATATTCGGGCAACAAATGTACTCCGAAGTTACCTCACCATTTTGTAAATGACCTTTCTAATTTATAAAATA
>NZ_JBFRSD010000859.1:0-365 GCF_041473395.1 Vibrio sp. 10N.222.55.C6
TCTCTGAAGGGGATGTTGCCCTTTACGATAAGTCTATTTCTGTTGGTATGGGGTACTTTGGATTAGGAAAACCGACCAACAACCTTGGTGTAGCGCTAAACTGGGCGGAAGTGAATGGTGATTCTTTTGCAGCTGATGCGAAAGCTATAAGCGGTAGTACAGAGCAGTGGACAGCAGAGATCTACTACAACATGCAGTTTGGTGACCATTTCCAAGTAACGCCTGACATCCAGTACATAAAGGATCCTGCATTCTCCAATGAAAGCAGCGCTTGGGTATTCGGTGTTAGAGCGAGAGTCTTTATCTAATTCCGTTACTTATTATCTTGTTTAGACCTAAAAAGTGAGCCCATGGTGGCTCACTTT
>NZ_JBFRSD010000860.1:0-640 GCF_041473395.1 Vibrio sp. 10N.222.55.C6
AAATAAGGTCAAGATCAGGATCATCGGTGTTAATCACCGAAGAATAAGGAATGGAGCCCACACTCACTTGGCTTCGAGTATCGATGGTTTTATCGGAGCCAAAACCATTGTCGTTCAAATTGATAAATGAATTTGGGTCAAAATCAACAAAGCCAATAGAAACCGCATCACTGTCAGTCAACGCTATAGAAGCCGCGAATATCTTCTCTAAACGATTTTGAATCGCTTCATTTGAGGCATAGGCCGAGGATGAAAAAAGGCCAGTTAAGATCAGAGCAATAGAAGAGGAATACAGCGATTGGGGTGAAAGCATTAAGTTGACTCCATTCAAACTTATGCTTCAAGTGTAATTGGTAACTTAACTATTTCAATCAGAGAGTTAACGGTGTGGTTGATACTGCTCTCAGTTCCAACTGCAAGAGCGTTGCCAAATCGATGGCTCCCCAAAGCTCTTCTACGTCTTGGATTCTAAAATGAATAATCATATGTGCCTCTGTCTAAATTGGAGTCTTATCTTGGATCATTCTGAAACCGGGAACTTACCATAATACGCCATACCCAGTGAAATGACTGTTTACAACTCTGATAGGCGAAGTGATTGTTCATAAGAACTAATTAACGCTGGATGACACGCAGGAAC
>NZ_JBFRSD010000861.1:0-338 GCF_041473395.1 Vibrio sp. 10N.222.55.C6
GTGAAGACTGATACCCCCAGAGCGTATACAAATCTTTGATAGCTAGAGAACGATTGGTTCCCTGCATCAAGTGCTGTTGAATATCTTGTGGCAAAGCAAACTTGGAAGGTTTTGGCTCAGCAACCAACTGAGGTTCATTCGCCACCAAAGAGCGCTGAGTCTGTGCAGACACTTCTGTTTTCATTTCACTTGAAGTCTCAACCGACTGCCATGAATTGATATAGCTTGGAGCAAAATTAAAGGTCGCCATTGCGAGGCCGACACTTAATGTAGCAATCCCTGCGTATTGGAATAACTTAGGTACTACGTGAGAAGCTCGAGGTTTTTCGACATGATAC
>NZ_JBFRSD010000862.1:0-644 GCF_041473395.1 Vibrio sp. 10N.222.55.C6
GCTCCAAGGTAAGCCACCTAAAGATACGTTTTGACACAAAGTGACTTTCCACGCGTTCTCTTCACCGTCATCATCGTAATCAACCATGCCGTAGCCAGCTTCTAACCATGTAGAGTGAACATCATCCCATTGGTACTGTGGACGAACGATACCCGCGTATTCAGTATTCTCACGATCTAAGTCTGAGCCAGAGTTGTCTTTGTAAGACACTAAGTAATCAATGATGAACTGTTCAGATGCAGCGTAGCTACCCTCAACACTTGCATAAAAAGTCTGGTAATCACCTTTAAGGTCATATACCGATGAATCGGCACCGTCACCGTACTTAACAACCAACTTGTTAGACTCACCCAAGCCTAATGTTGCACCTACTAGGTAGGCCGTTTCATCACTGACTTTTTGTCCTTGAGTCACGACAGGCTGCATTGAATCTGTCACTGGATCGTATACGTACTCAGTCGTCGTAGACGTATCCGCTTCGCTCGATGCAAAACCGTAGTTCGCGTAAAAATCCAGATTACCAATACCTGCGTCAATACTGTGTAGCTTCGCTGTCACGGCGTATCGGCCATTGTCATTGACGAGGCCGCCTTTCACTTGGCCTACAAAGCCCATATCCAGCTTCGCGCCGCCGAAATCTAGGT
>NZ_JBFRSD010000863.1:0-233 GCF_041473395.1 Vibrio sp. 10N.222.55.C6
CTCGTGAAGTGCTGACGCGTAAAAGCCGCGAGCAAATACGATACGGTGATGAGAAACCTCCCCATCGGCTGGCAGGTAAATAGGCTCGTCCGCTCCCAGTTCTAGCTTGGTATTAAAGCTCTCGAAAAAGGTTTGATTGAAAATGTCGATGATATCTGGGTATTGGTGCGTCATAAGATCAAATTTAAATAAAAAGAACTGGGGCATTTTGCGTTTTTTTAAGCGCTCGGTAA
>NZ_JBFRSD010000864.1:0-465 GCF_041473395.1 Vibrio sp. 10N.222.55.C6
TCGAGTTGGATTCTGAGTAGCTTTGTTAGGCGAGCTTGGTTCCGTAAAATCTAATAGATGAACTGTAATCGATGAGTTTGAAGCTGAGCGGGAATTAAGAAATGAAGAGGCCGAGAACATTGCGTTTCTCGGCCTTATTTTTATGGAAGACTGAGCGTGAGTTAAGAGAGCTTAAACTTGCTTAACTCACCGTGTAAATCTCCAGCTTTTACGGTCAGTTCGTTACTGATTGCTACTGATGATGTCATGGTGTCCATCACTTCCACAGCGGTGTCATTGATGATCACTACATTGCGGTTAATCTCTTCTGACACTGAGCTTTGCTCTTCGGCAGCCGAAGCAATCTGATTGTTCATGTCGTTAATCACTTCAATTGCTTGGTTGATTTCAGACAAGGCGAGGTGTGCAGCTTGGGTTTCCCCTTTGGTATCGTTCGCTTGCTTCTGGCTTTGCTCCATCAATATC
>NZ_JBFRSD010000865.1:0-589 GCF_041473395.1 Vibrio sp. 10N.222.55.C6
CATTAGAACATGCAGGTGGTTCGGAGTTTTTTAATCAACCTTTTAACGCCATTGAAAGTGTCAATGAAATTCGAGCGTCCTTCTCTAGAACCGGCAATTATTACATTGAAGAAAATAATGGCGGTGAATTTGGCTACTTATATTCTTCAATCAGCGGTGCTAGTGAGTTCATTGCACCTATGATAAAAAACAACCGGAAATTGCTTTCTGAAGTTGTTGACTCGCTGACTATGGATGAGCATATCGTAAAGAGCGTACAGTCTTTACGTTTGAATGCGAAACCTAATTTCTATGGTTACAGTACGTTAGGTGTGGGGGCTTTAGAAGAAGCTATTTTGTCTAACACCGAATATCGTTTAATTCATAAGAGTTAACCATTAACACATCAGTTCTAGCTTATGATCAAGCTAGAACTTTATTAGCAGTGGGATTATGGCAAATTTAAAGTTCGAAAGCTTTCTAGAACGGCTTAAGGGTGATGACAGAATCATTATTCAAGCTCATGACTTCCCTGACCATGATGCGATTTCTTCCGCATACGCTTTAGCATACTTATTAAAAAGCAAAGGGTTGCGCCCATACATTACGT
>NZ_JBFRSD010000866.1:0-418 GCF_041473395.1 Vibrio sp. 10N.222.55.C6
CAGCAATCCATCACTGAGCACTTAGATCTCTCGACTTTCATCAAACCGACCCAAAGCCTAAAAATTGATGCCCTTTCTCTTAGCGCTGAAGAGGTGCACCACCTGGTCACTCAGTTATTAACGCACAGCCTGTCCCCGATGCAGGCGTTATTTGCGAGTGTCAGCGCGTTATTGAGTTATTACGGCGCCCTTCGACGAGGGGAGCTCTTACGCCTGCGCCTTCAAGATATTCGATGCACCCACGAAAAAGGTCAGTTATTTGCGATCTACATTACCAATACCGAGGAAGGCAAAACAAAAAGCGGAGACGCGCGCACGGTTCAGGTTGTGATGCCCGAAATCGGCGCCAAATTAATACGGTTGTTACTGGCGTTCAAAGCCAACCGTCCTCCTAGCGAGCCATTCATTGGCTTTGAAG
>NZ_JBFRSD010000867.1:0-476 GCF_041473395.1 Vibrio sp. 10N.222.55.C6
GGATAGCTTTTTTGCAGCTGTTTCAAGTGAGAAAGAAGGTGAAGCAAGCGAAGAAGAAACGGTACCCGTTGTTGAAGCTTACCATGAGATGGAAGCTCGCTCGATACTTGCATTAGACGCCAACTCACTTATTTCAATGGATAAAAACACTATCGAACAACTTGAGAACCTAGATAAAGTTGTTGCTGACAAAGTGAAATCATAATGAAATTTTCTCGAATTGCCGGTTTAGTTACTGCTGCAATTGCGCTAATGGGTTGCCAGAGTAATCAAGGTAGTCAAACGTATTCAGTCGAAAGTAATGCGGGAAATTCATCGCTGATTATCGGCAAGTCAGCACACGAATTTAGCAGTGAAGATATTGAAGTACCTGCTTACTTCAATACCCAAGGTCTTCAATTCTGTACCTATGAAGCAGAAGAAAAAGACACTCGTTGTCCACTCGCAAAAAAAACAATTCGTTTGTATTTTGGTGA
>NZ_JBFRSD010000868.1:0-552 GCF_041473395.1 Vibrio sp. 10N.222.55.C6
ACACTGTACTACGACCTGACTACGACCGTTCAGCACTCCAAAGCCGTATCGTGCACCTTGGCTTCGGTGCATTTCACCGAGCGCATCAAGCGTTGTTCACCAATGAAATGCTCAGCAAGACCAGCACTGATTGGGGTATTTGCGAAATTAACCTATTCGGAGGCGAAGACTTAATTGAATCACTTCGCACGCAAGATCACCTTTACACGGTTGCTGAAAAAGGCGCTGAATCCACAGACGTTAAAGTGATCGGCTCAGTGGCCGAATCTCTTCACCCAAGCCTAGACGGCATCGAAACCGTATTAGAAAAAATGGCCGAACCTCAAGTGGCTATCGTTTCTATGACCATCACAGAGAAAGGCTACTGCGCAGACCCAGCGACAGGAAAACTCGACAAAAATAACCCATTAGTCATCGCTGACCTAGCTAACCCAAGCGAACCTAAATCAGCATTAGGTTACATTGTGCAAGCGCTCAAAATTCGACGTGAACGTGGCTTAACACCATTCACGGTCATGTCTTGCGATAACGTGCAAGAGAACGGTCATGTAG
>NZ_JBFRSD010000869.1:0-651 GCF_041473395.1 Vibrio sp. 10N.222.55.C6
ATTCACACGTTGAATACTAAATTGTACTTCCAATACATCATTCAAACAGTATTAGGTAAAGGCTCGGGCGACAGGGTTTAGTTAGATATGGTTTACGCTCTCTTATGATCATTGGTACTGGCTTCTGCGTTATACAAACATAGCTTTGTTGACCTCCACAGTCTCTAAGGCCATTTTTATGTGACGCTATTTCCTAAATATTGCTTTATAAGGTATTGCTTATGATTTATCCATTTACTTGATTGTGGTTATTATCTATCATGATCAATCAGTTGTTTAAGCTGAGCAACTGTTTGAGGGTGTGAAAATCATCTTCTACATATAAACGTTTATATTAATGGAAATCATTATGAAAAAGATGGCTCTAGCAGCTGCATTAGCAGTTAGCTTCTCAGGTGCTGCATTTGCAGCTGAAGAAACAGCAGCGGCGGGTACTGGTTCAGGTACTGGTACAGCAGCAGGCGCTGGTGCATCTGCAGCTGCAACTGGTACGGCTACAACAGTAGCAGTAGCGACAGCAGCAGTAGCGGCAGCAGCAGCAGTAGCGGTTGCTTCTAACGAAAGCGGTGCAACAACGACAACAACGACTCGATAATTTTTGAGTAGGCGTTTAAAACCATTTTATGTGAAAGCATAAAGTGGTTTTTTTAT
>NZ_JBFRSD010000870.1:0-292 GCF_041473395.1 Vibrio sp. 10N.222.55.C6
GCTTTGTTAACTGTCTCAACGATCTTTTCATGCGTATCGATGAAATCGAGCACCTCGTAGACAAAGTCTAATTTTCCCGTCATCACATAGAGTTGGCGCTCTTTGTTTACTAAATGAGCCACCCCTTCTTTAACCAGAAATTCGACAACTACATTGAGTTTATCCGCTGCACTGTCACGCACTTTTTTCCGACTCACTTTTGGAAGTCGATAAATACTATCGAGTTTCTCCATCAAGCTAGGAGACGATTGGATTTGCGCACTCAGCACAGGCACATTTAACTCATCACCAC
>NZ_JBFRSD010000871.1:0-315 GCF_041473395.1 Vibrio sp. 10N.222.55.C6
TCTTTGGGCTCATTTCTTAATGAATGGTAATTCAAATGACACCGGTGATTGGAAAATTGAATTGACCGAATTCGATATTCCGAATACTGGTACGGCAATTCTTACACTGGAAGGTGCTTCATTTCGAAACGTAGATTTCACCGTTAACTACAGTTCTGAACAAATTAAATTTAGTGGAGTAAACGGTAAAGCTAAAGATGGACATCTCTTATTTGATATGAACTCTAAGCCTTTAAAGCTTATAACATATCGTACTTCAGGAAGAATGAGAATTTGTGGTGTAGAAGGAGACTTTTATGGTTATCAGATCTGCAC
>NZ_JBFRSD010000872.1:0-544 GCF_041473395.1 Vibrio sp. 10N.222.55.C6
GACGTATCTCCTACTAATTCAGCAGAAATCATAATGGTTGTAATACCTGAACTAACCCCTTGAGATTCAATACTTGACTGATTCGCATGAAAATCAACGACTCTAATTTGATTCGGCTCAAAGATAGAAGAGCACCCACTAATCGCCGCTGATACTGTTTTTACGATACTGGAGGGGCTATCACACACCTTGACCAAGCCTGAATCGAATACAAAAGCGACATTTCGAATCTCTGATTGATGAGTGTAAGCATATGCAACCGTTTTTGAATCAGGAGAAATATATAAAGTATCGGTGGAGCCTGATAATTTTAGAGATACACCTGTCCCTCCATCGTAGCCCGCACGCTGGATATCTTCTTTAAAGTATTGAAGAGCTCCTGAAACTTGTTGTAATAGTAATAATTCTTTACTTCTCTCGGATGCGATGTTTTGTCCGGATATAAATACCGACCCCACACTTCCAATAACGACAATTCCCAAAATGGAAGAGATCATAAATTCGACTAATGTTGCACCGAACTGCTGCCTCCTAAGTGCAGATC
>NZ_JBFRSD010000873.1:0-561 GCF_041473395.1 Vibrio sp. 10N.222.55.C6
AAGAATTCGTGATTGCTCAATAGTCGGTAGAACTACTGTAATTTACTTTAAAAACAGATGGTTAAAAGCGAGCTTAGTGCTCGCTTTTTTTGTGCTCATATGTTGGATAGACCATCGCTAAGTGGCCTTATAGCGAGATAGTCAAAACTCATTCTATTGATTTCGGCAAATCATTTTGTAGCTTCAAACTAGTGATGTTAGGGCTGGCTTGTGATGCCCCAAAAACGCCTAGAATTGAACTTGCAAGGTTTCAGATACAAAAAGTAATAGATGCGACGATCTAGCCCCATCGCCCTCAATGAAATTAAGACTATTGCTTGAATGTAGTGCGCCACTGAATCGGCGATACATGAAAAGCCGATTTAAAGTGCTTTCTGAATACACTGTCAGAGCCAAAACCCGCTTGCTCTGCAACTTGAGGTATCGATAGTTTCGTGGTTTCTAATAGACGTTGGCTAAGCTCCAAACGTCGGTTTTGCAGCCATTCACCAAATGTACAGCCATAGGTGGATTTAAACTGGCGTGTAAAGGTACGTTTACTCATCGCACAGCGCTCAGCGA
>NZ_JBFRSD010000874.1:0-628 GCF_041473395.1 Vibrio sp. 10N.222.55.C6
CCGTAACACCTCGTCAGGTCCTCTGACTTCCAACAGCGTTTCATCAAATTCTAGCCACAAATGCCCTACTGAATTTTTCTTTAGTTCTGCTTTGGCAATTAAGTCATGTCTACTATCTGCAGGGTTTGCCTTCTCAGCATCATTAAGCAAATGATTTAACCACTTCACACGACGAGTAGCTCGAATGAAAGCAGATATAGACCACAGTAAGAAAAATGCCGCTACAAACCACAAAATCACCACAAACAAGGCACTCAACTGATCTGCTGTTTGTGGTGGAATTACGTTTAGACTGTTCAAGTCGGGCCATAAACTGGAGAGGTTAAGGCTATCTTTCATTTAAATCACTTCCAAAATTAATACGTCAACAAACTTGATTGTTGATATTCTATGAACCTACAACTCAACCATGCGCTGAGTGCTTTGTGTTAAAGAAGCTGCGAAGACTTCATCTATTGCTAAAAGTTTTCAAAGCTTTATATATTTTTTATGCCTGTGGCTCGTTATCTCTTTTAAGGTATTTTGATAATCTAACTCGTAGCTCTTTCTAAATATCCACCAAGCCTTAGTACATAATTCATGGCGCAATAATAGATTGATCCATCACATGTATATTGATCTAGTTCAT
>NZ_JBFRSD010000875.1:0-439 GCF_041473395.1 Vibrio sp. 10N.222.55.C6
ATGGTAAAGACAGACAATGCCCATGACTGTGCTAATGTGCGTCTAATTCCGTTGAAATCTCCCGCACCGAAATATTGCGAAGCTAGCACACTGACAGCGCCGCTAATCCCGGATACCATGATCAAGTTGAAGAAAAATATGCGGTTACCCACACCAACCGCCGCAGTTGCAGAGTCACCCAGTTGGTTAACCATAAAAATATCGACCACGCCGAGTAATGAAAACAACATGGTTTGTAGCGATACAGGCAAACCGATGTGTAAAAGCTTTTGCCAAAAATCTTTGTCTAGATGAAGATATGTCGAGCGCATCGCATTTCCCCTGTGGTTAATATGCGAGAAGTTTATCGGCATTTGTTTAGGCTGTATTGTTCAGGTTCATCACAAACTTTTGCCAAACTATCTATTTTCAAAAGCTGTCTATTTGTCAAAACGATCTG
>NZ_JBFRSD010000876.1:0-655 GCF_041473395.1 Vibrio sp. 10N.222.55.C6
GCTAGTAAGTTCTGATTTCTGACTTTTTCTGGCTGCATGCTCTGCCTTACCTTGCACTTCAGGTAAGGCCTTAAACATTTTGTACCCGAGGTAAATAAGGTAAGCTGCGCCGACATAACGAATGACCTCGAAAGCAAATGACCAGTTCTCCGCAATGGTTGCTAAACCAAAACAAGCAAGCGCTAGATAAATAAGATCACTGCATATCATGCCTAAAGAAAGGGAAATGCACTTTCGCCATCCATCGACCATTCCACGAGCCAAAATCGCAAACACACCGGGCCCTGGAGTAATGCCAAATATAAACATGGCAATAAAGAATGTAACCGCACCTTCAAACGACATTGGCTTGTCCTTATTCATAGCTCAACATGATATTTGCTGAACGTAACATGCGTCCTTAAAGGGAGTAAAGAAACTATTCACCGATCCTTTACTTGCGGTATCAAGGCGTTTAAATCTGCTTTTATTACTCGCTTAGAATATTCACCTAATGACAGTCGCTCGCTAATTAAAAACGTTCAAAACCTTTAATACTAAAAAAGCGAACCGTATGGCTCGCTCTTTATACTTCAGCTTCAGTTGAAAAGAAACTTATCTAGTTCGCGATTGGCGACAGTAACTTAGGGTTTACGACTAAGTTTCTCACACCGTG
>NZ_JBFRSD010000877.1:0-287 GCF_041473395.1 Vibrio sp. 10N.222.55.C6
GCATTAGCATCAATACAAGATCACTGCCAAGCGATTGAAAACAGTAACCCTTCATTACATGACGCCATCGAGTTTGAGCTCGCTTTGTGTCAGCAACAAGCATTGGATTCGATTTGGTTTGCAGCACACTCCAAACGTCACCCTGCTGGTGGCAGCTTTGCTGATCGTTATTTGGCAGCTTACCCAGACGTAAGCGAGCAAATACGCCCGTTTTTGAGTATTACCAACCCACAGCACCCTTTATATACCAAGCTAGAAGCACTCACGGCACAAGGCAGAGAAGCACT
>NZ_JBFRSD010000878.1:0-242 GCF_041473395.1 Vibrio sp. 10N.222.55.C6
GCTAAAAAAGGTTTAGCAGAAAAGTTAGCTCAAGAAGGCGAATACAGCCCTGCAGACGTAGTGTTAACTGTAGACATCAGTCGTCTATCTGAGCTAACTAAACAAGGTTTAGTTCAGTCTGTTGAAAGCGAAGTTCTTGAAAAGAATATTCCTGCTCAATACCAAGATACAAACAATGAGTGGTTCGCTCTAACAACACGTACACGTAGCGTTTACTCTTCTCGTGACCGTGTTGGTCGTCT
>NZ_JBFRSD010000879.1:0-451 GCF_041473395.1 Vibrio sp. 10N.222.55.C6
GTATAGAAAGAGGAATGGAAGAAATGTGTGACCGATTTGAGATAGAAACCGATTAACCATATCAGAACCCGCTTAACCACATAAATCAGAACCCGCACAAACGCGGGTTTTTTAATGCAAAATTTTAAAGGAATTAATAATGAGCAATGCAAACACAGCACTAAACCACCTACAAAACAAAAAAATCGAAGCAGCTAGACGCGGGTATCTGGATGCGAGCTATTATAAACAAACAGTAAATCATAACTCTATTATGGATATCGCACTGAATGATGAAATGGTAGGTAATGATTTATCCGAAGCATTAGAGCGTGCTATTCCACTGGTAGACACTACGAACTTCATATCTGAGGGTTTGAATGCATTTGGTTTTTATGTGAATGACAATGTGGTCGAAGCACTACGCTTTCGTAATGACAATGAATTGGGATATCGGTTACATGAACATGAT
>NZ_JBFRSD010000880.1:0-569 GCF_041473395.1 Vibrio sp. 10N.222.55.C6
ACTGATTCAATGTCGCCATTCTCATTGAAGCGAGCGACATTACGTGTGTAATAGTTGATACCGATGTAATCAACCGGTGCGCTGATAATGTCTAAATCACCTTCAAGGATCATCGGCATGTTCATCGCTTGGCGCTCAACAACTAACTGCGGGTACTCGCCTTTCAATACTGGGTCGATGAACCAGTGGTAGTTCTCGGCTTCGCAGTAATCTGCCGCACCTTGATCTTGTGGCGTGAGCGGGTAAGCCGGCGTCGCGTTGAATACCACACCATGCTTAGCGTGAGGTGCATTGTTACGAAGGATCGGCATTGCCAAACCGTGAGCCAACATTAGGTGGTGAGATGCTAAGTAGCCCTCTTTCTCACCCTTGATACCTGGCGCATGTTCGCCCCAACGGTAGCCTAGGAATGCAGAAACAAACGGTTCATTGAGCGTGGTGTAAACGTCGATGGTATCGCCAAAGTACTTGCTCACCACTTCTGCATATTCAGCGAATTTGTAAGATGTTTCTCGGTTTAACCAACCGCCCTTGTCTTCAAGGTATTGTGGAAGATCCCAGTGATACAA
>NZ_JBFRSD010000881.1:0-341 GCF_041473395.1 Vibrio sp. 10N.222.55.C6
GGGTAAATGGGTTAACGGCGGTGAAACGTTCGAAGTATTACTTAAAATGATGAGAGATTCTGAAGGTAACAGCAAGTTTGTAAATGAATTTAAACTGAGTGAATGCCAGGAAATAGAAGAAACATCGAAAAGCCACTACATTGTCAGAGCAAGGGCTAGAGATAGCTTAGATTTTAAACATTGGCTCATTCACAACGCAGATTGTGTGGAAATTTTAGAGCCATTAAAACTACGTCAAGATGTAATACGAGACCTTAAACAAGCGATGAATGTCTATTCACATTAGATAGCATAGTCATCATCATAGACAGGATCTTAAGAGCTAACTTGTTTATTTAGAT
>NZ_JBFRSD010000882.1:0-391 GCF_041473395.1 Vibrio sp. 10N.222.55.C6
TTACCCGCTTTTATTGATGCGATGCCAGAGAACCAAGCGGATGCGAATGTACCGATGTAAGCGAATAGCAACAATTAACAACTGGCTTTACTGCAATAGCTTATACACAGCCTGACATTTAAGAGCCTGAATAAATGCCAAATCAGGTTCTGCGTACCTTCAATATGGGAGAAATGCGGGTGTAGGTTTGAGTACCGTGTTGATTTGACCAGATCTGGTTGAGCTTTTCCATCACGGTCTTGGCTATCTCATTGACCGGTTGGGCAATGGTTGTGAGCTGGTAACCCTGCCACGCCGCTTGGGGAACATTATCACAGCCAACGATTCTTAACTGTTCTGGCACTGGGATACGAGCGATATCGCGACAGCTGTCCAAGACGCCCATAGCGAG
>NZ_JBFRSD010000883.1:0-250 GCF_041473395.1 Vibrio sp. 10N.222.55.C6
TATATGTTGGATAGACCATCGCAAAGCACGCGAATGCCGAGCACTCATCGCTCCCTACATTGACTGCTGCAATTCACTTTTTAGCTCCAAACTAGTGAGGTTAGTGTTGGCTTGTTTATGCCCAGACTTTTCTAAGCGCGATCATTGCTTGCCCCATTTCATATATGGAATCCACGTATTTACAAAGTGATTTTGGCAATAAAAGTTAAGATGCGGTCGTATATTCGGCTTCTTATTGAAGGAGCTACCC
>NZ_JBFRSD010000884.1:0-255 GCF_041473395.1 Vibrio sp. 10N.222.55.C6
TCAAGAAGCATATTATCTACCTGTATTGAATTATGTTCTAAACATGGCGTTGGGATATTTCCCCATCACAATCTGCAAATGGGTTATCTCTACTTATCGCTTCTAAGTTAGCTTCAAACACTTAATTGTCAAAACTAATTTGATAATAATTCAAATGTGAGGCTGTTTTAAATTAGTAATTTTCTCACTATCATTTTCCCATATCGACAACGTAGCGCAGTACGCACTGTATGGACGAAGCCTACGATCTAGGGG
>NZ_JBFRSD010000885.1:0-402 GCF_041473395.1 Vibrio sp. 10N.222.55.C6
ACGAACAACCGTCCGTCAGCAACTGTGAACTCTTGCTCTGTAAAATCAGTTTGAACAAGCGTAAACGGCCCATCTGCCCCGTACATAAACTGGGTAACGGTCGCACCATCTGCACTTTCTGTAGGCATAACATCGACAATACTTGTAGTTGGCGGACCACCTGCTCCTGAAGTCGTCACAGGTTCAACAATACTTAAAGTACGATCTTGCGTTTGCTGTAAGTCGTCGGTAATGGTGACGTTCAAAGAGGACGATGCTGAATCGGTGTTGTCGGCATCAACCGCTATCACAGGGATATCGAAATCTAAGGTATTAGAAAGGTTACCATCAGCGTGATCTAAAGCCTCTAAAAGCGTAAATGTATATTGACCAAGATTGCTGTTCGAAAATTCAAGTGTGAAC
>NZ_JBFRSD010000886.1:0-444 GCF_041473395.1 Vibrio sp. 10N.222.55.C6
GTTATTAAGAGAAGTGGCAATCGCTAACGACAAATCCATTAGCTCAGCTACTTTGCCATCTGATTCATTGGCTCTGAGTTCAGTTAGTCGTTCGATAATGTCAGCGTCTTTGGTTCCTAACAAATCCAAAACCGCCTTATAACGCACATCAGGGTTGCCGCTGTTCAGTCCAATCGAGGCTATTTCCCCGCGTAATATCCCGCGAAGTTTGTTATTCACACGAACCTTTTTAAACTGTCTCGCATTCTCGATATTAAGCGTTGAATCATCCCATACTGACTGAGCTGACGTCGCTGTTTTGATACTTTGAATGAGGTAGAGCTGTTTGTACTGCTCGCTCTGTTTCTCATTGAAGTAGTAAAGGTTTCCGTTTAACCAGCCATCTAAAATAGCTTTCGACACGTCTCCCGTTTGCGTCTCAATCACCCAATCGATAGCTAATTC
>NZ_JBFRSD010000887.1:0-406 GCF_041473395.1 Vibrio sp. 10N.222.55.C6
CTGCTGGATGACGCAAAAGCTGTTCGACTGTTTAGCTACGGTGTGACTCGCATTGGCGACAACTGGCGTTTAGCACCTGCATTAATGGCAGAGCATAGCCAAGACCGTCTGAAGAAGAATGACGAGTTCACATGGGCTTCTTTAAACGTTCGATTAGCTCAAGAGTTCACAGAGAACTTTGAGATGGTTTACGAAGGTTCATTGCAGTACATGGATTTGGACAACGCGACCGAGCAAGCGAACGGCGGTTTCTACAAAGCGACAGTTGCACCAACACTAAAGCTTTCAACCAGTACTGGCTTTTTTGACCGACCAGAACTGCGTTTCGCTGTGAGCTATGTGGATTGGAGTGAAGACTTGAATGGTTACTCGATCAGCACTGACGCAGATGCAGCAACAATGGGTG
>NZ_JBFRSD010000888.1:0-228 GCF_041473395.1 Vibrio sp. 10N.222.55.C6
ATGAGAAACCGACTGATGGGGCTGGGTGGCCTGCAAGTTGGTGGCACTACCGCGATTGTAATGGGTATCGCCCTTTTCTTCGGACAACCTTGGACCATTGCGCTGACTATCGGTTTGATCTTCGCACTGTCATCTACCGCGATTGTACTCCAAACCTTTAACGAAAAAGGGCTATCCAAAACAGAAGGCGGCAAGAACGCTTTTTCAGTCCTACTGTTCCAAGATATT
>NZ_JBFRSD010000889.1:0-1104 GCF_041473395.1 Vibrio sp. 10N.222.55.C6
AAAATGTTCGGTGTGGACGATGGAGATAAAACTTATCTCAATCGCAAAGGAATTGATGCGGCTCTGGATGAGTTGAACAAGATTTCTCAGCAAATGCAGAAGATGAGAAGCCGAGGTGGTGTTGTCCTTGTTGAGTCAGGTGAGACTGAAATCACGACTTACACCTTAGATAGCTATAACAGATCTCAAACCGTTCATTAATTTAAGGGAGAAAATCCGTGAAAAAACAAATTTGGTCACTATTGGATGCTTTACGGGGAGGTAGTTCTCTCCCTGAATTGACTGAGCAGTTTGCCGCATGTTGTGCTTGGGTTAAATTAAGTGAGACTAATAAGTTGGGTAATGAACATCAACTAGTCAATGAAAATAGTAGTTTCAAAGAGCAACTACAAAAAGTGATGAATGACTTCGTATCAGTTTGGTACAACGCTGAAGCGAAGTCTTTACCTGAAAGTACACTCCAGCAATTGATCACTTCTCTTCAAGGTTTAATCCGTGCCAATGTTATCTCTTATCAAGATTTATCTGAGGCGATCATTAGCCTCCTTGAGGAAGGAGGGAAAGGATATGGAGGACTAACCATTCCTGATGAGTTAACAACTCTAGGGGTTAGTCTACTGGAAGATAAGGTTAAGACTGTATATTGTCCTTTCACCGCTGGCTATGCATTCGCGCATAAGCTACCTATGCACAGTATTTGTGAGGGTGAAACGCCCTTAGGAGTCGATGATTTCTATGCAGAAGTGCAGAATGTCCTTTTAGACCGTAACTTTCGTGTGACTCGCACCGATCCAATCTTTGTTCCAACTTTGATTGGTGACGGTGGTCTTAAGCAATTCCAGAGCTCAATAGCGATGCCACCACTTGGGCAAAAGTACCCAAAATCAGATATTCATGACATCTGGGGGCGCTTTCCTGAAAAATCTTTAATGGCAGATGTCTATCAACTTCGCCACATGCTGTCGCATACTTCAGATGTTGTTGTTGGCTTTGTCACCAACGGTTTTTTATTTCGCTCCGCAGCGGGTGAAAAGCTGTTTAAGCAAGATATGTTAGAGAAAAACTGGCTGAAAGCGGTTATTGCATTACCAAGTAACCTACTTT
>NZ_JBFRSD010000890.1:0-401 GCF_041473395.1 Vibrio sp. 10N.222.55.C6
AGAAAATACGGAAAACAAGATTCGCGAAGAGCTACAAGCGAAAGGCATGGTATTCACAGACCCAGCAGACAACGAGCAAGAGTGGATCAACAAAGTGACTAAGTCAGTTTGGCCTAAGTTCTACTCAAGCATTGGGGGTAAAGACAAGCTAGACGACGTTCTTGAGTTACTAGGTAGAAAGTAACGATTAGATTCGCCCTATCTGCTGTTCTCCGCTACTTAATCACCTAGCGGTAGAACAGTGAGATAGGGCATTTACATGGCTGTACTCGTTGATCTGTTCTGTACCTGATCTTTTAGGACCGTGAGCGACTGGTTGTCATGTGAAAATCAACATTGGAGGTTATATGTCAGTCGCTAAAACAATAAAAAAACACCTGAACAACATTGAGGAATATACC
>NZ_JBFRSD010000891.1:0-348 GCF_041473395.1 Vibrio sp. 10N.222.55.C6
CACTTGCCTTCCCCATATTCTAGGAAAGCAAATCTAACTTTATCGATTTTTGGAAGGGAGAGGTTATTACCCTTTATGTACCTCTGCTCTTTGATAAAAATCGGATTTTTGCCATTATTATTAAAGCTGTAAAAAGGAGAACTAGATGATAAATAATCTCTCGAGTTTGTTAGCTCACAGCTACTGCTTATTCCCATCTTTAGTCCGTAAAGCTCAACTGGTTTTTTGTTGGTGCACAGTTTTAAGTTATCAGGGTTACCTGAGCAAAAGACAAAACGGTCAGACTTAAGAGCGTCAATGAAATCAGCTTTAGCACCACTCTTTATACTTTCAGAAAGATCCGATACT
>NZ_JBFRSD010000892.1:0-272 GCF_041473395.1 Vibrio sp. 10N.222.55.C6
GTTGATGGGTTTCGCTACGATATGGCTGAGATGGTTCCAGTCGAATTTTGGAGCTACCTTAATTCATCTATAAAGATGAAAAACCAAGATGCCTTTTTAATGGCTGAGGTGTACCAACCGGACTTATATCGCGACTATATCCACTTAGGCAAAATGGACTACCTCTATGACAAAGTAGATCTGTACGACGGTCTAAAAGACATCATGCTAGGCAATACTTCCACGGCTATCATCCCCAAAATCCAACATCAAATGATGGATATTGAACATCA
>NZ_JBFRSD010000893.1:0-646 GCF_041473395.1 Vibrio sp. 10N.222.55.C6
GTACAATTGTTTGTGTTTGACCGCTGTTGCTCGCATCTTCAGAGATAGTAATCACTAAATCCTTATCCCCGCCACCATTATCGACTTTTTCAATCGTGATATGGTCAAGTAAATCTGACATTGAATTTTCCGTTGGCAATAACTGCGATATATCTAAGTGATCTTGGCCTAAAGCAAAGTCGGTTATTGTATCAATATCGCCTTGGAACGGCTGGTCAACCCACTGGAACAAATCATCACCGCTGCCACCAGTCAAGATGTCATCACCTAACCCACCAATTAATAGATCATCACCCTCTCCACCATCAAGAAGATCATTACCATTATCTGCAACCAAGACATCATCACCACCTTCCCCATAGAGTTTGTTTGTATGGTTATCAATTACAGCAATCGCTCCACCGTTATTATCTGATTCATACGTACCATTTAATACTGAGCCATCATTCAAAACCACTTCAAAAGATGCACCTATAAAGCTACTGCCTTGATCTCTACCAAAATTGTCAGTATCGAATGTGAACCAAAACTCATCATCGCTTGTAAAATCACCATCAACAAAATTAGCAATCAGTACTGAAGAATCCGAGTCCATCGCATCCCAAATATTATCAGTTTGCTCGATGCCTTTTGACTCTGTTTGGTA
>NZ_JBFRSD010000894.1:0-768 GCF_041473395.1 Vibrio sp. 10N.222.55.C6
TCATACCAGTCACGGATCGTGGGCGCAACTCTCCAGTGTTGAAGTAAAACCTGGCAGTCAGTGGAAACTCTATCATATAGAACCAGCGGTACGCTCGCCGCTTTCAATTGCAATCCATCATCGTACTGAGTTCGAGTTGGCAAAAGAAGACGAGATTCTGGTTGCTATCAATCATTGGGGAAACGGTAATGTCGCTTAATCAACCAGGTTCAAACTGCTCAAGTCCAAATCGAGTTCAATCACGTGACGAACTTAATGTCATGTTAAACACCGTTATCGAGATAGCTAACGACGCGGCAACCATTGCAATGACATGGTTCAACAATCGACATGACCTGTCAGTGGAGTCAAAGGGACACCACGACTGGGTATCTGAAGCTGACCGAGAGGTAGAACAGTTCATTCGCCAAGCACTAAGCCACGCTTACCCTACGCATCACTTCTTTGGCGAGGAGCTTGGTGGGAAGTTAATCGCCCCTTGCTGGGTAATAGACCCCATTGATGGCACGACAAATTTTCTCTACGGGCATGGCGACTTTGTTATTAGCATCGCCTTTCTAGACCAAAATGGCGCGTGTATTGGCGTGATCGCAAACCCAATACAAAAGCGAGTGGTCGTCGCCAGTCGCGGGCAAGGAGCCTACGAAATTAAAAATGGAGAGACCCGCCCTTTAAGGCCAAGGCCACTTTCAGACAAAGAATTAGTCATAGGGCTAAATCTTAATTACCAACCAAAGGTTGCCAACGGCTACTTACGCAACACAGAAT
>NZ_JBFRSD010000895.1:0-427 GCF_041473395.1 Vibrio sp. 10N.222.55.C6
GAATGACA
This sequence comes from Vibrio sp. 10N.222.55.C6, assembly GCF_041473395.1. Taxonomy (NCBI): domain Bacteria; kingdom Pseudomonadati; phylum Pseudomonadota; class Gammaproteobacteria; order Vibrionales; family Vibrionaceae; genus Vibrio; species Vibrio sp. 10N.222.55.C6. The sequence continues at coordinate 9 of NZ_JBFRSD010000895.1, forward strand.
CAGCTTCTGATGAGCTAGTGTTTGAAGATAACTTTAACAATTACCCGAATGGCCAAGCGCTATCAGGTAATCCGTACAACAACAATACTGCGGAAGCGACAGTTGTTGTTGATGGCGGCAATACTGAGCCAGAACCTGAACCAGATCCAGATCCAGAGCCCGGCGAAGTAACAGACAACTTCGATTCTTATACTGTAGGTACGCAGATCGATGTGGCTAACCCTGCGTACCAGACAAAAGGTGTTGATGGGGTTTTAAATACAGCAGTGATCAGTAGTGACTTTGCCAAGTCGGGTTCTAACTCTTTACGAATTGAAGATGGTGCGGACTCAACCACTGATAATAACAAAGCTATCGTTGGCCGCGACTTTGCTAATGGCGCAGCAGAAACTGGCTCTGTTTCTACATCTGTATACATC
>NZ_JBFRSD010000896.1:0-643 GCF_041473395.1 Vibrio sp. 10N.222.55.C6
ACCTCGCAGAATACGTACTGATTGATTACAAAGGCGATACCAAACTGGGTAAAAACGTTGATTACAACGGCACGCCAGCTGGTTACACCAAGATGCCTTCCGAGAACATCTCTTACGTTTCCAAACACGATAACCAAACGCTTTGGGATAACAACGCATACAAAATCGCCTCTGGTACTAGCTCTGCAGAGCGTGCTCGCATGCAGTATGTATCACTCTCTACCGTGATGTTAGGCCAAGGCATACCATTCATCCATATGGGTTCTGAGCTGTTGCGTTCGAAATCAATGCAGCGTGACTCTTACGATTCAGGTGACTGGTTCAACCGCGTTTACTTCGACGGTAGCGACAACAACTGGAACGTCGGTCTACCTCGTGAAGACAAAGACGGCGCAAACTGGGAGCTGATCAAAACTATCGTTGCTGACAGCACTGCGATGCCAAACACTGACGATATCGAGCTAACTAAGCAACAATTCCTAGAACTACTGACTATTCGTAGCTCAAGCGAACTGTTCCGTTTAGATACCGCTCAAGAGGTCATGAACCGCGTTGATTTCCGCAACGTAGGCAAAGACCAAGTTGAAGGCTTGATTGTGATGTCTATTGACGACGGTACGTCAGCGGGTGCAGATCTAGATAC
>NZ_JBFRSD010000897.1:0-210 GCF_041473395.1 Vibrio sp. 10N.222.55.C6
CCCGCTAACATACCAACGAACAAAAAGATCAAAAGAATAGGAACGCCCAATCGAGAGGACACTTGTGAGAAAAGCACGCTGATGGCGATGAGTACGGCACCAGTCAAGAATAAGTGGTTAATGGTTATTGCGTCCAATTCGTTCCCCCAAAGAATAAAATCCGAGCTTTAAGCCTGTTGATCTTTTGCCACTAGCTTGTTGATCTTCTGC
>NZ_JBFRSD010000898.1:0-302 GCF_041473395.1 Vibrio sp. 10N.222.55.C6
AAACTGGCTAAGCTTCCCTCTTCCTTTGGACGGAATCCAACAAATCCAGCGATATTCCGATAAGCATTTAAGAATGATCGAAGTGTTTCTGCGAGAGGTCGATAGCGAGTGTTCAAGATCATCGATCGTTAGGTGATACTCTTCACCTAATTCATACTTTGCAATAAGCTGCTGAAGTCTACGTAAGTTAGCGTCGTTCAATGGATATCCGAATCAAGCGTCTAGTGGAACGAGAATAGCTGTAACCCAAATGGGAGGTCTATTTACTCATTCAAGTTGGAATATGCTGTATGAAACTGTTG
>NZ_JBFRSD010000899.1:0-724 GCF_041473395.1 Vibrio sp. 10N.222.55.C6
AATTAATATCGGGTTCTTGCGGTATTACTTAGCTGAAGCTTGCATTCGCTAATGTTTGAGCATGGAAAACAGTTACTATAAAATGCTCGGAGTTGTATTTTAGAAGGATAGGGGCCCAAAGTAGCACTTGCAAAGTGGGTCTCTACAATGATTAACAGGCCTTCTCCTGTTTGGGTTGTAATCCTGATATACTTTAAGCATCTATAATAAGAAGGAAAACCTTCCCGACGGTTTTTTAAAAGATAGGAATAAAAAATGAGTAAACGTGTAATCACATTTGGTACATATGATATTTTTCATGTAGGGCATGTCAATATATTAGAACGTTGTGCATCTTTAGGTGACACATTGATAGTTGGTATATCAACTGATCAACTTAATTTTAGTAAAAAACAGAGAAACCCAATTTACACTCAAGAAGATAGAATGAAAATTGTCCAATCACTTTCGTTTGTCGATGAGGTGTTTTTTGAGCATTCATTAGAGAAAAAGCGCGAATATATTGAATTTTACCGAGCAGATATACTAGCTATGGGAGATGACTGGAAAGGTCGTTTTGATGAGTTTTCTGATATTTGTGAAGTTGTTTACTTCCCTCGAACCCCTTCGATATCGACAACTGAAATTATAGAAATAACAAAAGCAATTTAATATTAATTTGGCTAGAATTACATCTAGGGCTTTGTTTTTAAATTAAAAAAAGGTAGAAACATCACATGTGAAC
>NZ_JBFRSD010000900.1:0-350 GCF_041473395.1 Vibrio sp. 10N.222.55.C6
TTTACCAATGACCCCAAAGACATTTCATCCAAATCATTAGAACTGTTGATCGCATCCGAAACACTATAAGTGGGGGTTATGTTCAAATAATCAGGTATCACGCCAAATTGAAGATCGATATCGAGTAAAAGTACTTCGTTAGGGTGCTGCGTGGCCATCTCAATAGCAGTATTTAACGCTAAAGTGGTTGCCCCCATCCCTCCTTTGGTGTTCAAAAACAAGATAAACTCTCCGTAACTGGAGTTCTCAAGCTTTTCAGAGGCCGTTTTCTTCAAGAGTGGCAGTAAGTCCGATAGAGTTACATTGTGAGACAAAAAGTCTGATGCCCCTAAACGCAGGGCGATTTTTAG
>NZ_JBFRSD010000901.1:0-227 GCF_041473395.1 Vibrio sp. 10N.222.55.C6
TATTCACATTCAGCCAGAAGGACGCCCGCCAAGAAAGTACCTAATGCCATCGATAAGCCAATCTGCTGCATGATGACGGCAATACCAATCACCAATAACAACGCTGCAACCGTGAAAAGCTCACGGACACCGCTCATCACTACGTATCGGAACAGTGGCCTCAACAAGAAGTGACCACCGACCAGCAGACCAATCACACCGCCTAGCATCCACAGCATGTCAGCCCA
>NZ_JBFRSD010000902.1:0-331 GCF_041473395.1 Vibrio sp. 10N.222.55.C6
ATAAATACATCCGTTTTTATAGAGACAGACAATGCGCCAAAACCAGCCCTCATTACCTCAAGCTGACCAAACGCGAGCAGCAGATCATTAAGTTACTCGGTGATGGAGCATCTAACACTCAGATAGCAGATACCCTCTATGTCAGTGAGAATACGGTCAAAGCACACCTTCACAACACGTTTAAAAAAATCAAGGTGAAGAATCGCTTACAAGCTTTGATCTGGGTTAAGAACAACATTGCGACAAATGAGTTTGTCCAATAGACCTAACTCTCTGCCCTCAACCATAAACAGTCAATGCAGTTAGAATGTAGAAATCCCAAATACAAAAA
>NZ_JBFRSD010000903.1:0-402 GCF_041473395.1 Vibrio sp. 10N.222.55.C6
GTTTAGACAATGTGGTTTCTGTGTATGAACAGATTGCTGAAGAGCAACACGGTAAAGCGGTTGACGAGCTTCCATGGGGAACCCGAGTAAAAGGAAAAGATCTTATGGCTCTTATTTCTACAAAATCGGTGATTGAGCAGCTAGACCGTGTATTAGGCCGATTGAAAAACAAGAAAACATCCAGTGAATAAAGGAATGTCATGAAAATAGCAATATACCCAGGTACTTTTGATCCAGTGACTAACGGCCATTATGACTTAATTAAACGTGCCGCATGTATGTTTGAAAAACTTGTCATTGGTGTCGCAGAGAGCCCAAGTAAAGCCACCTTATTTAGCTTAGATGAGCGTGTGGCCTTATTGCGAGAAACTTGCGATGAATTACCTAATGTTTCCGTCGAAG
>NZ_JBFRSD010000904.1:0-401 GCF_041473395.1 Vibrio sp. 10N.222.55.C6
GGCTGAACAACATACGCCACACTTTTATCTGCAGATTCACCAATAAAGCCATTCGGTAATGCATCGAGGTAATCATTCAACGTACCATGCTCAATCAGATTCATTGTTACCGACTCTTTCATTACGCCCATCAACTGAATTGACGTTGGTCGTTGTGGTAAGTACAGAGAAAAGGCTTGAGTTTGACTGTCTGACGGCTTGTTAGTATGAGAACTTGAAACAAGCAGTGGGTTCTTATCTGATTGAGAGATAACGGCATTACGGTCTAGCTCAATAAAAACTCGATTGAGATATTGGAAAGAGGCTAACTGTTGGCGCACTAAGTTTGCTTCTGGCTCTTCTACTGCGAAAGCTTCAAGCTGGTTCAGTACATTGCGCTTTTTGGCTTCGATAGCTTGGTT
>NZ_JBFRSD010000905.1:0-228 GCF_041473395.1 Vibrio sp. 10N.222.55.C6
AACGCCATGCCGTAGATAACATGCACAATCACCAAACCAATGGTTGTGTTAGCCAAGCCCATCTTGCCAAGCATGGTCGCCATTGGCAGAAGTACGACTTGGAACGGAATAAAGCAGCCAAACAACAACAAACTAAAGAACAGGTTTGAGCCTCGGAACTGCCACTTAGTGACCACATAGCCGTTGAATGCTCCGAGCAATGTTGAGATCGCAACCGCAGGTATCACC
>NZ_JBFRSD010000906.1:0-483 GCF_041473395.1 Vibrio sp. 10N.222.55.C6
ACACTATGAATAGCAAAGTCAGACTTTTGCTCAACATATGTTTGTAACTTAATTAGCCCTAGCGAACCGACTCCGATCAATAAAAATGAAATGAGTACTTCAATTAGGCTAAAACCTTTTTGCTTATAAATCATTCCATGAACCTTTTTGCCATCTTGGCTTAGGTGAAAATTCGAACTCATCAATAACATCTGAATTGAATGAAAAATTCAGAGAGTTATTAAATAGCGCCATTTGCCCTTCTGTATCAAAAAACTGTCCCCCCGTGAAACTGAATGCGCCAGCTTGCGCATAAGTTGCATGGTATGGCGTAAGAGTACTTGAAGAACCATACATAGTATTAATTAGGTCACTAAATACTGAATTTACAAAAGGTTTCACTTCCGTCATCGAGTCCCATTGAGAAGGAGTGGGAGAGTAAGTATTATTAAAATGAAAAAAATACACCTCTAATATCGCCAGAACCAGTGACCCCAAAAACAC
>NZ_JBFRSD010000907.1:0-299 GCF_041473395.1 Vibrio sp. 10N.222.55.C6
AAGTACCTGCGCCTTGTGGGTTGAAGCTGTTTTTGATCAGACAAGGAATGTGGAATTGCGCAATAGGAGCAATGGTTTTCGGGTGTAGAACCGAAGCACCAAAGTAAGAAAGCTCCATCGCCTCTTGGTAGCTAAGAGACTTGAGCAGACGAGCATCATCAACTAAGCGTGGGTCACAGTTGTAAACGCCATCGACATCAGTCCAGATTTCACAGCAATCAGCACGTAGACACGCCGCTAACACAGCCGCTGAGTAGTCAGAACCATTACGACCTAGTGTGACTAGCTCACCTTTTTCA
>NZ_JBFRSD010000908.1:0-234 GCF_041473395.1 Vibrio sp. 10N.222.55.C6
ATATCTTTAAATTCAATCATTCCTTTGTCCTCCGCTGACCCATAATTTTTAAGCGTTCGCAGTTGTTAATGAGCTTTAGTAAACCGCTATTTGGCTTTCGCTATTAGGGCTTTCGCCGTCATTGTCTCGATGTTGCCAGCATCGGTGTTTTCCATCTTTTCAAGCCACACCTGTGCTTGCTCGAAGTCCTCAGCACGAATCGATGCAGTAATGGCGTAACGGTAAATCCACGAT
>NZ_JBFRSD010000909.1:0-345 GCF_041473395.1 Vibrio sp. 10N.222.55.C6
GGCGATCCATTTCTTTTTAGATAATGTTCATCACCAAGAATCCAGTGCCGCAAAAGAGTTATACCAGTTAGCTCGGAACAATAGCTATCATCAAAAGCCGAAGAGAAGAGAAAAAGATCAAAAAGCAGAACTTGCTGAGCTTATTAAAGAGTATGGTGTAGCACTATGATGGCATGCCTTAATGAAATCACGGCACAATTCCAATTGGTAAAATTGCAGATCACGGTGCAACTGAAACAAAATACACAACTGCCAGCTTTTAAAGGGGCGATGTGGCATGGTTTGTTTGGTGAAGCCTTAAAAGCCTATGATGAGCAGTGTTACCAAGTCTTTTATGGTGATCAC
>NZ_JBFRSD010000910.1:0-462 GCF_041473395.1 Vibrio sp. 10N.222.55.C6
GCATCAATAGATTGTTGAATGGTTTTATCTGTATTAAAGACGTTTACATCGATCATTCGCATCAATGTATAAGGATCTTTCTCGCTTCTAACATGCTTAAGTGCGGATAAGTTCAACACATAATCAAACTTGCCATCTGCTTTAATGAATGCGTCGTACTCTAGAGAACCAATGTCCAAAGCAAACGTTTGGAAGTCACCATCAATGTAACCAAATGAGCTACGAATATCTCGAACTAGCTCTACCATGTTGTTTTCACTAATATCAACAACATGCAGCTTTTTAGGATTGCGTTTGAAAATTTCTTTGGTTACCGCTTGGCCGATGGAGCCCGCGCCACCTATAACTAAGAATCGAGATTCTGATACAATACGCGTTAACTCAGCTTCATGGTTGGTAATGTCGGCGCTAAAGAGTTGTTTTTCTCGGCCGATGAGAGGCAATATATTGCTCATACTGACG
>NZ_JBFRSD010000911.1:0-488 GCF_041473395.1 Vibrio sp. 10N.222.55.C6
GTACCGCAACGGCAGTATTTTTATTGATATAGAAAAACGCTACTGCGACGCAGCACAAGAAAACCGCTACCACATAGGCACTCAGTACCTGCAAGACGTACAATGCTCCCGGTGGCTGAATGCGTGGTGAGTTGTTTGTCATGCCGGAGTCAACTTCAAACTGGTTTATATGCACTTACTTTGCTAGAATACGCAGCAAATTAAAACCGTATGAAAAACGCATAAAGCGAACAAATTGTTACTATTGCCTTTAGGAGCCAAACCTAAGGGCGGTAGCATACCCAAATGCGACTGGCTAGCAAGTTTAAAAGTGCGGTAAGCCGAAAGGTTGAAAGCTGCTTTGGCGGCCTATTGGGGCGGTTTTAGAAAAGTTAGCAAAATCTAAGTATTATGAGGGATTGTCGAGAATTGACTGTCTCAAAATGAATAAAAAGTGTCTCAGGCTAGTTTTATTGTCTGAGATTAAATTATGAAAAATTTCGTTCAGG
>NZ_JBFRSD010000912.1:0-254 GCF_041473395.1 Vibrio sp. 10N.222.55.C6
CCAACGGCACGACCTGCCATTTTTTCAGACACTAAGTTGGTTGCGACAACCGCACCGATGCCATAGAAAGGGCCTTGCACTAAGCCTGCGATCACACGGCTTGCCAGTAGAAGTGGATAGCTTGGCGCTAAGGCGGATAACACGTTGCCAATAATGAACAGTGCCATTAAGCCAATCAGCACTATCTTCTTGTTAAAGCGAGCAAGGTAGATGGTTAAGATCGGGCCGCCGATAACGATAGCCAACGCGTAAGC
>NZ_JBFRSD010000913.1:0-351 GCF_041473395.1 Vibrio sp. 10N.222.55.C6
CCTCCGCCACCAGAACTGCCGGACCCGCCACCACCACCGCCGCAGGCGATGAGAGACATTGACGTGACCGATGTTAAGAGGAGTGTTTTTAATTTCATCATCATAATCTTCCGTAATTAATTGAGGCCGTGTAAAACTTAAAGAGCAATGACTGTGCCAGTTTTTATGTTGTTGATAAAAAAGGAAAAATTTGATTTTTTGATGTGGTTTAAAATTAATTGTATATCAGCATCTCAATTAGAGAATCAATCTGACGATAACGAATAAATGACGGCCTGATAATGAGATTTGATAGGGAATTGGATTCAGTTTTCACGAATGCTGAGTGAGGAAAGTTGAATCTGTAATAAG
>NZ_JBFRSD010000914.1:0-244 GCF_041473395.1 Vibrio sp. 10N.222.55.C6
AATGCCAGCCGTCTTCACCGAGCTAATATGATTAAGCCTCTGTTACTTCACTCTCAGGCTCACGAATAGGATCAATACGCACAGCCGCCACCTTAAATTCAGGGATCTTCGCGTGTGGATCAGTCGCTGTGGTAGTCAAACGGTTAACTGGTGATTCAACAAAATGGAATGGAATAAATACCACACCCTTTTGCATTCGTTTAGTCACAAAGGCCGCGATTTCGATTTCACCACGACGTGTTGA
>NZ_JBFRSD010000915.1:0-663 GCF_041473395.1 Vibrio sp. 10N.222.55.C6
CGTCTATTCGTCTATTCGTCTATTCGAGCAGAGCTTAAAGAAAAATAGAAAGCGAACAAAGGTATAAGTTAGTAAACTAATTAGACTAGTTCGTCGCTTTTGAATCTGATGAATTAGCTGCTTTCGTTGCTTCTTCAGCAGTTTTCTTACCAAATACCGTATCCATCATAAAACCAATACGCTTAGCTGCATTACCAAATTTGTTTGGGTTAGCCGTGTATGGGACTTTAAATTCTACTTCACCTACTCTTTGTCCGTTCTGATAAGCATTGATCTCCGCTTGCTTTAAGAACAACGCTAAGTCCCAGCTCCAATGGCCTTCATACTCCAATGTCAGCTTATCAAGATCGTGCTTCGACTTATCAGGTACGACGGTGTAGGTATAATCGTTATCTTGCAGCCACGTTTCCATAGTATTTAAAAACCCTTCACGTGTTTCAGCGTCTTTAACGATAACAACATCAACTTCAGTCGTAGGTTCTGGAATCGCGCTCCCAGTGTAACGAGGGGCTCCACAACCAGCCAAAATTAAAACCGAAAGCGATAATAGTAGGTATTTTTTCACGTTATATATCCATTAACAGTTAACTGCGTGAATGATACCACATCAAAAAAATGACATATTATATAAGCAAAGGTTAATCAGACATTCCTTGTTACATA
>NZ_JBFRSD010000916.1:0-439 GCF_041473395.1 Vibrio sp. 10N.222.55.C6
ATTTTAACAGGGGTATTAGGTGTCATGCTCGCTGTTCCCTTGCTTAAATCACAATCAGCGAGTAACGAACAAGCCACTTACACTCTTCATCGTTGGGGCGGTATTTTGCCATTAATGATATTCATAGCTTACCTAATAAGAGTAGCTAATTCGGCGTTTTAGGACTTCCAAGAACATGGTCTCGAATCCTGTTAACTAACATCCGAAAGACAGCATTCACCTTTATATCCTCCCCAACAGTTAATGCTGTTGGGAGATAATCTTACTATTTCTGCCAACATGTTTAAGTTCAATACCCTAAGTGTTTATCCGTTTCTAACATTAGAAAATTTTGGAGAATCTCAGCAGACTAGTTTAACGAAGAGCAATTAATCTAAGTGGGAATGGGGCACAGGCTTTTCAGGAGAAAAGCCTGTAACAGCTTCTATCTGTCAGCAGT
>NZ_JBFRSD010000917.1:0-257 GCF_041473395.1 Vibrio sp. 10N.222.55.C6
TCACACATTGTTCGCTTCATAATTCGCCTAGCGCCATTTGGTATCTTCGGTCTAGTTTCAGCGACTTTCGCAACCACTGGTTTTGAGGCGCTAGCAAGCTATGGTCAACTTCTAGCGGTACTACTAGGTTCAATGCTCATCATTGCTCTAGTGGTTAACCCACTGCTTGTTTTCGTTAAAACAAAGCAGAACCCATACCCTCTAGTATTCCAATGTATTCGTGAATCAGGCGTAACTGCATTCTTCACTCGTTCAAG
>NZ_JBFRSD010000918.1:0-254 GCF_041473395.1 Vibrio sp. 10N.222.55.C6
GTACAAAACGCTTACCGTTGAAAAATGCTAATGCCTGAGGTAAGCGAGCGAAGTCATGATAGCGGTTAAATAAGTTGGCACCTAAATAGCCAGACATAATACCGATAAACACACCCATATTTAGGGCAGGAGCACCCAAAATATTCGTGAAGAATTGAGAGACAGGTAACTCAGAACCAAATAGGCTCATCACAACCGCTTCTGGGTCACTGAGCATAGCGTTATCCACGCCCAATATAACCCCAGTGATACGG
>NZ_JBFRSD010000919.1:0-398 GCF_041473395.1 Vibrio sp. 10N.222.55.C6
TATGAGTAATAGCCTCACGCTGTCATCTTTACTTTCTCCTTGGGGTGACTTTAGTTCACCTGAGCTGGATGCGATTGCTGTTAAGCAGTTGGAGTTGGATAGCCGTGCGATCAAGGACGGTGATATCTTTGTTGCCATTGTTGGACATGCCGTTGATGGTCGTCGCTTTATCGACAAAGCGATCGCTCAAGGTGCGAAAGCCGTCATCGCACAGGCTGGTGATGACAAAACTCATGGCTTGGTTAACTGGTTAAATGCCGTTCCTGTTGTTTATGTAGCAGAGCTAAATTCAATTCTCTCTGAACTGGCAGGCCGAGTTTATTCTTCTCAAGCGACCAAACTGATTGGCGTTACAGGTACCAATGGCAAAACCACCATCACTCAATTGATTGCTCAAT
>NZ_JBFRSD010000920.1:0-476 GCF_041473395.1 Vibrio sp. 10N.222.55.C6
CTGTTAGGCCGTTGTAGTCATCACACCATTGTTCAATTCTGTTTGCATCCACACCAAACTCTAATGTGCTATTTCCTTGCTCGAGGATATCCAGGAAAAGCGCCTTTGTGTCGGCCATATTGAATTCACCTTGAATCAACGCCGCTGTGATTTTTTCAATGTGACGGACATCATGACGACCAGAGCACAAAGAGTAGCTCAGGAACTGATTGCTCAAATTCCCTGCATTAATATTTTGGATAATTTCGCGGTACTCTTTGACGCTAGTAATACGCGACTCGTATTCTAAGCCGTTAGCGTTCAGCTCCGCGGCCAGCTTTGTACAGCCGATAGCGTAAGGCTTATCTTCGCTGTCTTGTTTAATGATCACTGACTGCTCAAACTGACCTTTAACGAAAAGGTAAACAATGCCACCTTTAGTACTAAGGTTTCGATAACAAATGACATGAGCAACTTGACCACGAGCAGTAATGTAC
>NZ_JBFRSD010000921.1:0-243 GCF_041473395.1 Vibrio sp. 10N.222.55.C6
AACTTGGTTTGTTTTATCACTATCTGTCCAGTACCCGTCTACAACCTGAGGGCCAGTCAAATAAAGTTGCCCCACTTCACCAAACTCGGCAGGGAGCAGCTCATCATTCAAAATAACGCAGCGGTTTTGGCCAAAAGGCTTTCCAATTGGGACTATTGGATGCGCTGCTTCATCGTCTCTATTAACCCTAAACAAAGTAAACGCAATTGTTGCTTCTGTTGGCCCATACAGATTGTCCAATGT
>NZ_JBFRSD010000922.1:0-367 GCF_041473395.1 Vibrio sp. 10N.222.55.C6
TATTTGTAATACCGTGTAAGCCAGAACTGGTGTTGTAGTAGATACCTTCAACAGCGGCATCGATAAATTTGTTGGTTGTTGTTGATGGTTCTGTCGGTGTTGTGACACCTGAATTAGAACTGTCGCTACCACAACCTGTTAAAGCCACTGCAATCGCCGCTGCGAGAATACTCACTTTTTTCATTACTCGTATATCCTTTCTGTAATAGAGCTATTTGTTATTTTTATGCGTGTAATTTTATAGCGCGCGATTGTAGCGTGATCTTTCTTCCAAGTTAAGTGTGTAAAATGCTGTTCGGTTAATAAACATTCAAACATACGGTAAAAAACACAAAAAGCCGACAGATGTCGGCTTTTTCATAATATT
>NZ_JBFRSD010000923.1:0-592 GCF_041473395.1 Vibrio sp. 10N.222.55.C6
ATATGACACAATGCTGCCAACTCATCCACACTCAGATCCGCATACAGATTACTTTGGATAATATCTTCAAATTTGGCAAAGTTAGGTTTAAACATAGAAGCAAGAAAATCGAGTTCAGAAGGTGCGCTGGTTCTTTTCGCCATAAGAATGACAAATTCACGTAGTTTGCTCTCGATAAGCAAATCATCCGCCAACTCTGGAGAATCCAGCAATATACTGATGCTATCACGATAGTGCTCTAGCAATTTGTCCACTTCAACCTGCAAAATATTATAATCGACCCTGTATTTTGACTGGCTAATATCAAAGTTAAACAGTGACTGAAATATTTCAGGATAGAGAAGGATACCAATCGCTTCACCTGCACCTTCATCATTATGATAGCTAGTGTTTTCATAAAAGTAGTTGGTGCATTTTGCCAGTATTCCGCAGTTTTTGTTCAATGAAGCAGATTCTGTCTGTTCCCTGACGTTAAAATCGCCATTTGTGACAAACGCAAAACACGCTTCACTGTCTACAAATACGCGCGGCATACGTTTGAAACTGGGTATATCTTGTTTTTGAAAAACAATACGTCCATTATATTTTATTG
>NZ_JBFRSD010000924.1:0-235 GCF_041473395.1 Vibrio sp. 10N.222.55.C6
AAGACACATTGCTAACTGGGTTTCAAATGCTTGCCGACAATCCAGCCGTAGGTCGCAGTTGCGATGAGATTTATCCAAGCGGTTTCTATTTTCCGGTAGGAAAACACACAGCTTACTTTACAAAAGAAGACGGTTTTATTTTAGTTGTGGCTGTACTTGGTCAATCACAACTCCCACAAAACCACTTGTAGCTAAGACATCACCCGAAGTAAAAACTAGGGTGATGATCTTGATT
>NZ_JBFRSD010000925.1:0-272 GCF_041473395.1 Vibrio sp. 10N.222.55.C6
GGCCACCAAGTCGGTGCGTCTGGCGCAATAACCGGACTTAAATCTAAGGGCTGTTTCATGACTGAGCTCCTGATATCTGGCTCATGAGTGACTGCGCACTCGACAGCGAGCTATAGGGTATAGCGAGAGACAACCCCATCTGTTGCAGCTGCTGTTTCTTAAGCGAAAAAGCATGGTTAAGCTTTTGCTTTTCTTTATTAGAAGAGAAATTAAACCATTGAGTTTTGCTACCATCGGTGACCTGTTTAGAACCTTTATAGGCGGTTTCACCT
>NZ_JBFRSD010000926.1:0-371 GCF_041473395.1 Vibrio sp. 10N.222.55.C6
TCACTCGGCCATAAATCACTTAAGTAGATTGGCTTACCATTGTTGTCGGTGCCTAAGCTGTCTTTCTCGATATCAAAGCGAATCGTGCCAGCCAACGCGTAAGCAACCACCAATGGCGGTGAGGCTAAATACGCTTGTTTGGCATAGGGATGGATTCGACCATCAAAGTTTCGATTCCCTGACAACACAGCGGTTGAATACAGGTCGCGGTCGATGATCTCTTGTTGGATAGCAGGATCTAGGGCTCCGCTCATACCATTACAGGTAGTACACGCATAGCCGACGATACCGAAGCCTAGCTTTTCCAGCTCAGGTAGCAAACCTGCCGACTCAAGATAGAGCTTGGCAACTTTAGAGCCCGGCGCAAATGA
>NZ_JBFRSD010000927.1:0-430 GCF_041473395.1 Vibrio sp. 10N.222.55.C6
GTCAATGGCAGTAGAGCTCTATATTCAGGGGTATTCTCTGGCCTGACTGTGCTGTTTTTTTTATTACTGGTTATCAGAGGGGGCTTCATAGCACCTAATATTAATTTACCAAGTGAATGGATAACAGCTGGAGTGATTTTACAAGGTTTAATAGTGCTATCTGCTTGTATTAGTATTTCGCTTTCGGGATTTTTTATTCTCCTGACAACGGTTTTTATGGGTGTAAATATTCCCGCAGTTATTACTGTCAACTACCTGTTTGAGTTTATCGCTGTAGGTATGTTTATGTTGTTAACTGGACACTACATCTCGAAGAACGACCAAAGGCTGGTTGAAGCTTTGAATTTGGATAGTGAGAACATGTGGAAAATCGCACTGATCATACTACGAATTGGAATTGGTTTGCAGTTGGCTATTTTGGCATACACAG
>NZ_JBFRSD010000928.1:0-374 GCF_041473395.1 Vibrio sp. 10N.222.55.C6
GTTTAAGCTCATCTCGTAACTCTTGGTGTTGCCCATTAGTTTGATACTTTTTGTGATAGAAAAACTCAAACTCCACGGGACGCATTAAGAATGGAGGCTCATGAATTTGTAAACCGATGGTTTTAGCCAAATGGGTCATGCTAACCGGAACCGCAGCAATGTAGTCAGTCCCTTTTACCGCCAATATCAAGTTAGTGATGTTTCTTACTTCAATAGCAACATCACGAGTGAAGTTCTTTTCGGAAAGAAAGTCGACTATTTGAGTATCTTGGCGAAGTAACTTCAAGGTTACATGCCGTGCTTCAAGAAACTCATCCATCGAAATCTTCTCACCAAATTGACTGTTTTCAGGCTGTCTCTTATACACATCTCCG
>NZ_JBFRSD010000929.1:0-559 GCF_041473395.1 Vibrio sp. 10N.222.55.C6
AGGTACAGGCAGGCTATACAGCTTCCCTAGTCTCTTTGCGTATGACGCGTCTTCAGAGTCAACATTGTTCAACCCCGTCTCTGAAAGCTTGGTTAGAAACGCACGTTCTTTGGTGATTCGCTTGTTTTCGATGTTGATACTTGGGCGAAGATAAGAAAAGAAGGTGTCTTTCTTTTTATTTACATCTTCAATCGCTGCGAAATCTGGCTTATCAGAAGAGACGGTCAAGTCACCAAAGTTTTGCTCTGAGTCTGAAGCCTTTTGCCCCGCTCGCCTGCGCTCTTCTTCTTGTTGGTAAAGCATTGGGCCAACTAACGAGATCGAGCCAACTAAGGCTAATGCTGTCACTTTTAGCGCAAGTGATTTACTTGCGCTTAATTTAGAGTTGTTATGCATCGAATACCTGTGGGTCTTTATTGTTGCTACCGTTGTGGTCGTCGTCGCTCTTTGGTCTGTCTGACGCGATCAGTTTGAGTTTAATGCCAAACATCTCGCGGTAAAGAATCCCTTTCACGTGGAAGAAGAAAGGTAAAACGAAGATAAGGCCAATGCCGTACAT
>NZ_JBFRSD010000930.1:0-396 GCF_041473395.1 Vibrio sp. 10N.222.55.C6
GTTTACTACTGCGTCGGCAGGTAACGTTATGAACGGGACCAAAGCTGCAATTGCACAAACAGTTAGCCCCGCAGTTACCCCGTCTGATATATGGAAGAACCTAGCGAATCCAAATAGTATTTCGGAAGCTGATCTTGATAATCTGTATACATTTACAGTTGATGGAAAGAAACAGGATTTTGCTACAGCTGTACAAGCTGACGCGATGTTTAAGAGTGCATTTGGTGACGATGCTGCAACACAATTAGCTGCGGGTTATAACACTAACTTTTCAACACCAGCAGCAGCTTCTATTCAAGTGTATCGAGGAACAGTTAAATTACCGTACTTCCTGTCAGATTCGTTAACTAACAATGCGTGGAAAACAACGCCTTGGCGCAGTGCGATGCCTAGTGT
>NZ_JBFRSD010000931.1:0-206 GCF_041473395.1 Vibrio sp. 10N.222.55.C6
CCTTTCAAAGCTATTTGAGAATATTGGTATTAAGACGTGCTCCGGTGTCGATTTTGCAATTACATGCGACGCGATGACTGAAGAGTATGTTCGATTACGAATTGTTGGCAATGATATAGATTTAGAGGCGTTAAAGCAGCGTATTCAGCAGTTATAAAAGCAACCGTTATAAAATCATCAGGCATTAAAAAGCCCGCACCTTGCGT
>NZ_JBFRSD010000932.1:0-310 GCF_041473395.1 Vibrio sp. 10N.222.55.C6
AACCCCGACAGCTACCCGTTTAACCGCCAATTGGTCGGTACTCTGATCGGAAAGCAAGGTTTGGAGCTCACTCAGTTAGAAGGCAACTATGGCCCTGTCCACAAGCCCGAGATCTTCTTTTCGAAAAGCTAGATCAATTCAAACATAAAAACGCCCAACTCAATTGAATTGGGCGTTTTGCTTTCACTTTTATTTTTCTTAATTAAGCCAACTGCGTTGTTAGTTGCTCTTTGTACCTATGATTCATTCTCATACTTTTAAAACGAACCTGTATTAAAAGAAACCCAACGGATTAGTATCGTAGCTGATC
>NZ_JBFRSD010000933.1:0-218 GCF_041473395.1 Vibrio sp. 10N.222.55.C6
GTACTGCACTGGACCGACTCTCTACCAAAAACTCGTTCGGGTAAAATCATGCGTCGTATCCTGCGTAAAATCGCGACTGGCGATACAGGTAACCTAGGTGATACCTCGACACTGGCCGACCCAAGTGTGGTTGATAAGCTGATTGCCGAGAAAGCAGAACTGGCATAAGCAGCCAGTCACAGCAGCTAATCACTGTTTAAAACAGCACTTTCTAAACC
>NZ_JBFRSD010000934.1:0-645 GCF_041473395.1 Vibrio sp. 10N.222.55.C6
GGCATGAAATTATAACAAACCGTATCGATGCCACACTCAGCAAGGTTAGACAGAGTTTGCTTATAGTTATCAATCCACTGCTGGTAGTTGCCAGTTTGAGTTTTGATCTCTTCGTGCACAGGCACGCTTTCTACAACCGACCACGTTAAACCTTTCTCTTCGATAATGGCTTTACGCTTGAGGATTTCTTCTTTTGTCCAAACTTCACCATTTGGAATATGATGCAGTGCATTCACAATACCAGTTGCGCCCGCTTGACGAATATCGTCTAGCGAGACTTGATCATTAGGGCCGTACCAACGCCACGTTTGTTCCATGAGACTTACCTTTCTTTAAGACGCACTTAGCCGGCTCGAATTAATCAAGCTAAATGCAATAACGACTTCTTAATGGCAGCAATGACAATTACTGCCCGAGATAGCACCGGTCTACGCCGGTCTAAAGACGATTACCTATCTACAACCTATTGAATGAATCAGCTTTCAAGAGGAGCCTTGTCGCTGAATTCAACATTAGCTTCAGAACTAGCTTTCTGAGCTAAGCAGCACCACTGGGTTGGAGCTAAATAAGTAACCATCAAAGTTTGGGTCATCAATGTCTGACAGCGCTAACAAACGCTGTTTAACATTCTCAAGGTGTTGCCAC
>NZ_JBFRSD010000935.1:0-476 GCF_041473395.1 Vibrio sp. 10N.222.55.C6
ATATCAGTAAGCAAGTCGCTTTGCTTGAAGACTCTATAGGCATCAAGCTGGTGCAAAGGACAACACGAAGCTTAACGCTCACTGAAGCGGGAGACGTGTTCTATCAACATTGTGAGCAGCTGTTTAACACGGTGAAAGCAGCTCAGATGGATATGGACAGCCAGCGCGATGATATCTCTGGAATACTACGCGTCGGTTTGTCGCAGTCATTTGGCACACTCCATATCATTCCGGCGATTGATCAACTCAGACAGCTTTATCCTCAGTTGAGAATCGAGGTCCACTTGTTCGACTATAAGGTGGACATGATTGAAGAGCGCTTGGATCTCTGGATCACCAACAATGAAGATTTGCCTGAAGGTTACATTGCGCAGCGATTAGCCGACAGTCAGTTTGTGGTGGCTGCGTCACCGGATTATCTGATTAAGGCTGGGACGCCACATGTACCTTCCGATTTGATTGACCATAACTGTCTT
>NZ_JBFRSD010000936.1:0-345 GCF_041473395.1 Vibrio sp. 10N.222.55.C6
ATTCAAGGTAATCATGTATTGATTGGTAATGGAGTCGATAGCTTCTATCTCATTAGATAGGTTTCTAAAGTTACCGCACCCTGACAGCAGTGAACTGAGTAATAGCACTGTGCTGATTAGGCGTGCAGTAAGTAATAGCTTCATTCTAATTTCATCCTTAAATAAACTCGTTCCATCATTGAATCAATAGTCTGTGCTTAATAGTAGCAATAAAACAACGCTTAACAAAAAGGCAGGCAAGCGACGAAAAAGTTCGCTTGCCTGCCTTTGAGTTTTAGGTACTCAGTGAGTGAGTATTGAACGCTAAAGCGTGTTTTTATACACTTTGCCGTCTTTCATGATCAG
>NZ_JBFRSD010000937.1:0-368 GCF_041473395.1 Vibrio sp. 10N.222.55.C6
ATCATATTCTTGTCCTCGCTCTTAATCTCTCCGCATCTCGTTTACCCGCTACTCGAATCTGCTTTTCTACTTCTTCACCACGCCACCCGTTAAATACAATCCAATAGCCGCTAGCACCGGATAGCCAAACGCTTCATTGGTCATTTCCCCTAATGGCTTCCAATCGTAACCGTGCATGCAGCCAAGAATCACCATCACATGCAGTGCCACATAAGGAATGGTGAACAACAACACAATGTAGCGCTGTACCAACTTAAAAGGTTCATACGCTTTAAGCAGTGCCAGCTTGTGCTTCGCTTTTTCTTCATCAGTAAAAAACATCGCATCTCCTGCGTTGGTGAGTGCATCTAACCCCTTGCTAATCGAAG
>NZ_JBFRSD010000938.1:0-809 GCF_041473395.1 Vibrio sp. 10N.222.55.C6
AAACTTTCTAATACGCAGCCGCTTGGATTTACGGGAATGATTTAGGTATTGCTTGAAAGGGAGAGAAACCACGATTTTTTTACCGGGCTCACCTTCAACGTAAAAGCGCACCACATATACCTGACTATTGGCTGGGTTTGAATCCGCATTCTGACCCGATCCAGAGATATACATGCCTGGAAATTTCACTTCCATATTCTCAGGAATAATTTCTAGCGCATGAAAATGGCTAGAGTAAATAATTAGACTGATATAAATCGCGTATTTTAATAGAACACTCATAGTAAAGACGGCTGCTTTTTAACAGCCGCAATATTATACTGGTTTCATTTAATTATTGGTAAGTTACATCTACCGCAACGTTAGCAGTATATGTACCAGCAACTAATGTCGCACTTGAAGTACGTGCAGTGCCGCCAATATTAAGATCCGCAGTACCACCCGTAAGGGTAATAGCATTATTAAAGTCAAATTCAGCTGCAATCGTATTTACGCCATTCACCAAGTTAGTATCAGAAATAACGACTGTTACTGCATCACCAGACTCTCCAGAAAGAGTAAATGCCGCCGCTCCTGCATCGCCTTGAGCGATAACAACGTCGGTTGTGTTATCTGAAGTGATGATACCGAAGTCAAGATCACTTGTTTTTGTCATTGTAATTGCTTGTTTTACTTCTAGTGTTGCATCAAAAGTGTCACTCACAGCGAAAACGTTCGCTGAAGAGATAGAAAGTGCAGATACAGCAACAACCTTAAAGACTTTGTTCATTTCTTTAATCCTTTATATAAAATCGGCTTTATTATTAGGG
>NZ_JBFRSD010000939.1:0-325 GCF_041473395.1 Vibrio sp. 10N.222.55.C6
GCTTCTATCAGCATCATTCGTATGGTTATTCAGCTATTTCTGGTGGGACTTTACCTAGAATACTTGTTCACTTTGAATAGTTTGTGGGTCAATTTGCTGTGGTTATTTACTATGATTATCGTCGGTGCAAGCTCGATTGTTGAAAAATCTAGACTGCCAAGAAACCTACTTTTGGCTCCTGTCGCCGTTAGCCTTGCGGTAACTTGTGTACCTATTGTCTTGTTCATCTGCTTTTTCATCATTAAGCCGACACCGGTTTTTAACGCGCAGTACCTTATCCCAATCGCAGGGATGTTATTGGGTAATAGCTTAAGCAGTAATATCG
>NZ_JBFRSD010000940.1:0-235 GCF_041473395.1 Vibrio sp. 10N.222.55.C6
AAGCTTAAGTTTCATTCGATTAGATCCTAATGAAATACATTATAAATGGAATTGTCATTGGGGGGATGACCGGAAATGACTGTGATAGTCATAGCCAGCCATAATAGCGATTGGCATTAGAAAGAAACACGAAAGGGTGATAGCCGATTCGTGCATGTTTTCATTTTGAACAGAAACTAAAAGATAGGGAAATGGGGTTAAAAATGGACTAATTACTTCTCGTTCGAAGCTATCC
>NZ_JBFRSD010000941.1:0-332 GCF_041473395.1 Vibrio sp. 10N.222.55.C6
ATTCGTAGTGAACGATTGGCAGACCTAGAAATAGACCTAGTTATCAGAGTCCACAGTGACAGCCGAATTTCAGATTTTAAGTCCGTGCTTAAAACGGCACTTCCAGTTGCTTTCGCCGGAGGGGCATTATACCAACCACAGCTATCGACGCAGATTGAGTGGCTAAGGACATTTACCAGCAGGAGTGAGCTTTTCCATGTCTTAAAAGGGTTACCAGCATACGGGCGATGGTTATATCCAAGTGAAAAACAGCCGAATGATTTTGATGAACTAGAGCGTTTTATTACTAAAGACGCTGATAATTTGCCAGTTTCCATCGGCTACCATTTGTT
>NZ_JBFRSD010000942.1:0-353 GCF_041473395.1 Vibrio sp. 10N.222.55.C6
CAAATGAACGTCTACCGTCAAGCTTATGCCTCGTTAACCGAGCGTGAGATAGACATCCTTAAACAGATTATTGATGGTAAACGCAATCAGAAAATTGCCGATGAGCTGTGCATCGCAGTAAGAACAGTTGAAGTTCACCGAGCGAGTTTGATGAAGAAGTTTTCTGCAAAAACGGTCGCTGAGTTAGCTTACATTTATGGTCAACTGACCTAGTCATCGCAGCCTTTAGGCACAGGCTTCTAATCATCAGTTTCTGATGAATGGTTGAGTCTCACTTGATGAAAGGCAAGCTCGAGAAACCCTCCTTATTGAAGCAAGATCACACGATTTATGGAGTGCGTACGGATTAGTCT
>NZ_JBFRSD010000943.1:0-287 GCF_041473395.1 Vibrio sp. 10N.222.55.C6
ACTCAATATTGAGTCTAGATACGGGTTAGCGTGGCCTTGATGAACGGCGTAAACACAGTCCAGTAACTGATTGTGCAAAGTGACCTGATAAGGGGCGGTGGTGTAACTGGCTTTTAAATGAGTGATTGCGCTGATGATAGCGTTACTTGAATCGAGTGCTTGAGCGAGTTTTTCATCTTCCCCAATGCCATTTTGGAGTAAAACGATCGTTTTGTTTGTCCAGGCTTTGGCTTGCTCGAATAAGGCCCTGTTATCGTGCGCCTTGGTTGCGATAAACACGACATCAC
>NZ_JBFRSD010000944.1:0-333 GCF_041473395.1 Vibrio sp. 10N.222.55.C6
ACTTGGATGCGGGTGTTAAAACGATCGAGCACGGTTTCATGTTCGATGGCGATATCGCCGACAAGATGGAAGATAAAGACGCCTACATCACAACTAACATGACCGCGTTTTCACCTTACCTGACACAGATCGAAGCGATTAACTCGAACCCAGCCTCTAAGCGTAAAGCGGAGTCGGCAACCAAAGCATTCAAAGACTACATCTCGAATGTAAACAAGTACCAACCGAAATGGGGTTTCCACACAGACTGTGTTGGTGACGTGGTTTCTTGTATCAAACAAACTGACCATACGATCTTCCTTGCGGGTAAAGAGTTAGGCAACTTCTTCACTT
>NZ_JBFRSD010000945.1:0-264 GCF_041473395.1 Vibrio sp. 10N.222.55.C6
GATGGCATGCCTCACTGGCTACTTGTCGTCTATCTACTATTGGAGCTTGGCTTTGGTTTGGTAGGAATAAAAATGGTTCACAAAGAGCAATCTGAAACAGTATAAGGACATTCTATGAAAAGGATTTTCCACCTTGTTGTTCTGAGTGTGTTGAGCAGCTTTTCGCTATCAGCATGGTCAGCCCAAGAGCAACCGAATATTTTTGTTATCTTCACGGATGATATTGGGATATCAAACCTGAGTGCTTATCACAATGGTGTGATG
>NZ_JBFRSD010000946.1:0-256 GCF_041473395.1 Vibrio sp. 10N.222.55.C6
CTGATCAGCAGTGCCATTCTAGAAGGTGCCCGTGAGGGAAAAACCGTTTCGGAACTGATGGATTTTGGACGCACACTGCTTACCGTCGATGACGTTATGGAGGGGATCCCTTCCATGATCCCAGATGTACAAGTCGAAGCCACTTTCCCCGATGGCACCAAATTGGTGACCGTTCATGAACCTATCGTTTAGGGAGAAGTAGTATGGCTGGTTCCACTAAACAATACTCAGGATTCGTTCCCGGAAAAGTAGAAAC
>NZ_JBFRSD010000947.1:0-241 GCF_041473395.1 Vibrio sp. 10N.222.55.C6
TTCTTACTCGGTCCAGAGTTTGCCTTAGCCTACGTACAAAGCTGGGGGGTTATCGGGGCGTTAATTACCCATCAATGGAACGCTGGCGGAAGCAATGACGCCGACGCGAGTATTACTGGTGGACAGTACTTCTATACCGCGAATCTAGACGATGGATGGCAAATTCAAGCGCAACCAACTTGGAGCTATAATCACGAAGCGAGCAGTGGAAATAAATTGTCATTCCCTATTGGTATTGGGT
>NZ_JBFRSD010000948.1:0-295 GCF_041473395.1 Vibrio sp. 10N.222.55.C6
CAATGGTTTCGCTATTTCGTTAGCAGGGCTTGAAGACACGGATGTCACTTCACTGACCAAAACATACAACGGCTCTACCGTAGCGTTAACACCAGAGGCCGGTCACTCAGGCGAGTTGGTATTTGTTGTGATTGATAGTGTCGCGGCGATGCTGCCAAGTACAAGCACTTATAGCTTTTACAACACAGAGTCGGGTGATGCACGAAGCTTAATCGATTACAGTGTCTCGCTGGTGATTGATGGTTCAATTCCTGCGCTAAGCAATACGGATTTTAACCCGTTCATTTACAAAGCC
>NZ_JBFRSD010000949.1:0-324 GCF_041473395.1 Vibrio sp. 10N.222.55.C6
CCCCTAAAATAACCCCTCTAGATTGCGTTAAGATCAAAGAAAAACCGGAAATAATCGCACTTACAACTAACATCCAGGTGATTTTACCTTTAAAATTTGTCAATAGTGCCCCTACTGAAAGCGTAGATATTAAACCTTGATGTGTTGCTAGCGGGATAGGATTAGTTGGCCAAAATATTCGCTCTGTCGGATAAATAAAAAAGTACCAACATGACAAAGCTAAACATGCCAAAGCTGCACTAAATAGTAGATATTGAGCTAGCTTTGCATTGAGAAGTTGTTTTTGAGGGAGTGCGCACAATAGTACAG
Source organism: Vibrio sp. 10N.222.55.C6 (assembly GCF_041473395.1). Lineage (NCBI taxonomy): Bacteria > Pseudomonadati > Pseudomonadota > Gammaproteobacteria > Vibrionales > Vibrionaceae > Vibrio > Vibrio sp. 10N.222.55.C6. The sequence continues at coordinate 310 of NZ_JBFRSD010000949.1, forward strand.
TTGTAACAAGAAAAC
>NZ_JBFRSD010000950.1:0-226 GCF_041473395.1 Vibrio sp. 10N.222.55.C6
GGATACTACAGGGGCAGGCGATGCTTTTGTTGGCGGCTTGCTTGCAAAGCTTTCTCAACATGATGAGTGGAACAATCAACAAGTCGTCGACTCTGCAATTCAGTGGGCGAATGGTTGTGGTGCACTGGCGACAACGCAAAAAGGCGCAATGACCGCACTTCCAACGCAAGAAGCTCTAACTCAGTTTATTCAAAAAAACTCTTCAAATACGAATGCCGTAGAGGAG
>NZ_JBFRSD010000951.1:0-401 GCF_041473395.1 Vibrio sp. 10N.222.55.C6
AGGTGTTATGCAGATAAAGTTGCCATGCGAAATCCGAACACGTCAACTATGCTTCAATTTGAAAAAGTAACGAATGCGATAGCGTCAAGTAATGTCGATGTTAGTGAAATTTTAAAAGATTCAACTGGCTCACGTCGTATTTGGCAAGTAAATTTACAAACGCCACTTTTTGACGCATTAGAGCACGTAAATTTTGAAAGTTTGTGGCGATGCGTTGATGAAAACGCCGAATGTCCCCTATACGTAGATAATCATATTGAGCGAATTACACAAATTCAGTATGAAACTCAGCGTAGTCGCTCATCGGTTGAGATTTGGCTAGATGAATTTCGTGAGACTAATGTTAAAGAATCGTATAAAGCGTTAGAACTTTTTGCGTTGTATGACTCATGGCGTAAAGT
>NZ_JBFRSD010000952.1:0-464 GCF_041473395.1 Vibrio sp. 10N.222.55.C6
CGATAGCGGCTGCTATATGTAAAACGGTATCTGCAGAGGTCTCTACATAAGGGATACTGATTAAACTCATTGCTCATACTCTTGTAAATTAAGACCAACACAGGATATATGCCACCCACTTACAACGGCAATTTTAGATAAATTACGTCATATAAAATAACATGATGATATAAATCACCAGATAAGGTGTGCGATATATCAAAGTAGCAAGGTATTAAGTTCAGTAGCCTGACGCTATTAAGGAGAGCTGATGAGATTCACAGCTAACGCTGCTTAAGTAGGTGGGAATGCCGATAGAAAGATTAGATAACGACAAAACATGGCAAGTCATGCACCAACGTAGATTAAGCAAAGTAGGTGATGTCTATGATGTCTGTTGAAGTGGCTTTTTTACCTATACAAGTTTAGGCAGCTATTTCCGAACACAATGTTTTTATCAGTAATGGTTTACACACCATAAATAC
>NZ_JBFRSD010000953.1:0-449 GCF_041473395.1 Vibrio sp. 10N.222.55.C6
ATTCTGAGTCTTCAATCTCAATGCCAAATTGATGGCAATACTCAGATTTAGGTAGGAAGCAATTAGCTAATGCTTGTCGAGCGGCTCGCCAAGAAGCGTGATACAGAGATACATGCAACCCGACTATCATGCGGCTAGATCTATCCACAACAACATAAATTGTAGGTCTGCCAAGCACATATTGAGCGCCAAGCTCAGAAACAACATGAACATCAGCGACCGTGGCATCTATTTCAAATACTGAACCTATAGTAGAACTAACTTGAGTAACACTTCCTAAAACACTTCTTTTATTGCGAAGATAATCAGTTTCTGACGTTCTCGCCTGAATAATATGGTTTTTATCGAACAGTTTCTTAGACCAGTAATTGAATTGCTTTAATGTTGGAAGATGAGGCGCTCTACCACATGCCTCGGCTGACCTTATCTCAGCCTCATAGCACTCTCTG
>NZ_JBFRSD010000954.1:0-484 GCF_041473395.1 Vibrio sp. 10N.222.55.C6
TTATTAAACAGTAAATTAGAGGAAGAAAATACTGTAATATTTATTCGTCTCCATCCCAAATTTGAAGTTAACCTTTCCCAATTCGTAGGGAAAAATATCGTCAACCTTGATTCAAAGAAGGTAGAAGATATTACTGAGCATCTTAATCAATTCGATACGTTGATCACTGATTATTCGAGTATTTATTGTGATTTTGCAATGCTGAATAAGCCTGTCGGATTTCTACCTTATGATATCAATGAGTATTCAAAACATGTAGGGTTTTCATTCGATTACAATGAGCTAACGTGGGGAAAAGCCATAAAGAAACAAGATGATTGGTTCAATCACATTAAACCAATCAATAAAGACACAGCTAAAAAAATAAACTTAGATCAGTCAAAACAGGATATTAGTCATTTTATGATTCATTATTTTGAAAGTAGTCTCTTCTGAGTGATTTTTGTGAGGTGAATACAGTGCGCAATGAGGTTGTAGAAATACG
>NZ_JBFRSD010000955.1:0-321 GCF_041473395.1 Vibrio sp. 10N.222.55.C6
CCCAAAATACTTATATTTAGAATGTATAAAAAATCACCCAAATATTGAGTGTATTTGGGTAGTAGATGATAATAGAATTGATATTCCTGGAAAAGCCATAAAGGTTAGGAACAAAAGTTTTAAACATTTATACTACATGGCCACATCAAAATATTGGATATTCAACGCGAGAATTCCAGCTATGTTTACGAAGCGAGAAGAGCAAGTGTATTTGCAAACATGGCATGGCACACCATTGAAAAAACTTGGTTTAGATATGGACGTTGCTTACTTTGCGACCGCTAACTACAAACATAATTTTTATAAAAATGCGCAGCGTTG
>NZ_JBFRSD010000956.1:0-800 GCF_041473395.1 Vibrio sp. 10N.222.55.C6
TAGGCCCCGTTTTATCGTGCAATTAGACGTAACGAAAAACTGGCGCAATTTAATATCACTTGCTGGTGCCGATAACGGAACAAGGCTCGCATGTTGATGCAGCCTGTGTCCGTTAACCAATAAGCTGATGCCTTTCTCTGCTAACAGTAAAATGACATCAGAACTAATAGTGACCCCCTTTCCCACGATGATTTGATTTATTGATGAATACGGTACAACCTTTTGGCCTAATTCTGGGTGAAAGCACCGTAAGAGCCCATCACACAACGAAAGCTCGTACCCCTTTTCATCCAAGACTAATAAAGTCAACGTACACTCCCTATACTAAAAACGTCCTCAACATCTTGCTTGGTCACATCGATGTAGGATCTCGATAAGTAAATGAATAGCTTATGGCTCAGTCGCACTATTATTATGCAATAAGTCTATATTTTCCTAATCCAAACGTGGTTTTACCACCGACTTGTAACAACTCACCAATTTTTAGAATTGGAATAAGCGCTTCTAAGTCACCATAGAAACTCACCTGGCCTTTAAGGCCACCAATCGGGAGTGCTTTGCCATGACGACGAGAATAACGCATCCAATCCTCAAAATAGCAGTGTGATTGCCAGTCGACGTTATTCGGTATCGAGTCCAGTGTGTGTTGATAGACTCGATCAAACAGTTCTTGATTGTCATTCACCCAAAAACGGCCTAACTGAGTCAGACGCCTTAAGCTCTGGTTAACCCAAAACTTGAGCTCTGGTGCTTGTTTCTTCACTATATTGCTATTCTGCTTTAATCTTAGTGGCGTAAGG
>NZ_JBFRSD010000957.1:0-283 GCF_041473395.1 Vibrio sp. 10N.222.55.C6
AAACTGTCAAACGAATGATAGCTGAACAACTCTATGACAGCCGAGATAGTGAAATCCTCTCCGAACATTACAGTTTTATTGAGGATATAAATATAGATAGCCTTAAAACCTATCGCAACTTGCTGGCTGCTCATAGTCCACAGCATCCTTACCTTGAATATGAACTTTTCGACCTATTTAAAAAAATAGGTGGGTGGATCAAAAACAGAGAGAATGGTAAAGAAGGGCTTACTCTCGCAGGTGTTCTGATGTTTGGTAACTGGGAAGCAATTTCCGCAGCCTG
>NZ_JBFRSD010000958.1:0-371 GCF_041473395.1 Vibrio sp. 10N.222.55.C6
ATGACATTGACATCTTTGCTGATGGCACTACAACCAATGCACTGATTGATGCAGATGGAGTCGCGGTATTTGCTGGTATGGATTACAGCATCTATGCAGTAGGGACGGTAACTCCACTGAGTTTGGAACCATTGGTTATTCCTGAAAACCGTCGTCCGGTTGCGACCAGCGCGGTGCTAAACATTACCCACGCCGCTGCTAACCCAATAGCGGCTTCGGTGGATATTTACTTAACAGAAAACGCGGGGATCTCTGGTAGCACTCCAGCGCTAAGTGATGTGAAGTTCAAAGATTATGCGAATGGCATTTATGTTGCGGCGGGGTCTTATTTTGTGACGATTACTGTAGCGGGTCAGCCGTCGGTTGTGGCT
>NZ_JBFRSD010000959.1:0-504 GCF_041473395.1 Vibrio sp. 10N.222.55.C6
ATGTAAAACTTCAGTCTGGACAGATACGTGTCAGCCCCTTTACTAAATTAGTAATTAATGAATTACGACAGGTATGGAAAAGGAGGAAAAGCCACTGTCAGGTTCGATAGCAATAGAGATAACGAAGCCGACCCTACAAGTACCAGCAAGCAACCCCACAACAAATAGCCTGCATACAACGGGCTTTCTGTCTAATCAAATGCTAATCGAACTACTTCTTTGCTTTTTGTTTTACATTCCACAAGAAATGACTTGGATTAGCCGTGAGTTTTGATTTGTAGTCGCTATGTGATTTCATTCCACTAAGCCCTGCTATGCCAGTAGCAATCAAACTTGCCCCGCCAGTCACAACACTAAGACCTAAACCCGCCACGGCAATTGCTGTTTCAGCAAAATGGGTATTTCGGATGTGCTTCATTTGAGGTGCTATCTGGCGCATCTGTACTTCGAATAGTTCATGCTGAGTGTCTTCGATTATTGCTTTCACACGACCAAAGTCAGTTT
>NZ_JBFRSD010000960.1:0-418 GCF_041473395.1 Vibrio sp. 10N.222.55.C6
TACTGATATTGAGTGCCGACCTTGCTTTGAACGAACTTGTCCCAAGCAGCATCTAAAGTGCCTAACTGAGTTAATGCCGAGTAGAGTCATTAGTGCTATTGAGCAGTTTGATGTTATTTCCCAAGGCAAAATATAAATAAGGTCGTTATATGAGCATCGTCGTTCGTTGGGCCTATACCGCGCTACTTTTCCTTATTAGCCCTATTCTGCTTTGGGGCCTATATCGCTCCAAAGCAAACAAACCGCCTTTTGGTCATCGCTGGAAAGAGCATTTCGGATTTACACCGCCTATTAAGAATAGACAATCGGGTGTGATTTGGATTCATGCCGTTTCAGTAGGGGAAGTGCTGGCGAGTAAGAAGTTAGTTGAACAACTGGCGATACAAAACCCAGATAAAAGAATACTGATCACTACAAC
>NZ_JBFRSD010000961.1:0-302 GCF_041473395.1 Vibrio sp. 10N.222.55.C6
GTTTGGAAAGCCGACATCACAGCAGCTGACATCGCAGTTCCGACCATGACGTCCGATTCGATGTGGTCGATTGGCGCAGCCTTAGCGGTGATGTTTTGGTGCTTTGTCGGGATAGAAGCCTTTGCTCACATGGGAGAAGAATTTAAAAATCCACAGCGTGACTTTCCCATCGCAATCATTGCAGGGTGTTTCGTTGCGGGCATAGTGTACTGGGCTTGCTCGGTGGTTATTATCAAGCTAGGCGCTTATGGTTCACCTGAATTTGATGCTGCATCCATCCCGTGGGTAACAGAACAACTGTT
>NZ_JBFRSD010000962.1:0-239 GCF_041473395.1 Vibrio sp. 10N.222.55.C6
GACTACCTGACTGTGTTCGGTGCTCGCGGTGAATTCAGCGATGTTCAGCTGTCTCCGCAACTGGATCAGAAACTTTATGAACTGGGTGAACGTTGGGCAAGTAACGCACTCGAACTAGGCCCTGGCCTTGCGACATTGAACTACCTAGCAACGACCTGCCGTAAAGAACAAAAACTTGATGTAGGTCTATCTGAGAAGCAACAAGGCTATCGCGAGCTCAACATGCTGTTGAGCGATTT
>NZ_JBFRSD010000963.1:0-207 GCF_041473395.1 Vibrio sp. 10N.222.55.C6
GCATTAACTACGACCTTCACCAAGATAACGAGAACCCAGCACACTTCATGTTCTACGAGAACTGGACTTCACGTGAACTTTGGCAGACACACATGGCAAACACGCACCTAGCCGAGTACATGGCAGCAACAGAAGGCTCAGTGGCAAGCTTCACGCTAAACGAAATGACGCAAATCGCATAAATAGTTTTTGATTCTGTAGTGTTTG
>NZ_JBFRSD010000964.1:0-257 GCF_041473395.1 Vibrio sp. 10N.222.55.C6
ATGCCTGAATCATCACTTGGTAGTGCTTGGTCTTCACTTAGGCAGTAGTTTTGCTGACAATACTCAATCAATTCAGATACCAACACCGACGGCACTCGCTCGGTATTATCTTGAATCGAACGCCCAACATAACTGATGTACAAACATTCTTGCGCTGACAGCATCGCCTCTAAGAATAGGTAGCGGTCATCATCACGACGCGAACGATCGCCAGGTCGTGTGCGTCCGTTCATTAGATCAAAACCTTCTGGCGGCAT
>NZ_JBFRSD010000965.1:0-254 GCF_041473395.1 Vibrio sp. 10N.222.55.C6
AAAGAATGTTCGCACTTTACACGTTCAGCGGGCTTCGAACTAAAGTTGAACCGACGGTGAAACAATCGAATCTCTTTCATGCAATCCTCCTAAGAGGTGCGCATGGTAGAGAGTCAAGAGGCACTTCTCTTGCCCGCAGCTCACGTGCATCTTTTGCGAAGTAAAAGTGTGACGGGAGCGCAGCGGGTTGCCTTGTCGTATCACTTTTGAAGTGAACGACTTTGGCACTGTTAGTGCCATTAATGGCAGTACAA
>NZ_JBFRSD010000966.1:0-300 GCF_041473395.1 Vibrio sp. 10N.222.55.C6
ATTTAGTTTTTTGCACGTTATCTAAAATAACTTACATTCCTCTCAACAATACATTTCCTGTTGAAAAAATTGCCTCGATTATTCGTACGAGCGGATGCAGTACTTTATTAGTCGATGAAGAAAGCATTGACTTACTAGAGTCTCTATTACCTTTGTGTGATAGGAAGCTGAAAATTATTCGTTCATATGATTTAGCGATAGATATCCATGAGGATAAGATTTTCAAAATAGGTTCTAGGCGTAGTGATCTTACTTCAGGTTGCAATGAACAAAAGTTTGATAATTTGCAGAGTTCTTATG
>NZ_JBFRSD010000967.1:0-338 GCF_041473395.1 Vibrio sp. 10N.222.55.C6
GTTATAAGCGTCGACAAGTTTTTTTCCATATTCAGTTAGACCACGGTTCTCAATTTCGAAGCAGCCATCACCCACATCATTACGTTGATTATATGCCAATAAACAGTAACCATAGCCCATCTCACGCCATAGTCCTACGCGATCAACATCACCACCAAATATTTGAGTACCTTGGTGAGTGAAGTAAATACCCAATTTGTTTTGTTTTACCGCTTCATCAATATCTTTGGTAGTGCGGATCATCATATAGTCGTCTGGGCGTTCTTTCATTTTGCTTAGGTAGAACTGAGCGCCTTTCATAATGCCTTCAACCGAGGCATCTAACGAGTCTGCGGAAG
>NZ_JBFRSD010000968.1:0-206 GCF_041473395.1 Vibrio sp. 10N.222.55.C6
GTCACCATGTTCACAATCCGTACCTAAAGAAAGTTGAGCCACCTTCTTCTGGGTATTGGTCATGTTTTCTAAGTGCGCCATTAGCTTCTGTTTTGCGTTTTGGTCGATAACAGGGCCAACATCGGTTTTATGAAGGTGTGGAATACCAACACTCAACTCGTCCATTGCACCGTGAATCAATCCAACCACGCGATCTGCAATGTCTT
>NZ_JBFRSD010000969.1:0-373 GCF_041473395.1 Vibrio sp. 10N.222.55.C6
CAGCAATAACCCCTGATAAATATGAATTTATCGCGACCAGCGATCGAGTTGATAGGGGCGTCAGTACATCCCAATTATCCTACGAAAATGGGCAATATATTCTCGACTGTGAACTTAAAGAGTCGGAGTATCCGTGGCCTTATTGCGGCCTATCGATTCGTATCAACCCAGACATTACCACTGGCCTTGACCTTTCGCAGTACCACACCTTTAGAGTCAATATTGATTACCATGCGGAGGCCGATTCTAGCGGTCGTTTGCGAACTTACCTGCGTAATTACAATCCTGCTTATTCGGTTCCTGATGACGAGTACACGCATAAGTACAACGGAATGGAGTTTTCTCCTGGCGTGGATGGTGGTGTGATTGCTGT
>NZ_JBFRSD010000970.1:0-314 GCF_041473395.1 Vibrio sp. 10N.222.55.C6
GCAGCATGGTGATTATGAGTACGACCCTGTATTGCAATTGCTTGGGTTTACACGTACCCCTGGCGATAGTCTGGATGGGCTAGCGGCGTCTGTGCTTAAAGCAGGCCAAGCGCTTGAGAAGGGGGCTTTTAACGGAATGATTCCACATCCTTCAGTCTTGCCACTTCTAAAGGGTAACGTGGGCGAGTATTTAGTTCTAACCCTGTTGGAAGAGCTTGGGATAACACCGCTCGCAATAGATGAGGTCATTGAGCAGATCGGTAAACGTGCCTATGAATTATTTGATATGTATGTCGTGGTAGATAGTGTTCTGA
>NZ_JBFRSD010000971.1:0-376 GCF_041473395.1 Vibrio sp. 10N.222.55.C6
ATTGGTTCTATTGCAATACTTTGCTCGCTAGTTGGCGTGTACAGCTGAACGAATGGGTAGCTTTCATCTTGTTGGTAGCGAATAGCGGCAGACGAATCTGAGCGCGTAAACGCAAGTTGGTTGGTTGTCTTGGAATCAAATTCAAAGCAGTGATTTAAGCTTTGATTGGTGAGCGAGTCGTCCAAAGACAAACGGTCAAAAGCGTGCTTTTCACCATTGGGTAGGTCGTTTTCGTGTATGACCTCAGAGCAAGGCGACATAGCGAGTCCACATTGTGCTAGCTCAGTACCGAGTGAAAAATAAGGGTGCCAAGCATCACCGAATGGGAAGGCTGAATCACCCAGATTAGAGACGGTCGTTGAGGAAGTGAGCTTGC
>NZ_JBFRSD010000972.1:0-390 GCF_041473395.1 Vibrio sp. 10N.222.55.C6
GTTAAAGTTTCACCGTCATGGAATAACACATTCGGTCTCAACCAAAAATGCAGAAATCGTCCTTCCACCTTCCAATGGTGCGCGAGGCTCGCTTGGGGATTTCCCTCATGGTCTTGGACGAGTAACGTATTGTAGAGACTTCTTAAGATGTGATGTTCGGCGGTTCGGTATGTTTTTGCTGGCTCAAGGTTATCGACCCACGGATATTGAGTGATCAGCAAATGGTCATGTTGTTGATTGAACAGACTATGTTTTTCAGCCGCTAGCGTCAGTGCCTTTATTGCAGCATCACCATAGCTTTCTAGAAGGCGGGGAATAACGTTAAAACACCCTTGCTCTAACTGAAGCGCTAACACTTGTTCTAATGCTTCGGGAAAGCTGACCAAAATT
>NZ_JBFRSD010000973.1:0-602 GCF_041473395.1 Vibrio sp. 10N.222.55.C6
AATAGCGACCCTTATACCGAAGTGTCTGTAAGTGCTATGCAGGAGATAAGTTACAAGGTTACCCACCCCACGAGTCATGGTGTTATAACCTATACAGTTACGGATGGACAAGGTGGATATGATACAGCAACGCTTACGATCGCCCCACAATCTAAAGTTAAACCTTATTCTTTCAGCAAGAATGGCGTGGACTATATATTGATGCCTCCTCCTTTACTTTCGCAACACATAGAGGCAGGATTTAATAACAATGAAAAAACCCTAGGGGACGACAACTATATATTTGGCGCGTTTGTGGAATATACACCCGACGAAGCATACGCCTATTGTGAAGCCATTTACCCCGGCACTACAATGTTGACGGCAGATAACGGCGACATGGCATTAGTCCAAGAGCAGATACAAAACTCACATCTTGATCACGAGCATCTCGGTTGGGAATGGGCCGATAGTTATGCCGCTGTTTCTAAGACCAGCACAAACAAGCCATTGTACTTGAACGTATCAGATAGCACCACAACAAGCAACTATAATCCCAGGCCAGCATTATGCGTAAAGAGATATGTCGACTTACCTCCAGATATCACAACACCAAGTAGAAT
>NZ_JBFRSD010000974.1:0-537 GCF_041473395.1 Vibrio sp. 10N.222.55.C6
CCCATATGCTGATACTGATAGTTATTTTAGGTTCGAATTCAATGAGAACTCAGTTGAATTAACAGAGCTCGCTCTAAATCCAGATAATGACATTGATTTAGTATCTTTCTTTGGGGGTATTTCTCGCGATAATTATTACGTGGATTACAACTGCAAAGCATTCGATACAAAGCAAGATGAGTTTAAATTGGTTAGAGACGATGGTTGGTGGGAGAATGGTTATTACAACAATCTTAATGTGGTAGCTACACAGGATTACCTAATCTGCTTGAACGTTTGGCTAGATGGAAAGCCGACAGAGGGTGTGTTCATTGATGCTAAAGACGGGTCATCACAACATTTCTTCATGGATTTCTATCATGGTCATTGGGATGATGGCTTCGGCATAGCGGGTGTTGTCGCTACTCAACACAATGAATTTAAAATTGTTCAAGAGTACAGACCGGTAGGCGCTCAAGAAAGTCAGTTTAAAGAGTTCTATTATAATGTTGATACCAATGAAGAGTATGTTGTTGGGCTAGTTGGTGAGCGTATGTC
>NZ_JBFRSD010000975.1:0-216 GCF_041473395.1 Vibrio sp. 10N.222.55.C6
ATATAGCTAAGTCTCCTAAGCAAGTAGGCCTTGAATCCAATGTGAAAGACAACGATAAGGTCGCTCAGAGAATCGAACTGGCTCCGGTTGGTAAATCCTTCAAGGGACGCGTCGTGTTTCACAACCTTAAAACGGTTGAATTGTCGGCGCTGCTATGGTGCCTAAATTTAAAGAAGAGCAATCATCAACTTGGGCATGGAAAACCTATGGGGGCGG
>NZ_JBFRSD010000976.1:0-306 GCF_041473395.1 Vibrio sp. 10N.222.55.C6
TATGCGCTTTCTGAACAGGATATTGAAATCTCACCGGAAGTGACCTCTGACCGTCGTGTGAATCCGAATAAAGACTCAGTATTGGGCCTGTATGGCTTTTTCGGGGTTCAAAACCATTTAACCCAACGTTGGTCTATCGCGTATGGCTTAGGCACTCACTTGCTCTATTACCGCAATAAATATAAATACAACAACAGCTACTCTCAAGCATTTCAGTCTCAGCTAGACGGCTACGCGCTAAATACCTCAGCATGGGCATTGGTAGGTGAGCCGTCGGTCAAACTCAAGTATTTAAAGCAGCAAGAG
>NZ_JBFRSD010000977.1:0-271 GCF_041473395.1 Vibrio sp. 10N.222.55.C6
CTACTATATTTTTATCTAACTTTATATGTACTGGTTCATACTCAGTCTGACAAAATCGTGGTTCGATTTCACCTGTTCACACAATCATACACTAACCACTAAACTCATTTTTGGACAAAAATCATTTAGATTATTTACTTAAATCGAGAGTCATCGGATTAGTTCAGGTATCTAAAACTCCAAGGTCTCACCATCAGCAGGAATAAGGACTTTATCTGACAAACCGTTTTTATCAATTGCTTCTTTAAGAATTGGTCGAGTCACTGCACAG
>NZ_JBFRSD010000978.1:0-349 GCF_041473395.1 Vibrio sp. 10N.222.55.C6
ATTTCAACCCGCTACCTTTAGCGGCGATGGTTCTGTCTTTTCAAGTATTCGCTGAAGAAACGGCACCGGTGGAAGAAGCTGTTGTTACAGAACAAGCCGAGGTTACTGAAGAACAATCCTTCGAAAATGAAGCAATTTTGAATGAAGAGTCAGAACAAGAAGACGAATCGCCTTTCACTACGTTAACCAAACTGGGTTTTATCTACTCTCAAAACACCAGTTCATCGTTGTCGATTAACTCAGGAATATCAGTAGGCTACAAAAAAGAAAACTGGGGGCAACGAGTACAGTTCGATACGTATTATACCGATGCCGAAAATGATGAAGATGGCACCAATCGCTATACCAC
>NZ_JBFRSD010000979.1:0-374 GCF_041473395.1 Vibrio sp. 10N.222.55.C6
GGGTAAACAAATACTTGCTCATTAATATCGTTTTGATCGAGAAGAACCTCAGCCCCACCATCATAGGTAAATTTAGTAACTGTTGAACCATCTGCACTTGGACCCGTTATTGTTTCAAACACATTGCTGCTCGCCGTGCCCGAGGTTGGCTCAGTGACTAGTAAGTCTCCAGATTGCATCACTTGAACATCATCCCCGATAACTACTTCAAGTTGCTTAGGAGCGGACACATCACCATCGGTGTCTTCGGCATAAACCGATAAATCGAAAGTAATGTCATTGTTGCCATCGCCAGGCGCATGGTCTAGTCGCTCTAGTAGTGTAAAGGTATAAATGCTTGGGTTTGAACTATCAAACGTTAAGGTGAAGATAGG
>NZ_JBFRSD010000980.1:0-299 GCF_041473395.1 Vibrio sp. 10N.222.55.C6
CAATAAAAAATCCCTATCAAATTACGTTGATAGGGATTTGTTTTATCTAGCAATCAAGTCAAACAGACTTTCTAGTGAGAACTAGAATAGGTCTGAATCTAGGTTGTCGAAGTAGGTGTATGTCCCTTTTGAACCATTGTCACCATTGTATAGCGCAATAGCGGTCGGGGAACCACCTGCACTTTCAGCTTTTAACCCAGTGTAGTCTGTTCCATCAACATTGACGGTAATGTCTGTATCTACCCATGAAATGGTCACATCTACCCATGTGTCTTTTGAGTATGAAGCAAGGTCAACTT
>NZ_JBFRSD010000981.1:0-282 GCF_041473395.1 Vibrio sp. 10N.222.55.C6
ATTGCAGGCGAACTTGTTGCGCATCGATGCATCGGTAAAAGGCAACGAACTGAAATTGGTGAAGTCGACAGTGCTTGCGCCTTATTCTGGAACCATCGCGACGCGCTTTGTTTCGCTCGGAGATGTGGTGAATGTGGGTAATCCAACTCTTACACTGCTCGCTTCTGAGGGCAAAGAGGCCTTCATCGGTATTCCTGCTCACCAAATGCAAAAAGTCACCTCACTTTCTTCGCCTAACATCCGAGTTGGGAGAACAGATTATGCCGTGGAGCTATTGAATCC
>NZ_JBFRSD010000982.1:0-350 GCF_041473395.1 Vibrio sp. 10N.222.55.C6
GCTTCGCGATTTATTTGATGCAATAGCAGGGTAAACGTATGAAAAAGGAATTAGTCGCTTTGGCTATGAGTGGCATGTTACTCGGGTGTACCAAACCCACATCAACGCCTCATAGTAAAGCGGACAAGGTACAAATGGATTACCACGGCCTGATTAACATCGAGCAGTGTGAGTATAAAGGGGAAATCACTGGCAGCGAAGGTCATTGGTACAGCTACTTGTTCTTTCCCAATGACGCCCTGATTCAAGGTGCGATGAATGAGCTTAAATCGAATGCCATTGAGCTAGGCGCAGACACCGTCATCTTTACCCTACCCCAAGATTTCAGCACTTCCGTGACTATGCTTGGT
>NZ_JBFRSD010000983.1:0-364 GCF_041473395.1 Vibrio sp. 10N.222.55.C6
TTGAATGCAGAAGTGGAGCAGTTAAAAGGCTCTTTAGGAAAGGGCACTTTGGCTGTTGTCGATATCGATTTCTTTAAGCAGGTAAATGATACTTATGGTCATCAAATGGGTGACGTTGTGTTGAAGAAAGTTGCCAATGTTCTGAGCAGCAACACTCAAGAAGGTGAGTTTGTTGCACGTTTTGGCGGAGAGGAGTTCATTCTGTGGTACCCAAATAGTAACCCAAGTGGTGTTGAAGATAAGTTCAGATCGCTTTTGGAAGATATGAAGAAAATTACACTCGATAGAAAACCTGTCACGGTATCAATCGGGGCGTGTCATTTTGAATTGAGTACGGGTGATAGCAAAGGGGAAAGGATGTCGG
>NZ_JBFRSD010000984.1:0-253 GCF_041473395.1 Vibrio sp. 10N.222.55.C6
CACCGTAGAATCTATGAAGCGATTATGGCTGGCGACAGTGAAAAAGCTCGTACAATGTCAGCGGCTCACTTGCAAGATGCTAACCACCGTTTAGCCACTGCAAGCTAAACACGGTTTTCAACTTCATTTGAACCAGTCAAAAAGGTATGCCAAGTGCATGCTTTTTTGTTTTTAGAAAGCGTGTTGCACCATGTGTGGCACTGTTTTGGTTCACCCTCGCTTAACTCCTTCTTAAGTCAGTTCTTTCTTGTAT
>NZ_JBFRSD010000985.1:0-209 GCF_041473395.1 Vibrio sp. 10N.222.55.C6
TTTAGAGACACCTACTGCAGGCGAGATTTGGGTTAATGGCGAATTAATTCAAATGAAAAACAACCGCCAAGGTGTTTCTGTTCCTGCCAATGAAAAACAAATACAGCGAATCCGCTCTCGTCTGGCGATGGTTTTTCAGGGTTTCAATCTGTGGTCTCACCTGACCGTTCTTGAAAATGTTATCGAAGCGCCTGTTCACGTCTTAGGTG
>NZ_JBFRSD010000986.1:0-279 GCF_041473395.1 Vibrio sp. 10N.222.55.C6
GGGAATATTTGTCGATTGTTCAGAGCAAGTTGTTAATTTTAATGATTTTTATGCGTCAGTGATGAATGTGCCAACCATCGACACGCTGCAAGTTCTTAATGAACAAGAGCTAGGTGTTCACCTGAACTTCTATCCTGCTTTGTTCGATGGTAAGAAGATTGACAATACAGACATGTCGAATGCGATTAACCACATTCGTTCGGCATTAAAAAATGGTGGCTTCTACCAAGAGAATAAAGCTAACTTTACAAAATGGAACATTGAGTTTTCAAATAAGAC
>NZ_JBFRSD010000987.1:0-332 GCF_041473395.1 Vibrio sp. 10N.222.55.C6
TGACTTTGCTTCACTGTGAGTATTGCTCGCGTCTTGAGAACAGTCGTCCTCTGAACCGAGCAACTTCATAATCTGTTGAGTCGAATTCGCGGCCAATAACTCATCACGGAATTCATCGTCTACAAGAGAAGACGTCAATGTCGTTAACACTTCCATGTGCGTAGATCCAGCTTCTGCTGGCGGGATCGCAATCAAGAAGATCATATTGACGGGCTCATCACCATCAATACCCTGCCACATCAATTCATCTTTAACGAAAGCACAGGCAAACACAGGCTCAATAACCGCCGGAGATTTACCGTGAGGGACCGCTAAGTACTCACCCAGAGCTG
>NZ_JBFRSD010000988.1:0-331 GCF_041473395.1 Vibrio sp. 10N.222.55.C6
TACTCGTACTCCACGTAAAAACACAACCTTCCACAAAGTCGCTACAGCAAAATTAGCTCAAAACGAATCTAGCTTATTTACTCAGCTTCGTACGATTTCAAGTAAAAGCCACGCACAAATGATGTCAAAACGTCTGAAGTGGATGAACATCAACGCGACTTATACAGCTACCGACAATCAACATCTATTCATCCTTGATGATAGAACCAGTTTTATATTCGTTGTTAATATGTTTGAGCGTGCCGTTTCTTGTTTAAAAATAATGCGTATTTCGGTGATTGCGATCGCTCGTTTCGGTTTATTCCGATCACTTGATCCTGCCGTTTTTCTC
>NZ_JBFRSD010000989.1:0-451 GCF_041473395.1 Vibrio sp. 10N.222.55.C6
CGTTTTTCTGCTGATTTTAGCTGTAGCTCTTTCGCTGTTTCGGAATCAAGCATTACTCCCCCTTACGCTTGGCCTTGCGTTTAGCGTCCTTGTAGCGACTCTGTAGCGGAATCTCTCTGGCATCCTTGGTGTATACCGATTGCTTTTCAACAATAAACGTGTGGCGCATGCCTAGAGCTTCATTCATATGCGGTTTAGCGTCATTATTCTTAATATCTGCTTCGATATCTGCCTTTAGCTCATCGTGTAAGGTCAGTACAAATGACATATCAACGTACTGACCTTTAGGCAACTTAACATCAGAAGGCAATTTCCATGCTGTGCCTGTAGTTGTGTTTTTAATAATCATCTTTACAACCCCGTTTTACGCAGTAGATTGAGAGTTTCGGTGACAATGTCCCGTTCTGTAGTGATTTTCTTGATTTCGGACTTAACAGACTCAATACCTTTG
>NZ_JBFRSD010000990.1:0-302 GCF_041473395.1 Vibrio sp. 10N.222.55.C6
GAAGAGTCCATCGACTCATGATACAAGCGCGTCGCAGTATCTTCAGCGTACGTAGACAGCTCATCAAAGTGACTTAGCTGAACATCAATCAACTGTTCAATTTCCTGCTTTTGGAGGGAGATAGACTCATCGAGTTTAACGGTTTCTTTATGGGTAGATACTGAACCATTGGCTGAAAACGCATGTGAAGCGAGCAGTGATAAAGACTGTTTACTGCGGCGCAGCAAAGATGAATCTAGGTTGTCTAAATCTGCTACCGCTTGTTCGAATCGCTCTTTGCGACTTTGCAGGCGGCGCTCAAC
>NZ_JBFRSD010000991.1:0-299 GCF_041473395.1 Vibrio sp. 10N.222.55.C6
TGCGGGTATAACCCATATGATATTAACCTAGATCTACATGCTTTAGGGTTATCTCCTAAAGAATGGGAGGCGACTGATAGTAATTTTAATTCAGAGTTATCCAAAGTTAACCCCAAGTTAGAAGTGATCTTTGAGAAGTTGGTGGATAATGCCGAAGCTTTCTACGATCTTACAAATCGTTATTTGCAGATTTGGGGGGAGTTAGGAGAGTTATATGCCGAAATTAACTATGGGATTAAGCGGCATAAACCACATACTAAAGGGTCAGACGGAAAGCTAGGAAATGACTTCATCGAAAT
>NZ_JBFRSD010000992.1:0-368 GCF_041473395.1 Vibrio sp. 10N.222.55.C6
AAGCCTGAAGAGATGCTCAAAGTAGCGTACATTTTTGCGCGTGGCGGCCGTTTTGAAGACGCAACCAATGCGTATACCAATGAAACCATGAAGTACAAATGGACCAAACCATTGGCTATCTGGAATGAAAAGCTCGGTACTTCTCGCAACACCATCAGTGGCGAGCAATACATGGGTTGCCCTACATGGTATCCACAAAAACTCGCGGACGGAACGCCACTAGCAGAGCAGTTCCCAGCAAAAGAGTGGCCGTTCACCCTAACCAACTTTAAATCCAACATTCACAGTGCGGTCTCTAATTTGTCACCACGCTTGGAATCGATTAAAGGAGTAAACCCTGTTTACATCCACCCGCAAGACGCCTCTTC
>NZ_JBFRSD010000993.1:0-770 GCF_041473395.1 Vibrio sp. 10N.222.55.C6
GGCATACGGTGACGTAATAATTAAACGCGTGTATGCCAATGTCGCAAAAACAAATAATGCATGGGGCGAACACGCTGCGAGTCAAAGTGTACGTTACATTCATGCTCAAGAAACCGCTAATAAAAAGAATACCACCGATATGCTGCTAGCAATCGATACGATGGAATTAGCGTTAACAAATAGAGCCGACACTTTTATCTTTTGTTCGGATGATTCAGATTTTGGTCCGCTAATACAAAAACTCATTGAACTAGAGAAAACAGTTATTGGAGTTGGAACTAACAAAGCAAATGATGGATATAAGAGTAGCTACACCGATTTTGAATGCTTAAATACATCACCTAAGTTAGACAATCCAATAGTAAAAAATTCGATTATTGGATTAGAAGACATGTTATCTATCAACTCGGAAACTAAACAGAGGTTTCCAAGCAACTTGGATTTTGAGATGTTTATGTCAATCTGTTATCAAGAATTACAGCATGGTTATTGGGTCAATATATCATGTTTAGGAGGTAAACTTGCACATTTCAAATTGACAAAAAGAAACCTAAAGCTTGTTAGTATCCTAAAAAACATTGAATACTTTGAGCATAGAGTGAACGGTGAGCATAGCCAATTTCGTTTAAGAAAAACGCAACAAGAATGTGTAAAAAGAATCAATAATGATGATCTAATCAGAACAAATAGAAAGAATGAAATTTTAAACACTAAATTTTGGATCAAATGCGCAAAGACTTTACAAATGAAAGTAGAGAACACCTTAAGTA
>NZ_JBFRSD010000994.1:0-564 GCF_041473395.1 Vibrio sp. 10N.222.55.C6
TGATTAAAATGAGCAGTAAAAAACTTTAGCATTGATAGTTTTACTAATAAATATTTAACTATCAGATCTAAATAACCAAACTTAGACAACCACAATTTAATTTTTAAAATCACTAAGTCAATATCAAAAAAAATATATTACTGATAATAAATACACTATAATGGTACCATAATTCATTGAGGAGAACATGATGAAACTTTCAATAATCGTACCATTATATAATACAGAAGAATTTATACAAGAGTGCTTGACTAGCATCTTACAACAAAGTTTTACTAACTATGAGTTAATTATCGTAGATGATGGCTCAACAGATAACTCTATCTCCATTGTCGAGAGTTACATGGAAAACGATAATCGAATAAAGCTTTTCAAACAAAAAAATTCTGGGGCAAGTGTTGCTCGTAATTATGGTATCAAGCAATCTTGTGGTGAGTATGTAACTTTTATTGATTCAGATGACTTTATCCATGAAGATGCATTACTTAACCTTGTAACTACAGCTGAACAGACAAACAGTGATATAGTTTTAGGTAAAAGACAATTTAATGTTGACAATAAACC
>NZ_JBFRSD010000995.1:0-422 GCF_041473395.1 Vibrio sp. 10N.222.55.C6
CATCACTATTGCGAGTTTTCTCGCTTGGGTAGCTTGGCGAATTATCCATAATCGCTTAGAAATTCTGGTTCAGAAAACCCCATTCCACTGGGACGATCTACTGCTAGAAGCACTAAAAACCCCTGTCAGCACATTACTTTGGTGTTGGCCTGCTACAGTCTCTATCGGGCTAATACTTCAAGACCAGTTTGGCAATGAAATCAATTGGTTAAAAACGCTTAAACACATATTGATTATCTGTACATTCGTTTGGTTTACCTTACGAATGATCACTAACACTGAAGCCTATGTCTTAGAGCAAAAAACCAGAGACGAAACCACTGTACAAGCGATAGCGAAAGTCGCTCGCTTGTTCTTTATGGTGATGGGCGGCCTAACCATTATGCAGGCATTTGGGCTCAGTCTTTCCGGCTTACTCACCT
>NZ_JBFRSD010000996.1:0-464 GCF_041473395.1 Vibrio sp. 10N.222.55.C6
ATCACCGCTAATTGCCAACTCTTTGGTTTTCTCTATTACATCAACACAAATAGCAATCCATGTTGATGTAACTGCTGCACGATACGCACCAGCCCTATAAGAAATGATTGCTTCTCTCAAATATTCTTGTGAATGTTTGTTTCTTACTTGTAACAATAACCCATCTAAATCTGTTAATTGATTATACATCTTACATTAAACTCTAAAAGTCATAGTCTGAATAGCCGATAGTCACCAAAACTATAGACACTTGAGAGCATAATGTATGTATTAGGGAAATTTTGTCAAACCTCAATTAATTTTAAATCTACCACCCTCGCATGAGCTTTCTAAACTCAGTAGGTTCTGAAGCTAAATCAAGTAGTTCTTCATCACTCCAATATTCAATTGCTGTCAATATGTTCTCAAAGTACTGGCAGTCTTTATCAGTTAATCCTCGTCTCCTTTTTCTATCAGTCTTTTGA
>NZ_JBFRSD010000997.1:0-562 GCF_041473395.1 Vibrio sp. 10N.222.55.C6
GATATAGCGAGCCATTACGTCAGCGATGTTTGATTCGTCATGACAGGTCATTAGACCTTTTTCAATGCGTTCATGAGCCTCGTTACCACTAGCATGGGCAATAGCTAGATTCATTTTTTCGTCTATCGATACATTAGACTCAAATATCTCTTTAATACCCGTTACATAAGAAATGTACTCATCTGTATTGATTGGACCTGCGTCTGATGCAGACGTTCGTCCCTCCGATAGAAAGTCATACTCACTTGATACCCTAGGAGTCCAGATTCCATCTCTAGGCTCACCGTACGTTGGTGGTTCACCGTCACCCCTATAAATCTCACCATGTCGTTTTAAAACTGATAGTGGAGTGCGTAACTGACATGTGGCGTGAAACTCCATCCCGTCTGTAACGTCTGAGTTTTGCGTTGCGATATCTCGATACTGTTGCGGAGCTTGCTTAACCTCTTGTATCTGCTCTTTAGTCTCTTGCTTGGCTTTCTTACCAAAAATGAAATCAAATATACCCATGTCCTAGCCCTAATAGTTTTTATTGAAAATACCATATTGTTAACAGAAGAGA
>NZ_JBFRSD010000998.1:0-571 GCF_041473395.1 Vibrio sp. 10N.222.55.C6
AAACTTAATCATTCCAAATTGGAATCTTAACTATCATAAAATTAGCATTTATCGTTCGATTTATGAATGATTAAATAATCCCATTGACGTTAATAACTCTTAAGAAAGGTGACAATATGATTTCAGTGGTGAGTGTATTACTGGTGGTGTTCTTTTTATTGGCAAGCTCAATCAAGACACTTGCTTGGCAGCGTAAAGTGTTCGAAATCCAACTTGGTTTTTTTAAAAGCTATGGGTTAAATCGAGTGATTATGTTTCTAGTTGGCATGGTTGAGTTTACTGGAGCTGTATTGTTGCTCTGTGCTTTGGTTGGTTTAGCACCTGAACATACGCAACTGATGGGAGGTTTGATATTAGCGAGTACTTCACTAGGGGCGATTTACTTTCATTTGAGATTCGATACGTGGAAGGATGGTATTCCCGCGATAGTGACTCTGTTGGGTTCTGGCTTCTTGGTTATTGCATCGTACTAAGTTTATTCGACATGTAGCGATAGCTATGAGAGGCAAAGGAAATAAGAGTAGGGCACGAAGCCCTACCAAATGGAAACGGTTTAGAACTCGGAAGGCAC
>NZ_JBFRSD010000999.1:0-272 GCF_041473395.1 Vibrio sp. 10N.222.55.C6
CTTGCTAAACATAAGATCTCTGTCGATCTGATTACTACCTCTGAGATCAGTGTTTCACTCACCCTAGATCAAACTGATACATCTGGTGGTGCTCCTGAATTACCAGAAGCAGCACGTCTTGAGCTAGAAGAGCTTTGTTCAGTCGATGTGGAACATGACCTGTGTTTAGTGGCATTGATTGGTAATAATATGAGTGAAAGCAAAGGCTACGCTAAGCAAGTATTCAGCACCCTTGAAGATTTCAACCTGCGCATGATTTGTTACGGAGCAAG
>NZ_JBFRSD010001000.1:0-418 GCF_041473395.1 Vibrio sp. 10N.222.55.C6
ACTGAGAAGTCATCGAGAGTCTCATTGGTTTTGGTTGGCGTTTGGTCGATGACTTGTTCTTCAAGCTCATGCATTTCTAACGGCAAAGAGATCTTAAATTGAGTGCCCAAACCAAGCTGGCTGGAAACCTTAATTGTTCCGCCCATCAGTTCGACTAACTGCTGAACAATGGAAAGCCCTAACCCTGTGCCACCAAACTTACGGGTTGTTGAAAGCTCAGCTTGTTCAAAGGCGGTAAATATATGGTCGATCTTGTCTTCTGCTATACCAATACCCGTATCCGTCACTAAAATATTCACGATTGGTGGAGTAGTAGGGGCTATCAAGAATTCTACTTCGACCTTTCCTGACTCAGTAAATTTGACTGCATTGCCTGCTAAGTTAAATAAGATCTGACGTGTACGTGCAGAGTCACCAA
>NZ_JBFRSD010001001.1:0-274 GCF_041473395.1 Vibrio sp. 10N.222.55.C6
CAGCGAAGTCCTTTGCCAAAGAGTTTGTCCAAAACGGTTTGATTGTCACCAGTGGATTAGCGTTGGGCATTGATGGTTATGCTCATGATGGTGCTCTAGATAAAGGAGGGGAGACTTTCGCGGTGTTGGGTTCAGGCTTGGACTCCATTTACCCTGCACGTCACCGAAATCTAGCGGATAGAATTTGTGAGAATGGCGCGCTGATCTCAGAGTTCCGTCCAAGCGCTAAACCTCGACCTGAACATTTCCCGCGGCGTAACCGTATTATAAGTGG
>NZ_JBFRSD010001002.1:0-523 GCF_041473395.1 Vibrio sp. 10N.222.55.C6
ACCTTAATCCTTATTTGTTATAACCTATTACAGTAAAGCCTGAAGTTTGGTTAAAATGGACTCGGAATATAGCCCAGCTAAAACACCTATAATTAACCCTCCTGTAAGGTCCTCTACAGTAATAGCTTTAGTTGCCTCAGGTTTTCTGGACGCAAGCAGACTGATCACTAACCCCAACGCTATACTTCCACCTAAAACACCCCAATTAATTAGCGCTCCGTCAGAAGTTGATATAAGCGTATTTTTTATAATATACCCTACCGTAGCTCCGATCATTCCACCTGTAGGTACGGCAAAAGCAGAAGGAAAAATAGAAACCCTTGAAGTTGCTGTACGAGTGTGCACAACATCATCATTTAATTTATAAGTTGCTTTAAATGAAACATCCATTTTCTTTGATTTTAAGAGGTGAGGTGCTCTGTATGAAAACGGAAAAGTAATCGTGCTTCCAACAGGTAGAGAGATCCCTTTTGAAAACTGTTTACCTTGAACCTTTTCAAGACGATCCATCACTCTTTTTAAT
>NZ_JBFRSD010001003.1:0-305 GCF_041473395.1 Vibrio sp. 10N.222.55.C6
ATGTTGGGGCTTAAATCAGTTACTTGTACCGTCCTAAATATGGTTGACACATTTCCAACATGAAATTGGAGAGTGTCATGAAAACAACAAGTAGACGTACTCAACGAGATTATTCTCTTGCCTTTAAATTGGCAGTCGTAAGCCAAGTTGAAAAAGGCGAAATGACTTATAAGCAAGCTCAAGAACGTTATGGGATCCAAGGGCGCTCCACCGTTTTAGTTTGGCTTCGCAAACATGGTCAACTAGATTGGTCTAAAGGAATAGAACAATCGAGAGCGTTAGGAGCGACTATGTCAAACTCTTCC
>NZ_JBFRSD010001004.1:0-410 GCF_041473395.1 Vibrio sp. 10N.222.55.C6
TATCTCACCTTTAGTTTCAGCCAAATAAGCGGCACTTTCTCGAGCCATTGATGCATTATTACTACTTACGCTTGCAGTAAGATAAGGACAATCCATAGAGTCCATACCAATAATAGGAATGCCTTGGTCACTAGCCATATCCAAATATATTTCAATTGGTCTAATGTCATTCATGACGACAATCGCAGTTGGTATTAATTTTGACATTAGGAGTTCACCAAACTCTATGGGGTGTCGAGTCACTTTCATATTCCAACCGTAGTCTTGGGATAAAAATGCTAGCTTTTTCACAAGTATTGCCTTAGACGAATCTCCTACCCAAGGCGAGTGAACTAACAAGTTTACTTTTTGTTGAGGAATACTACTTTTGAAAATTCGCTTTAATTTTTTTATCATAATAAAGTGAGTGA
>NZ_JBFRSD010001005.1:0-380 GCF_041473395.1 Vibrio sp. 10N.222.55.C6
GTATCGCTCAAATGGATGGGTTACTGAACCTAGACCTAGAAACAGAGCCACGCAGCCGTCGTGATATCGATTCTGTCTACATTGTGGCTAAGAACTCAGAGCTAACGCTAATCAAACCCTTCATTGAAGTTGCAATTAACCCTGATGCTAGCCAGCCCGCTCTTTTCTCAAACTCACGCAGCAACAGCGGTGATAAGCAGTATGAAGACCTAACCGGCGTGTTCTACAGCGACATACCACTATTGGTTGAGAACAAAAACGAGCTTAATAAAGAGCTAAACGACCTATGGCCTGCACACTCAAACGGCCAAAAGCGTCTGCAAGCACTGGGAATGGATGCATACTACCTAATGGATGCACTGCCACAGATGAAAGCCGTA
>NZ_JBFRSD010001006.1:0-149 GCF_041473395.1 Vibrio sp. 10N.222.55.C6
TTGTAGTCACCACACCAACCAGCACGTGCTACTTCGAAGTCACCAGAATCTTTAGAAGATAGGTACGTTTTCCACTCTTGGTTCTCAAGTGTTACAGAAAGACCCAGTGTTTTCTTCCACATAGAACCTAGCGCTACAGCAATCTTCTT
>NZ_JBFRSD010001006.1:969-1351 GCF_041473395.1 Vibrio sp. 10N.222.55.C6
CCCGCTTCTTCAAGAAGACGTTCCGCTTCTGCGTTACGCTCTTTCTGAGACATCTTGCCGTAAGCAGGTAGCTCAGGATCGAAGCCAGCTGTGATTTCAGGCGTTAGGAAATACGCAGGTTTTTGACCTTGCGCTAGGATAGCACCTGTTACGATATCACGGTCGATCGCGTAAGAGATTGCTTGACGAACACGAACATCATCAAATGGTGCTTTCTTCGTATTGAAGATGTAGTAGTAAGTACATAGGTTACCCGCTACAGATACATCTTCTGCGTACTCTTTTTGAAGACGCTTGAAGTGCTCAGTTGGAAGTTCGTTTGTGAAATCGATTTCACCAGATAGGAAACGGTTCATTTCCGCTACTTGGTTTTCGATTGGTA
>NZ_JBFRSD010001007.1:0-336 GCF_041473395.1 Vibrio sp. 10N.222.55.C6
ACACAGAGGTTGGTCTTTAAATAGGAAGATTTTTTAAACGACTATCGAAACTGTTTAGCTTCTGGAAGATACTCAAAACCAGCAGACGCGAGCTTAGCGATTAAGGCTGCTTTGTCGATTTCGTAGAAGTTGACCACTCGATCTAAATCACCGCCGAAGTCGTCACGAAGCTTCATGTTGACGATGCTCATCAACATCACTGGATCCATTTTTTCAAAGTTAGCGAGGTTCATATTAGTCCTCGAAATCTGAAATCAGTAAGTTAGCAGCGGCAAAGGCTGCACGTTCACGAGCTTCTTTAGGAAGAGACTCATCGGCAGCAAGGTCATTCAATGT
>NZ_JBFRSD010001008.1:0-275 GCF_041473395.1 Vibrio sp. 10N.222.55.C6
ATTTTAGATAATGTTTAAAAAATAATTAGATAATCCATGACGATTCATTGACTACACTGATTGGTGTTGCCAGTGCTTACGGCAAGCTACAGAAATAAGGTGTTTTTTTTTTTAGGGTTATTATTGTTGTTAACAAGTAGAGAGATAAAGGAATTAAACATGACTAAATTGACTATTGTTGCAAATATTGTTGCGAACGAAGATAAAGTTGAACTGGTTAAAGCAGAGCTATTGAAGCTGATTGATATCACGCGTGCTGAAGAAGGCTGCATTAA
>NZ_JBFRSD010001009.1:0-237 GCF_041473395.1 Vibrio sp. 10N.222.55.C6
ATCAACGATTGGACATAAGCGTAGGTTGGGCTAACCAAGGGACATCACTTTCTTTTCCTGAGTTGAGTAAGAGTAGCCTCGGTTTATACCCAGTAGTTGATGATGTTGAGTGGATCGAAAGATTGCTCAAGCTTGGAATCAACACTGTCCAACTACGTATTAAGAATCCACAGCAAGCGGATTTAGAACAACAAGTCGCACGATCTATCGAGCTTGGTCGTGAGTATAACGCTCAGG
>NZ_JBFRSD010001010.1:0-556 GCF_041473395.1 Vibrio sp. 10N.222.55.C6
GTTCCTATGCTTTTTCTTGCCAGCTATATGCAGAAATACCTGCTGCGCGGCTTTTCGATGGGCCTGAAATAGGGATTGAAATAAGGAATTAATCATGACGAAACTAAAACTAAAAAATATCCATAAAACCTACGGTGACCACATTGTGATCCCTGAGGTTAACTTGACCATCAACGACGGTGAATTTGTCGTGCTTGTAGGCCCATCAGGTTGCGGAAAATCGACGCTTCTTCGCATGATTGCTGGTTTAGAAAGCATTACTAAGGGCACCATGACGCTCAACGAGCATATTTTGAATCGCGTACACCCTTCTGAGCGTGAAGTTGCGATGGTATTTCAGTCGTACGCTCTCTATCCGCACATGACGGTAAAAAAGAACATTGGCTTTCCGCTCAAGATGGCAGGGGAATCCAAAGAAACCATCGATTCATTGGTGCAGTCCACAGCCGAAAGCTTGCAACTCACTCCCCTTCTAGAGCGCTTACCCAGTGAGCTCTCAGGTGGTCAAAAACAACGAGTAGCCATTGGCCGAGCCATTGTAAGAAATCCTGAACTT
>NZ_JBFRSD010001011.1:0-251 GCF_041473395.1 Vibrio sp. 10N.222.55.C6
ACGTTCGCTATTCCCTACAACAAGGGACGAGCGTGTTAAGGTATCTCACATAGAAAGCACTCAGATTCGCCCAATTTGATGTTCTGTTCTACTTGGGTTAGCTAAAAGAGTTAGAAGTAACTATTTCGATTCGTCAGATTTAGAACCAAACCACCTCCCAATACCTTGTAACAGAGAGGCGCCTCAGCGGTAACGATAAAGTCTCTAGCAAAAGTCCAAAGCTCAGATGCCGGAAACGACGAAAGCCTAGT
>NZ_JBFRSD010001012.1:0-226 GCF_041473395.1 Vibrio sp. 10N.222.55.C6
ATGGTTTCACTTAATTCTTCTAGTTTGGATATGCTGATATTAGAACCATAATGCTTCCTTAATATCTGAATAGCTAGTCGAAGGGGGAGGTCTTTTAGCTTTCTATATGTGGAATATTTAAGCTGATATTTCTTACCTTAGATTATATTTGACCTTAGAAAGGTAAGTGCTCACTTATCCCAGCCTCTTTTATAAACAATCAACAGCACAATCCACACTTCTTTAT
>NZ_JBFRSD010001013.1:0-317 GCF_041473395.1 Vibrio sp. 10N.222.55.C6
GGAATTACGATTACATAATGGCGAGGGAACATGTTAATCCATGTAATAACCTAATTGCCTTTTTAAACTATTACCTTCCTGACAATCAAAACTCGTTTTGGCCGTTGAGCTTTGCACCCCTTATCGACTGTAATTTATTCTTCAATTTTCATGGAATTAAAATTGTTTCTAAGCATTAGAGTAGGAAGAAGCAGTTAGCTTCCTACTCTAATGCTTAATGTTACAGATTGGTAATCGCACCCAATAACATGAAGATCCCCACTAAACCTACAATCGGCATCTTCACGGTTTTCAATAACCACACACCAACAATGATC
>NZ_JBFRSD010001014.1:0-283 GCF_041473395.1 Vibrio sp. 10N.222.55.C6
GCAGCGCAAGCTAAATAAGCCTATCTAGGCGATGCAAACTGTATAGATGTGTATTTAACTAAGATTTATAGTAAGTACATAATCGAGTACGAAAGCCGTGATAACTCACTTGAGTTACCACGGCTTTCTTCGTTTAACGCCATTCGGCTTGATTTCATTTGAAAGAGCTTCATTCAATTCTGACTAGACCTCCCTATCAATCCCCGCTAGATAACCGCCTAAGCGATTTAATTTCCTACCACTTGTCTTGCAACATCACATATGCGCAACTAGCTTTATAAAT
>NZ_JBFRSD010001015.1:0-250 GCF_041473395.1 Vibrio sp. 10N.222.55.C6
GAATATTACTATTAACTCTACTTCTTCAAATAATAGCGCCCAAGTTTGTATTAATTCTCAAGGTTACGTGCGTGAGGGAGCATGTTTATGATGCGCTCCCGTGGCTTCACTCTTATTGAAAGTATTGTGGTGATTATCGTACTGGGCGTTGCTATGGTCACGATTACTAGTTTTTTAGCTCCTCAAGTGGCGGGCTCCGCTGACCCTCAATATCAAAACCGCTCAGTAGCTTTAGGGCAGAGCTTAATGA
>NZ_JBFRSD010001016.1:0-274 GCF_041473395.1 Vibrio sp. 10N.222.55.C6
AAATACAATCCAACCTGCTAGGACATTTAGCGGTAATTTTGCGTGGTCAAAAGGTTGTACGAATGAAGCATCAGCGACTGAGTAGGCTTTTACAATTGCCCATTGAGCAAGTGCCGTCATAACACCGATGACAATTAAGATAGCCCAAATCGTACCGCCGCTTGGAGTCTGCCAATCTGGCGCAGCAAGTAGGATGTTAAATGGCGTAATCAATAGTAAAAGGTAGACCACCATGGTAGAAGGACTGTCTTGTGAAGAGAGCTTTTTCACCATT
>NZ_JBFRSD010001017.1:0-375 GCF_041473395.1 Vibrio sp. 10N.222.55.C6
GGTTCATACGGTGTTCGTGGCGACAATGATCTGGTTAATATGATCAAAAAGCACGGTGACCGAATTTACTTTACGCACCTGCGTTCAACTAAGCGTGAAGAGAGCAACCCAATGACATTCCACGAAGCAGCGCACCTCGATGGTGATGTGGACATGTACAACGTTGTGATGGCTATTTTGGATGAAGAAAATCGTCGTGCAGAAGTGGGCGATCACCGCTTAATTCCAATGCGTCCGGATCACGGTCATCAAATGCTGGATGACCTTAAGAAAACCACTAACCCAGGTTATTCGGCGATTGGTCGATTGAAAGGCTTAGCTGAAGTTCGTGGTTTAGAGATGGCATTGAAACGCGCTTTCTATACCAAGTAACGA
>NZ_JBFRSD010001018.1:0-604 GCF_041473395.1 Vibrio sp. 10N.222.55.C6
TACTAGTGCTTTTAACGAAACAGCAAATAATAGATTAAATATTGGACACCAGTCAGGTTTTCATCAAATTTGGATGCAAAAAAAGCACGTATCAAACGTGCTTTTTAGAGGTCACTGCTGAAATTAGCTTTTGAATAACCGTAATTTTAACTTTGACTACCCTAGTTTTACGAGAATGCCCTCTCGTCGATAATGCAAAACGATCAAAGCTAAAATAACAGTGAAAACAATTAACTAGCGGCTGGTAATCTGTGGTTTGTTTCTAACAGGTGACTTGCTGACGCGTGGCGTGCTTTGTCACTATTACCTGCCATGATTGCTTCATAAATCTGGCGGTGTTCGTTAATACAAGTACTTCCCTCTTCAGAAGAGTGAGAAATAAAGTTAACAAACATGGTCGTTAAGATGTTACCAAATGGAAGATAGAAGTCGTTACCTGTTGCATTGAAGATCAGGCTATGGAACTTCATGTCGATATCTAGCCAACGCTCTTGATCAAGCGTTTCTTCGCTAGAAATTTCTACCATTTGTTGGAAAATACCAGACAGCTCAATGCGTTGTTCTGCACTCGCGAACTGAGCAGCTAAAGCACACGCTTCTGGTT
>NZ_JBFRSD010001019.1:0-243 GCF_041473395.1 Vibrio sp. 10N.222.55.C6
GGCTAAATTTGATCAAGCCGTTCAACAACTTAAGATTGGTAACGGCTTAGATGAAGGTGTAACCATAGGCCCTGTTGTCAGCCAAAATGCCAAGAACAACATCCAAGCATTAATAGACCGAGCGATTGAACAAGGAGCTGAGCCTGTTACTCCAATTAAGGATCTTGATGGGCTTTTCCTTCAGCCTGTCATTCTTAAAGATGTGAAACACAGTATGGACATTGTTCAACAAGAGATCTTTGG
>NZ_JBFRSD010001020.1:0-279 GCF_041473395.1 Vibrio sp. 10N.222.55.C6
GCTATAGGCGCGGAAGTCATCGTTAAACAAGCTTTTACTTGGGGTGTCATGGAGATAGATGGCTCGCTTGTTGGGCGTATTGAACTTATACAAACCCAATGCGTTACTAGAGCCTGCTTGCTGGCGCATTCGATAAGGAAAAGAGTTAAAGTTAATCGTTTGCCAATCTATCTCGGTAGTATCGACAGTTTCCATCGAACGCCAACCATCGATCACTTGAAAATTGTGTGTTTCAAGATAACTCTCGTCGGCTTTTACTTTAGGCAAGATATCTTTAAC
>NZ_JBFRSD010001021.1:0-553 GCF_041473395.1 Vibrio sp. 10N.222.55.C6
ACTGATCGCTGCAGTGATGCTTATTGTTGCTGCTATCGCTTTGCCAATCCAATTTATGATTAACCAATCAAACGTTACTGATAAATCTTCACAAGAAATCCAGCGTATAACCTCTGAATTAAGTGTGATATTGCAAGAACCTGTTTATGCATACGATAAGACACTGATACTTAATATCATTGAAGCGTATTCAAATAATGACGTAATCGCAAACATTCAAGTGCTCGATCAAAATAACAACATATTAGGTAGTGTTAATCCACGTGACATTGATGAATCCTCATCGATGGCTATTTCATGGGATTCATTGCCTATCGGTAAAGTTAATGTTGGTTTTAACCATGATGTGACGAATGCTAATTTAATGAACTCTATGCAACTTGCGATTAGTATTTTGCTTTGCATATTTATTGCTAGCCTGATTCTGATTTCCATAGTCCTCGATAGAAAAGTCGTCAGGCCCATCAAAAACATGGCTGATTCAATGAATGAAATTGCTTCTGGTGGAGGAGACCTCACTTCACGTGTTGCGGAAGTAGGCAATGATGAAGTC
>NZ_JBFRSD010001022.1:0-357 GCF_041473395.1 Vibrio sp. 10N.222.55.C6
TGTAGCGCCTTAATCGCCCCATAAGCGGTTTGGTCATTGGCTGCGAACAGAGCCGAAAAATGAACCTTTGACTCTATTAATTCAACGGTTTTCTCATAACCAGATTCACTACTGAAGTCACCCTGTTTGACGAGTTTTGGCATCACTTTTATACCCGCCTCTTGCAGCGCTTTCTTGTAGCCTTCAAAGCGGTTCCCCGCATCAGGTTGACTTGAAAGCCCTTTAATATGAGCGATATTCACATGCCCTTGTTGCAGTAAGTGCAGGGTCGCCATGTAGCCGCCCAGCACATTATCAATGTTGATCGTGCGGATGTTGTCATCAATAATGTCGTACCCTACCGCCACGACCGGGATG
>NZ_JBFRSD010001023.1:0-357 GCF_041473395.1 Vibrio sp. 10N.222.55.C6
AGGATTGACCCCAAGGATCACTTGCAGGTTGAGCTGGAGGAGCCGATTGAGACCATGGGTCATTATTTGTTTGTTCAGACGACATGATCTACCCCTTATCCAATGTTTGTAACAGTCGTGACTTAGTCACCACGCCAAAGTAATTACCTTGCTCATCCACAACAGGCACTGAGTAAGGCACACCACCAACTAGGCCAAGCACATCATTGATTGGTAAATCAGGGTTCAGCGTTAGTCCATCATCGAGCTGTGCGCTGATGAGTGATTTGTTCTCTTTGTGGGCTTTACGAAGCGAGTCGATAGAGACAATGCCGGAGTAACGGCTGCTCTTCTCAACTACGATGCCGTACTCGCGGT
>NZ_JBFRSD010001024.1:0-437 GCF_041473395.1 Vibrio sp. 10N.222.55.C6
TCAAAATCCTTAAACACGATATGTCGAACTTCGTTTAAACGACCCGGGTGTTTCGGTTGACCTTGCTTGAGCCACTGTCGATAAACCTTGCCACCATTCCAGTTATTAGTGGTGAAGCCGATAATTTCAAAAGGGATATTGGCTAGCCCAACCGATTTGAGAATCGTATCCATCAGTAGACTCAGTTTGTGACTGTGTTTTTGCATTGAACCTGAGCAGTCCATCAAAAATGTGATGGCACATTGATGAGATGCGCCAACCTCTGGCTGATAAAAGACAGTGCGATCCAATGGCGAAGTGATGAGCTTAGTGAGAGTAGTGGCGTTGACGATGCCTTCTTCTAAATGATCCTGACGTCGGTTCCTTTGTGGCGTGGCAACAAAGCTGGTGAGTATAGCGGCCAAGCGGCGAGTGTTTACTTGTCTCGCCATGATGTC
>NZ_JBFRSD010001025.1:0-577 GCF_041473395.1 Vibrio sp. 10N.222.55.C6
CACCACGAGTACGAGCTAATTGGCCGTGCAACACGCACTGTGTTGGATGAGTACTTCCAAGAGTTCTCTGCGTAATTCGTAGTTGCTAGAAAATATAAGCCCCGTCAAGTCGGGGCTTTTTTATTCGGTTGTTTAGGTCGTGATAATGAATGTAATTTCTGTAAATGCCGTTGAATCTGCCATTTTGGCACTCTTGATGTTGTTGTTTGGTGAGGTAACCAAAAAACACACACCAATATTAAGTAAATATCATATCCCAGGGCCGGTGATTGGTGGGTGCATCGCAGCCTTAATTACTACTTGCTTATATCGCATGGGAATGGAGTTCGAATTTGAACTTCCTTATAAAGAGACGTTGATGCTGATGTTTTTCGCAGGCATTGGTTTAAGCGCAAATATCAAGCAGCTATTCCAAGGTGGACGCTTGTTCGTTGTCTTTCTCGGAATCGCCGTTGTTTATATTATTTTTCAGGACGCTATTGGTGTCGCTGCAGCCTCGTTCTTAGGGCTGGATCCTAAGCTAGGACTGATGACGGGCTCTATCACCCTATCAGGTGGGCATGGTACAGGTGCTACA
>NZ_JBFRSD010001026.1:0-836 GCF_041473395.1 Vibrio sp. 10N.222.55.C6
CCGTAGAACAGGGTGTTCGGGTCGATTTGGCGCACTTCTTCCAATGCTTCGACCATTACGTCTTTTGGCTGGTGGCCCATTAAGTCAAAACGGAAGCCATCCACTTTGTAGTCGTCAGCCCATACCTTGAGTGAGTCGACCATCAATTTACCCATCATCAGGTTTTCGGTCGCAGTGTTGTCACAACAAGTCGAGTTCTCAACGCCACCCGTGTTCACATTCAGACGGTGGTAGTATCCTGGGACAATTTTGTCTAGCACTGACTTATCGTTCACACCAGACGCATTGGTATGGTTGTATACCACGTCCATGATCAGCTTAAGATCCATGTCGTGTGTCGCTTTCACCATTTCACGGAATTCGAGAATACGCTGAGAACCATTAGGATCGGTCGCGTAACTTCCCTCAGGAACTGTGTAATGGAATGGGTCGTAGCCCCAGTTGAAGCTATCAAGCATACGAAGGTCATTCATTAATGCTTGTGCGTCACCCGTTGAAGGGTCATAACCATCGAGTACGTCTTCGATGACTTTGTTTTCGTCTTCGCTTCCACATAAGGTAGCTGTCGGTTTTACATCACACAGTTTTCCTACGGTGTCGGTGATATCAACACGGCTCGCGGCATCTTCATCGACGGTAGCGATATCAAATGCTGGTAAGATATGCAGCGTAGTTAAACCTGCTTCTTGGAGAGCTTGTAGGTGTTTGACCGACTCACGATCGGCTTCTGTAAGAGCGAGGTACTTGCCATTTAGGCTAGCTGTGCCGAGCTTATCGCTGAAACTAAAGTCACGTAGGTGTGATTCGTAAAGTACGTGGTCTTCGTCTTTCTCTAC
>NZ_JBFRSD010001027.1:0-262 GCF_041473395.1 Vibrio sp. 10N.222.55.C6
TTATTATCATCAGTTTAGGTTAACTCGACGCTAACCATTGGCTTTGAAGCTTGAATGTTTGGTCATCAAAATCAATAGTGCCTTGCACACCTAGTGGCGTGACTAGCATGGGATGGGTGTGACAACTGTCGAAGCCATACAGGATCGGGACATTTTTACCGTTCAGCACTTCAAGAAGTACATCGAGTGGTGTTCGCCCTGTCCCTTTGTCATCAAACAACTCATGTTTGCCGAGTACAATAGCGCCTACTTTATCGAATAC
>NZ_JBFRSD010001028.1:0-660 GCF_041473395.1 Vibrio sp. 10N.222.55.C6
TCCCCACTGTGTCCGTGAGGGACCAATCGCACAGGATGCCTTGACGTGGTTATAACTACGACAGCGACTGTAAACTTGCAGAATTTCTCTAATTAATTCATTCGCTTGACGCCTACAGCTATGACCTTGTGTAGTTTGGTCTAGTTTTGTTTTCGCCCAACGTGTTAGAGGCGTTGTTACTTCTGTTTTTTCAACATCTACGACTTCAACACTAACTAACGAACTTTGATTAGAAGAGCTTTCAACAACGATAGGTGAGAATAACAAGTCTTCGTTCAGTTCAGGCCGTTCAGCCCATGAGGGGTTCACATCAACCCAACCCAAACCTTGCTGTAAGTTGAGACCAATACCGTTTTGTTGTAACTGCTCTATCTGATTGGTCGTTATAGAAACATCCTCGAAAACCAATACCGAGCCTTTGCCGATCAGTAGCTGTTCACTATCGAGCCCCTGACGTGCCTGATTAAAGCGGCTAACCGAATGAGTACGAATAAAACTCCGCTCTGGATTTAACTGACCATTAGCCCCTTCAATCAGATCAGCTAGTGATGGCGTATAAGTAGGTAAGCCGTTTTGGGTGAATACCTGACAATCTGACAAACACCATAGGACTAACTGCTGAGAGTTATGGCTAGCCTTATGACTAGGGGGGCTTTGTAC
>NZ_JBFRSD010001029.1:0-638 GCF_041473395.1 Vibrio sp. 10N.222.55.C6
TTACTGAATGACAATGCAGCTGAGCTGCAAAGAGTTACGGATTCAGATGACGTTAGCCGCAGAGATGGTCCTTTCAATACCAGTGATGCTAGCTCAATAGCCACTAATTTTGGTTTAACAGTGACAGGAGTTGATCCTGTGTCATTTACGGATTCAGACCCTGTTACCGATTCAGCTGCATTCCCAGTTCAACCTCCTGCCCGATATGGTCGAATGGCGCTCGATGATATTGGTGGTAACTCAAATGCCACATTGACTATCCCACTAAGAGTTGAATTCTGGAATGGTAGTGAGTTTGTTCTCAACACTGATGATAGCTATCAAGATGACCAGAATAAAAGAAGCAGTAGTTTTAATGGTGCAAATTATTGTAGACAGGTGATTTGGCACAGCGAAGGCAAGACTATTACGTCTGCAATGCTTAGTGGTGATGGAAATGTAAAGGGCGGTGAAGAAGAGGTCACAGCAAACCAAAATACGCCAACGGGAACAGATACGCCGCGTGAGCAAGTTCGTCTGTGGTTGAGAATGGATGCCTCTGCGCCAACGGCTAATACTGGTGAAAACCCTGTTGTTTGTTCAGGTAGCGATCAAGATCAACCATGGTTGCGCTACAACTGGCGCCAACTCGGTGATGA
>NZ_JBFRSD010001030.1:0-223 GCF_041473395.1 Vibrio sp. 10N.222.55.C6
TCGCCATGTAAGGTTTATCGTCTTGCATGATGATGGTTGGTGCCATTGAAGAACGTGGGCGCTTACCCGGCTCGAGTCGGTTGGCGATAGGTTTGCCATCGTTATGAGTCTTGAATGAGAAGTCGGTTAGTTCGTTATTGAGTAGGAAGCCTCTTACCATCAAGCGTGAGCCAAATGCGTTCTCAATTGTGGTGGTCATCGATACGACATTGCCATCGCTATC
>NZ_JBFRSD010001031.1:0-430 GCF_041473395.1 Vibrio sp. 10N.222.55.C6
AAAAACAAGCTGATATTACCGATTGTCATCTTCATCGCAGTTACTTTTGTGACGATTCAATCAATTAATTACACTGTCACTTTTGAGCGAGAGAAAGAGAGTCTTATTCAGCGAGTTAAAGTGTTAGCACAAGGTGTTGCTTATAACCTACAAGCCGCGATTCTATTTGAGGATAAATCTTCGGCTCAGGAGATTTTGTCAGCCTTCGTTGCGGATAAAGATATCGTCAGGGTGAAGCTCTATGACATTAATGAACAGCTTTTTGCGAGTTATCAAGTCAGTAATACGCTGGTTCCAAGGCCGAATACCGATGAATTAAATGACATCGCGGATCACCAATTTGCAATCTCCGAGAATTTCATCTTTTTGCTTGTTCCGGTGACGCTGGATGACGCTGTGATCGCTAACTTGAGAGTGACAATATCAAAAG
>NZ_JBFRSD010001032.1:0-743 GCF_041473395.1 Vibrio sp. 10N.222.55.C6
ATACATAAATATTCCGCTCCATCAATGGTGGTAGACCCTGCGGCACTAAAAAAATAAAAGAGCTCAATATGTTAAGAAGAAACCCTAGCGGCCATATGCCGAACGTATCGGAAACCGCCTTCATTGACCCGACCGCTATCATCTGCGGGAAAGTTATCATTGAAGATAACGTGTTTATCGGCCCCTACGCCGTCATTCGTGCCGACGAGGTTAACGAACAAGGTGACATGGAAGCAATCGTGATTAAGCGCGATACCAATATTCAAGATGGTGTCGTCATACACTCAAAAGCAGGAGCAGCGGTTACCATTGGAGAACGCTCTTCTATCGCTCACCGTTCCATCATTCATGGCCCTTGTGAAGTTTGTGACGATGTCTTTATTGGCTTCAACTCGGTGGTATTCAATGCTGTGATTGGCAAAGGTTGTGTCATTCGCCATAACTGTGTGATAGATGGCCTCGATTTACCGGAAAACTTCCATGTTCCACCAATGACCAATATAGGCTCAGGGTTTGACTTAAATAGCATCTCCAAAGTACCGCCTGAATACTCTGCATTTTCAGAGTCTGTGGTATCAGCCAACCACACCCTAGTTCAAGGCTATAGGAGAATTGCTAATGAGCTCTGATAAGTCACCTATGTTAGGCATTCCAACCAACATTATTACCGGGTTCCTTGGAGTGGGAAAAACCTCTGCGATTCTCAACCTGATGAATAACAAACCAGAAAATGAACGCTGGGC
>NZ_JBFRSD010001033.1:0-203 GCF_041473395.1 Vibrio sp. 10N.222.55.C6
AGCCTTAGCCGAGATTGAATCTGATAGGCATGTGGCGGAAGGCCAAACTCTTTCTGAAAAGAACGCACTAAGTGAAACGGACTCAATGCCGCTAACTTAGACAGCTCCTCTAGGGACACATCGGCTTGTGGAAAATCATCTAAGAACTCTTTCACCAAGACAAGCTGGCGCTGAGTTTTTCCGTCGAGTTGAGGGTTAAGCGG
>NZ_JBFRSD010001034.1:0-389 GCF_041473395.1 Vibrio sp. 10N.222.55.C6
GTTTCAATGTTGTCGCTGCATAAGCAGAAGCTGTTGCTCCAAAAGTCAAAGCAGCACCGACAACCGCACTAATCAAAGTTTTACGCGTCATCATCATTCTTATTCTCCGTGGATTGGTTATCCAAAATGTAGGGTGTTTTTTGTTATGGGCTCATATTGGGGCTCAAAAAAGGAACCGTCAAAGCTGAAATTAAAATTGATTGACCAAAGTCACAATAAAAACCCATAAATTGGTCAACCAAAATCATTTGTGAAGTTGCTCACGCCAACCAAAAAATGAATAGCTTATGATTCAGCCAGATTTTTGAACATCCCATCCCTACATAGAAACAATTTCTTACATTGGTAAACCAATTGTTATGAGATACGCAATTTTGTTGAAAGGAAAT
>NZ_JBFRSD010001035.1:0-489 GCF_041473395.1 Vibrio sp. 10N.222.55.C6
TAACTCGAAAGTGCCCCATTCCAATTCGGGATGCATGTCTGTCACACTTCAAGGCTAGCCATTTGGCCTACATTTTCTAACCAGTGCAGTGTCTAGTGAAGTGCGGGCTAACCAAATGGCTCTTTCCTTAGTTGTTCACTACCAGATCATTGGTTTGGGTCACCCGCAGCCCTATAGAGTCTCTAGTTTTACTAGATCACACTTTGTTATATATCTCTAAGCTCGCACCTTCAATGGAATAGCCTGACTCGACCCCTATGTCATCAGAAATTACTGTTTCTGTTTTCAAGGTTCCTGTGATGTAAACGATATCCCAAAGGTCTTTAGTTGGAGTCCCTTCTTCAAACTTGACGTAAATAATCTGGTTTGGAGGTGGTGGTGGAACGTGAATACACGCACCATAAAAGGGAACCAAAAGAAACTCAGAGATTGACTCTGAGTCCCCTTCTAATGGAATCACGAAACCCGGTATTTTGACGTTGCTGCCAT
>NZ_JBFRSD010001036.1:0-428 GCF_041473395.1 Vibrio sp. 10N.222.55.C6
GGGTGTTCTTCACCACGCCTTTATAACTGGCTTTCCAGTTGCCTTTCTGACGCTCATACCACTGATTCGCAAAGTCATTGAAAAAAGGATACAGGTGGTCGGGGTACTTCTCGCGCTGTAAGCGTTCAAACAAGGCCACTTTTTTACTGTGTGGAAAGTAATTACGGTATTGAAAGGAGCCAAGGTCAATCTCGGCGTTCATTTGTTTGAGTGTGGCTTGAGCAAGCCTGACATTTTTTGGGGTGGCCATTTGCTGGGTACCTTCGCGAAAGCGTTGGCCGTACAAATGAAGATCGAACTGAATGCGCCCATTAGGACGGATGCGAATATGAGCCATAGCGGCCTCCATTGATATCAGATCTTAAATAGATCTGTTCCTCACCAATGGAATTCGCTAGAATCGAGCCATCGGCTGGGGTGGTTTTAAG
>NZ_JBFRSD010001037.1:0-513 GCF_041473395.1 Vibrio sp. 10N.222.55.C6
ATACTAACCTTGATGTTGATGGTTTTAAGGTTCAATTTGCAAGAGGGTATGATACGCCAAGTCAAAGCGGTAATGACCCAATGTTGGATGGCTGTGAGGATAAGTATGCTACCACCTCTCTAACGAATATTGACGGGATCATAGCTAATAAACAAGAGAGGGCTGGTGGACACGGAGGCTGGCTACGTCGATGTAACATTAACACGAACCAAGTTAGCTTTGTTGTAGATGAGGACTTTAGAGACCGCACGCATATTCCGGAAGAAGTGGGTTACTTTGCGTTTGAGTTACCTGAGGTGGTTCCTGTTGCCAACGTGTGTAACTTGTTTCCCGAGCCCATTCAGAGTTGGACTGGTGTGAATAGCTCATTGACGGTTACCAGCCAGCAAACAAAATTTAGCGGCTGGTCTAATAACTATATTAATCAATCTTTAAAAAAGGTCTCTGAAGGCTATGAGCTCTTTAATGATAAATGGACAACAAAAGATGACTTTTTATTATTGGGTTTTGATG
>NZ_JBFRSD010001038.1:0-291 GCF_041473395.1 Vibrio sp. 10N.222.55.C6
ATACCAATCAGCTAGTTCACTTTGAGATTTTGCATCATAGAAAAAAACCCTATGTCGCAAATTTAGCTTATCAACTAATTGGATTAGCCTAGTACTTTCAGGACCTTCTCCTACGATCTCTAGAGTAAAATTACTAGTCTGTGATAACGCGTGTAAAATTAAATGTACATTTTTAGAGCGAACTAATCTACCAGCAAAACCTAGTCGATGTTTAAATGTTCTTTTTTCTTTATCTGAATAAAAAACATTACGGTCGACCCCACCTGACGGGTAAACAATAATCTCACTAAG
>NZ_JBFRSD010001039.1:0-292 GCF_041473395.1 Vibrio sp. 10N.222.55.C6
GAATGACTTCATTTTCAAACCAAGGGTTCTTCTTGAGCCAGATATTATTGCGTGGCGAAGGGTGAGGTAATGGCAAAAATTCAGGCGCCCAAGCCTGCCAGTTTTTGACTGTTTCTGTCAGCGTTTTGGTGGTTCTTTCCTTTAAATAATAGTTTTGCGCATATTGACCAATCAATAGTGTCATTTGAATGTTGGGCAATGACTGCAGTACTTTTTTGTGCCAGAGCTCTGCGCATTCTTTGCGTGGTGGCAGATCGCCACTCTTTCCTTTTCCCGGATAACAAAACCCCAT
>NZ_JBFRSD010001040.1:0-275 GCF_041473395.1 Vibrio sp. 10N.222.55.C6
CATGTACACTCTTTGAATTATACTTTTCAAACCATCTAATTGATATTAAAAACAAAGTAGACTAATCGTCTATTTCATCGACAAACGCATTGAAAACAGTATGGTTTTGACAGGTCGATAGAAAGCTAAATACCTGATCACAACATAGCTCACCACCAATGTTGCGACCACCAGTTCCAGTACTGCAAGAGCATGGACTTGAGTTATGTATTGGCTTGCAATGTCGACACTTTCCATCCAAGCCGCCAATTTAAACAGTGCCGTCGCACCAATCA
>NZ_JBFRSD010001041.1:0-322 GCF_041473395.1 Vibrio sp. 10N.222.55.C6
TCGCTGCTCGCAGTTATTTGAGGCGGTCGGTTTACATACCGATGTCGTTGATTTGTGTTTCCGTGGCGTAACGACTCGTATCCAAGGTGCTAGCTTTAGCGACTTCCAACAAGATATCTATAATCTATCTCGTAAAGCATGGACTAAGCGTAAACCACTGGAACATGGTGGCTTACTCAAATACGTACATGGCGGCGAATACCACGCCTACAACCCAGACGTAGTCAGCACCTTGCAAACCGCAGTAAAGACAGGTGAAACATCGGATTATCAATCTTTTGCGAAGCAAGTTAATGCTCGTCCTGCTGCTATGCTGCGCGAC
>NZ_JBFRSD010001042.1:0-207 GCF_041473395.1 Vibrio sp. 10N.222.55.C6
ATCGAAGCTTATCTTTACCTTCATCAATATCCGTCGCATCGAGTGTTAGTTATCGATTTCGACCAACCTCTGCCCGAGCTCTACCAAGAGTACGAAACACAGAACTTTGCTGATTATGCGCTGGGCTTAATGCTCACCGCTGGCAGTGAATACTCTATTACTAGGACAGTAGAGACCAACCAAGCATCTTCCGTGTTACCACAAGGG
>NZ_JBFRSD010001043.1:0-446 GCF_041473395.1 Vibrio sp. 10N.222.55.C6
GTATTAGCCGTTGATGTGCCAATTATGGACATGGAACGATTTGATAACGCGAACCCGCTACAAGTTCGTACCCAAGAGCTGATTAAACGTGTTGACGATTTACTGCCGACAGTTTTCCTGCGTGGTAAAGAAAAGTCTGACGCTAACGTCGAAGTGCATGACGAAAAACGTTCCGCTTACCAGGTGGCCATTGGTCATATTATGACAGGTATAAGCTACATGTTGCCTGTGGTTGTACTTGGTGGGTTATTGATGGCTGTGGCGAAAATCACTGGCGAGTTCATTGATATTTCGGGAACACCAATTCAAACGCTCGATAAGCTTGGTTTCATGACAATTAAGTTTATGTATCCAATCTTTGCCGGATACCTTGCTTATTCGATTGCGGGTAAACCTGCACTTATTCCAGCCTTTATTGGCGGTTTGATGACCGATGAGCCTTACAA
>NZ_JBFRSD010001044.1:0-222 GCF_041473395.1 Vibrio sp. 10N.222.55.C6
CGATCCAGTCGGTGAAGTAAAACACATGCCACCGAACAGCTATTACCTTGTGATGACCCACAACCACCAGCTTGATTTCGATTTAACCAAAGCGATTATCGACCGTGAAGACAGCCGTTACTTCGGAATGATTGGATCACTCACTAAGCGCAAGAAGTTCGATTTCCGCTTAGAGCAACGCGGCTATAGCCAAGAACAAATTGAAACCATGCTTTGCCCGAT
>NZ_JBFRSD010001045.1:0-341 GCF_041473395.1 Vibrio sp. 10N.222.55.C6
AATCGTTATAGAGACATTCTTACATTTCATGTCTTGATGGATCTTCCCCATCAAAGGGGATTACCAAAGTTCAGTACTTTGACTTTAAAATTTACTCAAGACATCAAAAACTATATTCAGAAGAGGAGTGACGGTTTGAAAGGTGTCCAGTTCCGCTGGTTCAGATCACTAGCTTATTTCGATGATTTTACCGCGAGTTCAATGGACGGGTTAAACGGCTTTGTTTCCTAATTGGATCTCAGATAGAAACGGCCAGTATGGGTGATTATTAGGCTATTTCTATCGTTTTAGGCATACCTAACCCTGTGAGCTTATTCAACGCTTTAATCATGGCGTAGGTT
>NZ_JBFRSD010001046.1:0-412 GCF_041473395.1 Vibrio sp. 10N.222.55.C6
AATCAAATATTCATTATCCAGTCCTGAAACCTCAGTCTTAATTTCGGATTCTGGGACATCAATGTCGTAACCAATTTCAACACTAACTAAGCCTTGGTCTTTATTTACATACACTGGGTTAGCGCCATAAGCTGGAACAAGCTCTCCTTCAACTAGAGCACCCGCTTTAATGTATCTCTTACTGCCGTCTTGCTCTTGGTTCACTTTCTTAGCAAGTTCGTGAGCCCAATTACTTTTCTTGCCGTTTTGCTCGCTAGTAATTTCGATGCGCGTGCTCAATGCTGGATTTTCACCATTTGTTTCAAAAACTCGTGTATAAACTGCGTCTCCAACGTTAAGATCCATAGTTGGTATAATTTGACCAGCCCTTTCCCAATCGGGTAGCTGTGGACCGTTGTCTTCAAACTCAACA
>NZ_JBFRSD010001047.1:0-501 GCF_041473395.1 Vibrio sp. 10N.222.55.C6
TCTTTATACCATGGATTTCAAGAACTGGCTTCCAGATCTGAACGGTATAGTCGAGACGAATAAAGAGCGATACGACAGATGGTTCAAGATCGGATATTCGCTACCTTCTCAGTATGACGACGTTAAAAATAGTCTTCGTACGCTGAGTGATGCAATACGCTCCTTAGTTGCAGCAGAGCGCAAACTGAAAGATCCCTCACTAACTGATGGAGAACGCTCCGCAACCGATAAGGCTCTAATGTACGAAAGAGGCACGGTAGTTAGTATATTGGGTCAATTGAGCGTTATCTGCGCTGATGTAGCCCCAAAATCCCTGAGTGGTCTGCTTGGCTGCAACTCAAAACGTGAGCGTCTTTTAGCAGAGATTATCTTGCACACAACTCCCCTAGAGATGGCTAAAG
The DNA here is from genome assembly GCF_041473395.1 of Vibrio sp. 10N.222.55.C6. NCBI lineage: Bacteria > Pseudomonadati > Pseudomonadota > Gammaproteobacteria > Vibrionales > Vibrionaceae > Vibrio > Vibrio sp. 10N.222.55.C6. The sequence goes on from NZ_JBFRSD010001047.1 coordinate 402, forward strand.
TGCGGCCATGTGTATTGGTAGCTACCACCCGAAAATTTGATTTTAAGACCAGTATTCTGAGCTGTCGTGAAGATGGTTATCATTACCGTAAGAGTATGCC
>NZ_JBFRSD010001048.1:0-419 GCF_041473395.1 Vibrio sp. 10N.222.55.C6
TCTGTATACTGAAAACATCAGCCATCCAAGAAATCTTCTATGCGCCTTCTATCCACACTACTTGTATGTAGTTTTTCCATTAGCGCTTTCTCAGTTAACGCTTACGCCCCTTTAGATAAACTGCCTGATGGCAGTAGCACCAGTGTGATTTTGGAATCCCTGAGTGGCGTCTCAAATAAAATGAATTCCAACAGTGATGGCTTCTATCCACCCGCCAGTACTTTAAAGCTGGTGACAGCTTTGGCGGCTAAGTTGGAATTAGGGGATGACTTTCACTACATGACCAGCATTGCCCGTTCTGGGAATGACTCAATCATTTCATTTAGTGGCGACCCAACGCTGCAACGAGAACAGCTTAAAAGCCTTTTGGCTCAATACGCTAAGTCTCAATCAAGAACCATAAAGGGCAACTTATACCT
>NZ_JBFRSD010001049.1:0-262 GCF_041473395.1 Vibrio sp. 10N.222.55.C6
ATTAAGCGTATAGCATCAAAGTTTGATGCTATTGATGCGCTTGACTTTATAACCGATAAAAAAAGTGACGGTTTAGTATTACATCATTTTTTAGTGAGTGATTTATCTATTCAGCGTTGTAAAACACCAGAAGACCTTATTAAAATTGGATTAGAATTAGATCGTTTAAGTGTACGATTCCATGGAAGTTTGGTGGATGCGGTGTCACAAAATAATGAAGCAGCGGTTGAAGCTTTCATACAAGATGTACTAACTGGAAGAC
>NZ_JBFRSD010001050.1:0-416 GCF_041473395.1 Vibrio sp. 10N.222.55.C6
TGGTTGAGCTGGGTTCGTTTGTCAAAGTGGCGGAGCAAAGAAACGTCGACCGTTCCGTTATCTCTAAACAGATCAGCCGTCTTGAAGAAGAGCTGGATGTTCGGTTACTCAATCGAACCACTCGTTCGTTATCTCTGACAGCTGCAGGCAATGAGATGGTCAATCAAGCGCATCAGCTTCGTGCACTGTTGAACGATACTCGACGCTTGGCGCAAAATTATCATGCAGAGCCTCGAGGGTTATTAAGAATCACCAGCTCGACCATGTTCGGTCGACAATATGTTCAGCAGGCGATTGCGGTTTTCCAGAAGCAGTATCCAGATGTTGATTTTGAATTGAGACTCGAAGACCGAATCGTCGATATGGTTAAAGAAGGGTTTGATATTGGTTTCCGTATTGGTAAGCCCAAAAACTCC
>NZ_JBFRSD010001051.1:0-256 GCF_041473395.1 Vibrio sp. 10N.222.55.C6
AGCAAAATCAGGCAGTAGAAAAATTGAATGCTGTTACTAAAACGGAGGTAACTGAGTTGCTTCCCGAGTCTAAGAACATTGAATGGGGACGGAGATGGATATCAGTCGAGATTGATGAGCCAATACTGTTTGAAGTATCACTTGACGACACTTTAACATGTGGCTTGTTTGACTCAAAGACTAAAGGGAAGACAGGTACACTTCATATAGCTAAAGCCGAATCATTTGTACAGTATGGGCAAGGGAAAACTAGAAT
>NZ_JBFRSD010001052.1:0-307 GCF_041473395.1 Vibrio sp. 10N.222.55.C6
CTTGCGATGTCTTGATTAAGAGTTTGTAAAGCCTCCCCATCATAGCTGAAGCTCGTTAATGTCCCTCCGTCCGCACTGCTGTCCGGCATAAGGTCAACAGTATTGGATGTTTCAACACCTGTTGATGGCTCTTTCGCTGTCAATGAGCCAACGACTAAGGCTTGAATATCATCGGTAATCGTCACCGATAGTGGTGACATGAGAGAGTCATCGCCATCGGTATCAACGGCATAGACCGGCAAGCTGAACGTCAGATCGTTGTTACCTTGGATTGGTCTGTGATCGATAGCTTCCAAAAGTGTGAAGG
>NZ_JBFRSD010001053.1:0-270 GCF_041473395.1 Vibrio sp. 10N.222.55.C6
CTACTAAAAGACCTCGAAAATAAGTACGACACTACAGTTTCAGACCTCATTTACAATGATGAAGGCGTCTCATCTTACAAAGGTAAAAACGTATCACACGGTGAATTAGGTCGCTTACTTACCGATATAGAAAGAGGTGTAATAAAAAAAGGTGACATCATAGTTGTTCGGCATTTGGATAGGTTATCCCGCTTACGGCTAACTGGCGCTATGACCATTTATAACAAAATCATGGAAGCTGGCGTACTTATCCATACCACAATGGACGAC
>NZ_JBFRSD010001054.1:0-435 GCF_041473395.1 Vibrio sp. 10N.222.55.C6
CCGCCAAAGCGTCGATGAGTTCGAAGCAGACATCACTGAGTTCGCGAAAGAGCTTTCTAAGAAAGCGATTAAGTCTAAGAGCTTGATGGATTAGTGATCAAATAATGAAGCTCTAAACTGCTTACACTAGGTATTTTTAACACGATGGTTAGCTCTGACATTATAAGGAAATGGAGCTAGCCACCTTAATGTAAAACGCCTTATTTTTTCTAAAAAAGCCTCTCCCCAAATATCCAAAAAGTAGACTTGGCTCATGTTTCCAATGTGACCAATATTCAAGTCGAACGGTGATACAGCGAATGTATCACGATACTTTGTACTTGTTTAATTCCTGAGTTTTATAGTGGCGGCGAAAGCGAAAGCTCGTATCCTAATAAAACTATAAAGGTAAAAAATGAAAAGCCAAGTTCTACTTTGTTCTACTCTTATTGCCCT
>NZ_JBFRSD010001055.1:0-301 GCF_041473395.1 Vibrio sp. 10N.222.55.C6
TCTACACTTCAACCTAGCTTCTTTATTATCAGCTCGTGCTTTGTCAGCTAATTCGATAAGTTTTTCTACCCATTTTTGAACGTCACTTTGATTAACATCTGGCTTTTGTGAGTCACGTTCTTTAATCAGCTTCTGTTTTTCTGAGTTCAGTCTATCGTGAGAGTCTTTAAACAAGTGCCAAGGCGCACCTGCTGTAACCTGCTCGACAATATGTTTAACTTTGTTTTCTACTTCTTCGATTAAAGCAGAGTAGTTAACATTGTTAACTGTAGGCACTAAAGACTGAGGCTCAACTCCGATA
>NZ_JBFRSD010001056.1:0-417 GCF_041473395.1 Vibrio sp. 10N.222.55.C6
TGTCGAAGATAATGTCGTAGAGGGCATTCGAAATAATGTTTTTGGGACATTATCCTGTGCGCAAGCTGCTATAGAATGTGGCGTTAGAAATTTCACTCTCATTTCTACAGACAAAGCCGTAAGGCCAACAAATGTAATGGGAGCAAGTAAAAGAATGGCGGAGCTCGTTCTTCAAGCTCTAGCAGACAAAGACACACAGACTACTTTTACTATGGTGAGGTTCGGCAATGTTTTAGGATCATCTGGGTCTGTTGTTCCATTATTCAAAAAACAAATTAAGGCCGGTGGTCCAGTAACGGTGACTCACCCTGATATTATTCGCTACTTCATGTTGATTCCTGAAGCGGCGCAGCTCGTCATTCAAGCTGGCGCAATGGGTAATAATGGCCAAGTGTTCGTGTTGGACATGGGAGAGCC
>NZ_JBFRSD010001057.1:0-442 GCF_041473395.1 Vibrio sp. 10N.222.55.C6
ATTTTGGTGTGCGCCAATTGACAGATTTCCAACCGCTGAATATTTTGGGCATACCTGATCCAGCACGTTCACCTAAGCCAATCAGAAGAAACATTTGGTGTAAAAGTCGGTTTCGGCAATCACTAACGCCGCCTGCTATCACATCTTCAAGTGGTATTCTCATGAGCCCAGGGTTTCGGAACCCGAACATATCAGGACGTTTGACGATTAGAATAGATACACGATCTGTAAAGTCTGAATGGACAATACTATTGACGAGAGCTTCACGCAGAGCAATGTGAACTGGTGTGTCTGCTTTTCGTTGACCAGCTTCGACTTCAAAAGGAACTTTGATTTCTGAGGATAGCTTTCCATATACTTTACGGTAGAAATCAAAAAGATTACCTGACCAAGTACCGTCGGGACAAACACGGTCAACCCATCTGAGTTCTGTCTTTGCCTC
>NZ_JBFRSD010001058.1:0-352 GCF_041473395.1 Vibrio sp. 10N.222.55.C6
GCTATGGTGCATGCCTGTGATAACGAATGGCGCATAAATCAAGCCAAATACCGCACCACCAATAAAGCCCGCACTGTTGTATAGCCAGTTCAGACCGTCACCCAACAAGAAGCCGATATCACGAGTCAATGGACCAACAACGGTGAATGTGAGTAAGCCTGTCACAAAGATAGCCAGTAGCGGCGTTAGCAAGTTATCCAGAACTGAAGGCACGACTTTACGCAGGCCAAGTTCGATTTTCGCGAGAATAAACGCAGAAACGAGAACTGGCAGTACAGAACCTTGATAGCCAACCTTCTCTATCTCGAAGCCTAGAATGTTCCAAACCGGAATATTGCCTGCCACCGATGCG
>NZ_JBFRSD010001059.1:0-226 GCF_041473395.1 Vibrio sp. 10N.222.55.C6
GCTTAGCTGTTTCTAGCTTTGCGTCTTTACCTGCCTGCTTTTTTTCAAAGCGAGAGATCCACCACCAAGCAAGACCAGAGAATACGGCTGTCATGAATACGTTGATAAAGAAGGCTTGAACTAGGTCAACACCTGTTGGGAATGCAGATGCCGTCATGCTCACAACGAAGATGCCGATAAGTACCGATACAACAGCCATACCTTGCACTCGAGTACCCATGCGGAA
>NZ_JBFRSD010001060.1:0-370 GCF_041473395.1 Vibrio sp. 10N.222.55.C6
AGCGTCTATGGGAGCGATTGTAGTGGATAGTTTCGATAAAGAGTGAGTCGTATGTCATTTCAATTTAAGCAACCAACAGAGTCTTTCTAGAGCTTATTTGAATTCATTATTTAGCTTTTAATTCCCGCCCCCATTACGACTAGAATTTCTCAGCAGAGCACTTCTATAGATAACGAAAGTAGCCCTTCGTGATGACTGGCTTCTTGCAAGAGTGACAAGTTTGTTCTTGTGATAGCTTGAGCGGAATTAAGGAGAGAAGTCTGGTTGCTTAGAAGACATTGAAACTGTTGGTTTCTGTATTAGACGAGGTATTGGTAATGGGAAGGGACTTGTATGAACAAGTTTCGGTTTTTAGATGCAAAAAAGCCGC
>NZ_JBFRSD010001061.1:0-337 GCF_041473395.1 Vibrio sp. 10N.222.55.C6
GTACTAAGTGGACCGTTAGAAAAAAATCAACTAGCTATTACTCAATCGAATACCTACGAAAAGATTATTAAAACTTCAGAAGGAAACCTGAATTACGGTGTATATCGTGGAAGCTACGTTATGTCAGCAGTTCAAACAGGAAGAAGTATTGCAATTAATATCTATGATAAGTACGGACTAGATGGTAGTTGGACAATAATGCAAGCGCCAAACCCAGGTAAAAAAGAAGACTAATGAAAATAATAGCGCTAATCATCTCCCTGTCGAGTGCTTGTGCTTTCGCCTCCCCGTCTTGGTACGGGGAAGTGCCATTGGACTCAACTTTGAGCTATGGGTT
>NZ_JBFRSD010001062.1:0-317 GCF_041473395.1 Vibrio sp. 10N.222.55.C6
TACTAACGGACGTAATTCAACCAGTCGAACCGCTGCTTGGGCTAATTTCTGGCGGTCTACTTTTGGGGTTGACGCCATGCCCATAAATGACGTCAGGGTTTCTGTAGCTTGTGTTCTAAAGTCCGTTAATTCAAAGACTGGATCTGCAACTACAGCTTCTTCTAGATACAGAGCCGCCTGTTTTAGATGAGAAGTATTAGAAAGGGTATCAGTTGCCAAGCAACTAACTACGCCGTTAGCTTTCACTACATCACGTATTTCAGGCAGTACCTTTAAACAGTATTCACGATACTTGATAAGTTCCTGTTCTAGTACAG
>NZ_JBFRSD010001063.1:0-450 GCF_041473395.1 Vibrio sp. 10N.222.55.C6
ACCGAGCTCTGACACAGTATTCAACTCGGTTAAGAGCTCTTGATCAAAATTCAAACTGTCGTGATAAACATCCATACCGCGATAGCTCGTCTTATCCATAAAAAAAGCAAACTGATAAAAAAGCATGAGAAGAAATCCGCTGACTAATATTCCTGAGATACGAGATCGATGACGCGCGACAAAATGCTGCACCTGACGCTGTTTATACGAGTCTGGTTGCTTCGTTAAGGCTGACTCACGTTCATTGTCACCACGCTCAGTACTCGAGCTCTTTGATACTAAGGGTTCTTTAAGCGCTTCAACTCGAGGCGATTCATATTGAGGTACTTCAACTTGAATAGCCGAGGTGGGTGTTGATAGGTAGCCACCAAGCTGTTGAGGTCTGCTAAAACTGTACCCTTCCTTTTGCACCGTTAAGATTTTGCAATCACACTGAAGCGAACCTAATGC
>NZ_JBFRSD010001064.1:0-327 GCF_041473395.1 Vibrio sp. 10N.222.55.C6
GGTGTTGCTGATGTGCCATTTGGTGGAACTAATGGTACCGATTGGGAAGAGTTTACAGATGGCGGTGTGAGTGGGGTACAAACCACAATCCAAGAGAGTCAAAGCGGTGATAACTACGCTGTTCTAGATTTCACGGTGTTGTCTGGTGAGAGAAAACCAGATGACTCGGCTGATGATCCTCTTGTCGGCGATGGTTCCGAATCGATAACTGTTATTCTATCAGGTATCCCTGAGGGCGTGGTAATCGAAGACGGTGATGGTACGGTTATTGACCTAAATTTCGTTGGGTATGAAGATGACATTAACGGAAACCCTGATTTAGATAAA
>NZ_JBFRSD010001065.1:0-227 GCF_041473395.1 Vibrio sp. 10N.222.55.C6
ATGAAATCCCCATACCAAGTACCAAACGAAGCGCTGATGCATTTTGCCGCTAAGCTCGGTGGTATTGACAAGATTGTAGTGGGTTTTGATGATGGTCGTTCTTACACTTCTCGTCCTTCAGAGTCTTTCCCAAACGGTGTTGGAATCAAAGAAAAATACAACCCAACGACTCGTCCTTGGTATCAACAAGCGAAATTGAAATCAGGTTTATCTTTTAGTGATCTGTT
>NZ_JBFRSD010001066.1:0-517 GCF_041473395.1 Vibrio sp. 10N.222.55.C6
CTTGTTGAGCTTGTGCCACATATTGATCGAATTCGCAGTTCTTTTGCACTTTGTAAAGATCAAATTGGGCTTCACTGCAGAGTTTGTATTTTTCAAACTCATCTTTAGCTTCAAAAGGTTGATTGACAAAATGTTCGACGCTAGGGCAACTTTGTTCGGTAATTGAAAGTTCACACGCTTGTTGCAGCGTATCAGCAGATGCCCAGCCACTAGAGATCAGTATTGCTAAAGGGGATAGCTGACAAATTATTTTCTTCATATCTGTTCCTTGACCGAGGGATTAACCTTTCTCTATCGAGAGTCGTTCCATGACAAAATCACAGTGCTCGAAATAGTTCAGGATCAATCCAAACCCTGGGGTGTCTGTTGATAAACGCGATTCATCCAATCGCTCAAATCGAGAGGTATCAATTTTTGTAGGGCAGAGCAATGCGATGTTGGTATCGTATGTCTCTTGTCCATCGTTGAGCAGTGCTTCGATGCCGTCATATTTGTTTCTATCTGGAAACTCGATAGA
>NZ_JBFRSD010001067.1:0-381 GCF_041473395.1 Vibrio sp. 10N.222.55.C6
AGTTAGACGCTCATTTCGCAGTGTGCGAATCGCAACCTGCGAAATGAACTTATCTTTCCCCTAAATCTTACGTGTCAAATCGAAAGGGAGCTAGCTTAGCTAAAGCACAGACACGACCATAACCACAAAAAGTAGCTCTATTATGCGCTACCTGCGGTCAATAGTGTCAGATATTGAGCCCCTTCAGTTCGGAATGCTTTTTCTAAAAAAAAATGGTAATTTTTGCAACCAAAATTAATCATTATAAAACATACAGTTAACCTACTTTTTGATGTCGGATTTCACGGTGAAATTGACAGGTAGACCAGAAGGTTTGAAAGCTTTATTTAGCGGCTTTCCGACAGCAAACGTTATTCTCACTTTGCTATTTTACGTGATAAC
>NZ_JBFRSD010001068.1:0-239 GCF_041473395.1 Vibrio sp. 10N.222.55.C6
CATCAAAAATCAGCGTTTCAACATAAATACCCACTGTTTGAAGAGCACAGTTATCTGTATGCGCGTAAGGATCTGGCTGAGAAGATCATGGACAAGGATTTCTCATTGGATGGCTGTCGTATCAACATGGGCGGCTATGCCAAAGATGAGATGTTCCGATTACTGAATATTGAGCAGTACGATTCCGTAAAGCCTTTTGATGGCTGGCATGTCGAGTCGGGTGTGATTTTAACCTTGGC
>NZ_JBFRSD010001069.1:0-351 GCF_041473395.1 Vibrio sp. 10N.222.55.C6
GTACCTTTTAATACAGCATTTACTGACAAAAAGAACTCTTTCGTTTTCTCAGCAGTAGAATCAGCCTCAACTTGAGAGAACAGATCCAGCTTAGCTTGGCTATATATTGGATAACCTAAGGTTAATGGTTGTTTCTTCGCTTCAAAAAATTCATCTATGTCATTAGGAAAAAATTCTCCAAAATCGATACTCAATGCACGATCAATGACTTTTCGAGAGAAACCATGAGTCGTTTCATCCATATTAACCGTTCCGGCTACAATCAAGTTAAATGGAATCCCCAGACCGTACTGACAGAACAACTGCCATAGTTCATCATATTTATCATCATCAAAGCCTAAGCTTGAACGC
>NZ_JBFRSD010001070.1:0-373 GCF_041473395.1 Vibrio sp. 10N.222.55.C6
CCAGACGATGTTGATCTTCATGCTTACCTTGCGGTTTGGCAGCGATTTGAAGGCAATGAAAGTGAATCCAATAAGCACATGGAGAAACTGGAAAGTCTGAACAAAGGTAAAGCAGAAGACATCAAACGCATTTTTGCTACGGTCGACCGCGTGTTAGAAACACCGTTGAAAGAGTCTGCGGATAAAGGCTTGCTTGATCATCATGGCGCGATTGTCACTTTGGGCTATGCGCTTAATCCAGACGGCTCTATGCATCAAATTTTGATTGAGCGTCTTGAGACAACATTGGCGATGGCTAAGGCGAACTCAGATGCGATGATCGTGTTAACGGGTGGCGTGCCCAAGAACCACAAGACTGAAGGTAAGTTAATGG
>NZ_JBFRSD010001071.1:0-202 GCF_041473395.1 Vibrio sp. 10N.222.55.C6
TGGTGCCTTTTCCTTAGTAAACTCACTTCTACGATCTTCCTTCTGCTTTCTTATTATCGCCTTTTTGACTCTATTTCTATGCTACTTATGTGGTCTTTAGTGTGTTTTTTGTTTTAGACCTTTAAATTACCATGTTTTCTCTTTGTATTTATCGATTGCGTTTTGTTGCTGATATTTTTGTTACTCTATGGTTGGCTAAAAT
>NZ_JBFRSD010001072.1:0-371 GCF_041473395.1 Vibrio sp. 10N.222.55.C6
TCAGGTGTATCTGACTCTTTAAACTGAGTACTTGCCGCGCATAAAGTGATCGTGATTTGCTGGTCACGGAATTTAAAGGGCAGGCGGCTTACTTGAGTTTGAATGTTCTGAATCACCTGATGGCAATATTCATCGGTTTGCTCTGGCAGCAATAACACAAACTCTTCACCTGAAAAACGTGCCACAGTATCGGTGGTGCCTGCTTCTTTGGTAATAGTTCTTGCGATGATCTTGAGTGCTTTGTCGCCCGCGGTGTAACCAAAGCTATCGTTAATTGCTTTGAAGTTGTCGATGTCGAGCAGTACTACGCGTAGCGAGTGTTGCGCGCGGATCCAGCGGCGATACTCAAGCTCTAAGCGATCAGTAAAGGC
>NZ_JBFRSD010001073.1:0-399 GCF_041473395.1 Vibrio sp. 10N.222.55.C6
ATTCAATCTTTGCCTACGACTCCCCAGGCAGCAAAGTCGAGTTTATTCAAGAACACGGTCAGAGCTGGTTTTGCAGAACCGCACCTGAAGACAATTCCCCTATGTTTCAATGGGGCGAAGCTTTCGCTGTTATTTATATCATTGAATTAATTACCATTTTATCTCAATCTCCATGGTTACCTACTAAGGTTCGCTTACAAGGCCATGATATCGATGTCGTCAAAACACTGGTGCCAAGTAGCTGCCAACTGTTCGTTGATCAATCATCGTCGGCTGTGCTTATTCCTGAAGAGATCTTAAAACTCCCTATCCGTCTTACGTCTAAAGAGCTCAGTGCAAAACCGACACTTATTGAGTGGCATACCAGCTTTACCGATAGCGTTTATGAACTCCTAAAGC
>NZ_JBFRSD010001074.1:0-235 GCF_041473395.1 Vibrio sp. 10N.222.55.C6
ATTCATTATTGATGATGGTTGGTTTATTGGTCGTGATGGCGAACGAACGGCCTTAGGCGATTGGTATCTCGATGAAGTGAAATACCCAAATGGCTTAGAACCTGTGATTGAACACGTTAACCAACAGGGGATGGAGTTCGGGTTGTGGGTTGAACCTGAGATGGTCAGCCAAGACTCAAACCTATACCGTAACCATCCTGATTGGGTCCTAGGTTTGCAAGGTTATCATCAACCG
>NZ_JBFRSD010001075.1:0-328 GCF_041473395.1 Vibrio sp. 10N.222.55.C6
GTGAAGTCGTTCATGGCGTATCGCAAGGTGAAGGTTTCAGTGGTTGGAACGACCAAGCGCACCAAATCAACCTAACGGTACCCGTTGAAGACGGCCAACTTGAGTTAGGCTTCGGTTCAACCTTGAACCAAGGTGTGAGTGATGAGTCGTTTGGCATCGATAACATTGAAATCACAGTGTCTGATGCGGATTACCAAATTATTGGTACCGAAGATACGCCAGTACCACTGGATATTGATGCGGCGTTAACCGATACCGATGGTTCAGAAAATCTCGCTATCTTGATTGAAGATGTACCAGAGGGAAGTTCGCTTTCTGCAGGTACCGA
>NZ_JBFRSD010001076.1:0-253 GCF_041473395.1 Vibrio sp. 10N.222.55.C6
ATCCATAAATTTACGGAAGATTTGGAGCTGCTGACGGAGCGAACCAACGTCATTTGTATCTCGGATGAAGCGCACCGCAGCCAAACCAATTTAGAACAGAAAATTACCGTTACTGAAGACGGAGTGAAAAAGACTTACGGCTTTGCTAAGTATCTTCACGACTCCTTACCAAACGCTACTTATGTCGGCTTTACTGGCACACCAATTGACGCAACGTTGGATGTATTTGGTGCGGTTGTCGATAGCTACACAA
>NZ_JBFRSD010001077.1:0-560 GCF_041473395.1 Vibrio sp. 10N.222.55.C6
CTAAACCTACCGCGTAGAAGCTGTGAAATGGATAAATACCAAAACAAATGGATAAATCCCCCTTACCCCTTGTAAATCATTGGCTTTCATTTATAAATTCAACTTTTGGGTGAACATCTCCATAACCTTTCATTAAAGCCCAAATTCTGCGATTAGTATCAACATCTTGAGATAAAATGGTGACATTTTGGTTATATTATTTAGATCGAACTCTTGTGTTGAATGAAAATCCCAGCCATCACATATCCATCACACAAATATAATAACTATCGCTTAGGAGTTAAGCTATGCACTGTTCTTTCAATATAAATAACAATAATGAGAGCTTGCAACTAATCTATAATGAAGAAAAAATATACATAAAAAGAGACAGTAATAAGATATCAGAGGAAACTCTTAATAGTAAAGAGAGTTTTGTTTTCAAATACCTTATTGAACACTCGTCAATATCAAACCCTCAATCTGCACGAGATGTTGAAGAATCTTTTAAATTACACTTTGACGAAGAGTTTAGCTTATACGCGTTAAAAAATATTATTGCTTCTATAAGAAAGAAATAT
>NZ_JBFRSD010001078.1:0-240 GCF_041473395.1 Vibrio sp. 10N.222.55.C6
CGACCAAATCGCGATTGGTAGGTCATGGTGATGTCTTCTTCAGATAAACCTAGCTCAGCAGCAAGCAGCTTTGTCGTTGCTTCACAATGCTGTGGGTAGATATCGCCTTCATCAGCTAAGCGCTTCGGAATACCGTGGAACGAACAAACCAAGTGATCGGCTCTGCCATTTTGTTCCCAATGGCTACGAACGCTTTCAGCCAATGCTTTTGCATAGCTTGGGTGCGCGTAGTAGTCGCGA
>NZ_JBFRSD010001079.1:0-373 GCF_041473395.1 Vibrio sp. 10N.222.55.C6
ACGATATTCTAGTCGTCGACAACTTAAAAGATGGTAAGAAATTTAAGAACCTGGTTGACCTAGACATCACGGATTACATGGATCGTGATGACTTCCTAACTCAAGTCATGGCCGGTGATGATTTTGGTCATATTGAAGCTGTTTTCCATGAAGGAGCATGCTCTGCTACCACTGAGTGGGATGGCAAATACATGATGCTCAACAACTATGAATACTCAAAAGAGCTACTTCATTACTGTGTTGAACGTGAAATTCCTTTCTTGTATGCCTCTTCAGCTGCAACTTACGGTGAAACCGACACTTTCATTGAAGAACGAGAGTACGAAGGTGCATTGAATGTCTACGGCTATTCAAAACAACAATTTGATAACTA
>NZ_JBFRSD010001080.1:0-439 GCF_041473395.1 Vibrio sp. 10N.222.55.C6
GTACGCATACGCTCAATCGACAATGCACCATCATCTTCGATCGTTTGACCACCTTTGCCATCTGATCTTGCGTAAATGACATTACGAGGTGCAAAGGCATCCAAAGATCCATCTTTTGGCCAATCTGGATCTTCTGTGTATTCCATTGCATTCAAGTGATACAACCAACCCCAATACTCATCAAAACCGTGCATTGTCGGTAGGAATTCATCTCGATCACCAAGATGGTTTTTACCAAACTGACCCGTAACATAACCCATGGTTTTAAGAATCTCAGGAAGCGTTGGCGTGTCGGCACTTAAACCAACTGGGCCACCTGGCAATCCGACTGAGTGCATGCCTGTTCGAACAGGGAGTTGACCCGTTAAGAATGCAGAACGACCCGCCGTACAAGAGGGTTGAGCGTAATAATCGGTCAGTAGCATGCCCTTTTCAGCAA
>NZ_JBFRSD010001081.1:0-380 GCF_041473395.1 Vibrio sp. 10N.222.55.C6
CTTCAAACTCACTTGTCGTTACTCCAAAAATGAAGTTTGAAACGTGGTTTATGGAAGGCACTCTACAGCCAGGCATACATTATGTAGAGGTGAAGGATGACTGGTCGGATTTTGAGCAAAAAATTAAATACTATTTAGACAACCCTAAAGAGTCTGAACAGATGATCAAAAATGCGCATGAATACCTTGCTCCTTTCCAAGATGAACAACTAGAAAAATTGGTTTGCATTAAAACACTTCAAGAATATTTTAGACTATCTGGCCAAGCTACTCACGAACACGCTATTAACGAGCAAGACAAATGAAAATTCTGATTATTGGCCCGTCATGGGTTGGAGACATGGTAATGTCTCAAGGCTTATATATTGAGCTGCAGACAC
>NZ_JBFRSD010001082.1:0-457 GCF_041473395.1 Vibrio sp. 10N.222.55.C6
CCCTAGCAGCTTAGATAGCGTGCCTGCTGTAAGCTCGCAATGCTACTCACTGAATCAAGTACTTGGTCAGGGGGCATCTGGCGTAATTTCACATGCTAACTGGTTGAACGGCGATTTTGATTTCCCACAGGAAGTCGCTGTAAAAGTATTTAAAGGAGAAGTGACAAGCGACGGTTACCCACACGATGAACTCGAAGCGTGTCTGCAGGCTGGTCATCATAGCAACCTAGTAAAGTCTATCGCCCAAGTGGACGAGCAAGATTACCTTGCATTGGTGATGGAGCTTATCCCAAGCAACTATTACAACCTAGGTTTGCCCCCTACTCTTGAAAGCTGCACTCGTGATACCTTCAACGAAAGCTTCGAGCTTTCAATTGCTCAAATCAATAGCATTACAGAGCAGATGATTGATGTGTTTGAACACCTTCATGCCAACAAGGTCTGTCATGGTGATCTA
>NZ_JBFRSD010001083.1:0-292 GCF_041473395.1 Vibrio sp. 10N.222.55.C6
CTATTTAAGTGAGTTTTCAGAGAGTGTGATCGACATTCGAGAACAATTCCCGTTACTCCCAATTAACTATACTCAAAAAATTGCCAAAATCATCGGGGTTGAACACCCCACTCACCCAACTAGTGGTGAGCCAATCGTTATAACAACGGATTTTCTTCTGACGACTAAATCTGAGCATGGCATTCGCTACCAAGCTATCTCGGTAAAGCCTGAAGACGAAGTTAACCATCAAAGAGTCCTTGAAAAAATAGATATAGAAAGAGTTTGCTGGGAGCTTTTGAATGTCCCATTT
>NZ_JBFRSD010001084.1:0-382 GCF_041473395.1 Vibrio sp. 10N.222.55.C6
TTAAAAGAGTCACCAGACTGGCTAGCGGTTGATCAAACCTTGTTTCAATTTGGCCGCCAGAGAAATAAGGCTGTTGAGAAATACAAGCAATTCGTTTTCGAGGGGGTTGGTAAGCCACTATGGACAGGATTAAAGCAGCAGGTGTACCTAGGCAGTGATGAGTTTGTGAACAGTCATCTTCCTAATTTGAATTTAGCAGAGGGAGATATCAAAGAGGTTCCGGCAAAACAGCGACGTGCTAAACCTCTTTCGCTAAAGGAGTACCAAGACTCAGCGCCTAGTAGAAATGATGCCATTATTGCTGCATTTAATAGCGGTGGCTATACGCAAAAGCAAATAGGGAATCACTTCGACTTACATTATTCACGAGTCAGCCGTATAG
>NZ_JBFRSD010001085.1:0-282 GCF_041473395.1 Vibrio sp. 10N.222.55.C6
ATTAATTAGTGTTCTAATTTTATTTAATCAACTTTTCACTGACGAAATAAGAGGTATAATTAAATTAGAACGTGTTAGCCTTTAGTCGAAATCAAAGTCTTGATGATACTTTCGACCATACTGTTCAAGTTGACGATCATGAGTATTAACTTGCAATTCAATATTGCCGTCACCTTTATTTATGACTTGGTTGTTATCTGCATGTGCTTCGTTTTTTAAATCCGTTAGTTTCTCTTCGACATACTCTGTCGGTTCATTTAAAACATTCATGGATATTAACTC
>NZ_JBFRSD010001086.1:0-305 GCF_041473395.1 Vibrio sp. 10N.222.55.C6
CTTTATTGGCTAGATCAGGTCACCGAGGCTAAATCTGTAGTTGATTACATAGAAATTAAAGGTTTCTTTTCTGTTGATAACTATGCCTTACTATTGGTACCCGCTATTCTATACCCAGTTTTAAGAATTAAAAATCACCACTGTACAGTACTGTATCTCATATTCATGTTTAATTTAGCTCTTGCGATGTTTTGGCAGGTTAGAGTAATAAGGTTGTGCTTTGTTTTAGCTGCACCTTTTCAAGCATATTTTATTATTAAACTATCTGAATATGTCAGAACCACAATATTAAAAATCATCATTAT
>NZ_JBFRSD010001087.1:0-251 GCF_041473395.1 Vibrio sp. 10N.222.55.C6
CGTGGCTCTGGAGTTAGCGTTTTGTAACGGTCGTCCAATTGGCACTGTGTCGCTTCACTGAATGAGCGAAGTGTATCGTCGAACACGTTCTCATCGTGAATACCGATAGTGCCTAGACGCCAGCCTGTTGCACCGAAGTATTTAGAGAATGAGTAAACACATAGTGTGTTATACGGTAGTTTTGCGAACAGAGAAACGAACTCATCTGCGAATGTGCCGTACACGTCATCTGTGATGATGAATAGGTCACT
>NZ_JBFRSD010001088.1:0-233 GCF_041473395.1 Vibrio sp. 10N.222.55.C6
GACAAAGCATTGGCTTACCGCAACTGGTTAGGCTTAATGAAGGGTGATCTGCAAGAATCGCTAGAGAAAAATGGCAAGACCATTGTTCGTAACCTGAACCCAGATCGTCAATACACCAGTGTGACGGGGGGGGAAATCTCGCTTAAAGGTCGCAGCATGTTGTTCATACGCAATGTGGGCCACCTAATGACTAACCCTGCAATTATTGATGCTGAAGGTAATGAAGTGCCTGA
>NZ_JBFRSD010001089.1:0-436 GCF_041473395.1 Vibrio sp. 10N.222.55.C6
GCCATATCCGTTCGAGAATCCGGGATAGAGTCAGTTAGAAGATCAAAGCCTGATTGCTCTTTGATCACCTTCCTAATTTGACGTATATCTCTAGGCGTCAGCTGCAAATTTTCTCCTCTGGCGCTCCCAACACTAAAGTCGCGATGAAAAGTATCAAACACGCCACTCAGCGCTACACTGGCACCTTCATTAACCTTCGCAGGAGAGAACAGTTGCTTTAACCTATTTAAATCACTACCCGTTATATCATCAATAATTCTACTCACAGTTTCCTCGCTATAGACACATCTTCTAAGTGAAGGTTGCCGTAACCTATATTGCTACCTTTTGCTAAATAGGTATAAGACCCGATAGGCTCAACGGTAAAGCCTTTGCTATCTTCGGGAAGCATTGAACTATGGAAATTAAGCACGCTAAATAGCCACACGTCTTTAGC
>NZ_JBFRSD010001090.1:0-346 GCF_041473395.1 Vibrio sp. 10N.222.55.C6
CAATTTAGCAGTTATCGGACAAGCTAACTTCTCAAGACAGAGTAGTCAACTGAGCATTGACCAAAAAGGCAATGGCAATACTGCTTATTTGGTTGGTTCTGGAAGAAGTAATTTAGGAATTTCTCAAGACGGCAACGACTTTGCTTTAGTGAAAGCGTCTAGCTCAATGAGAATTCACATCAATCAAGCCAATTAGCGCGCAGTATGGAAGCTTGATTCAAGTTGCTTCTCTGTGAAGCAGCAACAACGTCGACATGGAAATGTATAAGGATACAACTTATGAAACTTACACAAATTGGAATTATAGTCGGTGCCATCATTGGTTTTAATGCAGCTCAAGCAGATC
>NZ_JBFRSD010001091.1:0-424 GCF_041473395.1 Vibrio sp. 10N.222.55.C6
CCTTATTCAGATGCAATCAACCAATCATTAGCTAGAAGTTCAAAAATTAGCTTCACTCTTCTAGGTAATGAAGCGGATGTTCCTCTTCCTTCGTTTTTCTTGTTCAATACCAACGATCACACTCTAAATATTCCGTTAGATGCAAATTCAACGGGGCTCTTGAATGATCCAAAAGTAGCCATGGGGGAAGCTGATGGTTGGAGTACTATCATGCCGTTCACTATCAATGTGAATCTTCCAAGTGATAGGACGCTGAAGAATGATGTCGTGATAATGGGTACGACACCGTTTAGCGCGCACCTAAATGCCGGTGTAAAAGTTGCTAAAGTGGATGTTGACCTGAGCACTGGTGTAATGTCTAACTTTACTGCGCTAACTGCTGGCGTTGACTACTTAGTGGCATCTAGTGATTTTAAGACCATAC
>NZ_JBFRSD010001092.1:0-345 GCF_041473395.1 Vibrio sp. 10N.222.55.C6
CTCTGGTCATGATCATTATCTGCATACCCCAATAGTGCTTTAAGTGCCTCTGGGCGTTTCTGCCAGATTTCATTCTCGGCATCGCCTGCCGTTTCTGCCCATTGTTTTGCATGTTTACGGTAGTGAAAAGCAATGCGGTGAGCCAGCATACCTTTAATGCTGCTGCCACATACCACAGGGCAAAACGGGATTATTTCAGCTTGTGTTCCTTTCCAAATCACTACGGGTTCAGAGTAAGTGATCACGTTGACTGAATGATTGAGCGACTTGTTTGGTTTCGACAGTAACTCTACTCCCCGACCACAACGCCAATTGTCTAACGCTTTTAATGAGATAGACCAAGAA
>NZ_JBFRSD010001093.1:0-364 GCF_041473395.1 Vibrio sp. 10N.222.55.C6
GAGCAAGCTGGTGAAGCGACATTAAGCATCCCAGACAGCGATCGTATGTGGTATTCAGCAGGTCTCACCTACGCTATTTCAGAGAATATGACTGTCGATGCTGCATTTGCACTCGTACAAAGTGAAAGCGGTTCGTTTACCGAAACTGATGCGGCAGGACAAAAGCTTACATTTGATGCTGAAGGCGTTGCTTACCTTTCAGCGATACAACTTAACTACATCTTCAACTAACCGTACGGGAATAATTACATGAACAACAAATTTTCTTTATCTCTCGTATGCTCAGCATTACTACTTGCGGGCTGTGGCGACAATAGTGAAAGCTCTGGTGATTCAACAGCGGCACCTTATTCAGATGCAATCA
>NZ_JBFRSD010001094.1:0-446 GCF_041473395.1 Vibrio sp. 10N.222.55.C6
TTTGGGTGCTTGTATTGTGATACTACCGCGCAGGAAGCAAGCTAAAACATTATAAATGCCTAAAGTAATAGCCTGAGGTACTAAATCGCACCACATAGTAACTTACTGATATTCATTAAGATACTATATAACTTCCCGACATGTGCTATCATATGCGCTCTAACTACTAAACACAAAAACGAACTATATTCAAGGAAATGGTGTTGGTTGATCAAAGTGTAAATGCAGGTGTTACAGCACAGCAGGGCTTTGCGTTGCAGCGAAATATGGCTCTTTTCTTAATTCTGGATAACTACGATAGCAAATTTGACGGGACAAAATACTTTCTATCTCTTGAACATTTAGAGGATATATTGTTTTGTTATCTTGACGATCATGGCCATGCAGTTAAAGTTGAGACGTATCAATCGAAACAGAAGTCCGTTGGTAGTTGGTCAATTGATAGT
>NZ_JBFRSD010001095.1:0-325 GCF_041473395.1 Vibrio sp. 10N.222.55.C6
GGTATAAGGCTCAGATAAGAGTTTAGTTCGGTCCTTAACGTAATTCTGATAATCATTTGTTACTTCTTCTGCGACGAATTCATCAAGTACAGGCAATTGCTCCATCAAAGCCCAAGGCGCGTAGTCGTTATAGCTTTTATATCTTTTGGTGTTAAATGCTTCGCGATCAACTGAATGAGTTTCTTCGTTATAGTAATATCCAACGTCAATACTAAACAGATACTTCTTCGTAAGTTCATAGTTCATGACTGTACCTTTCAAGTCACGATTATTTGAACGTGATACGTCAATTGATGCTGGAGCAAGTCTACCATCTAAAATTGGT
>NZ_JBFRSD010001096.1:0-311 GCF_041473395.1 Vibrio sp. 10N.222.55.C6
GAAGAAACATTGGCCATGGTTTACGGCTCCGACTGCGCATAACTCTGAGTAGGCATTTCTAGCGCCTCACCAAAGCAGCGGAAATAATATTCGCTCACCAGCTCTTTCTCTTCATCTTCACAACGGTTGAGGAATGAAAGCCTAAATGCAGTCGCTACGTTATCGAATATTCGAATGTTTTCAGCCCATGTAATCACGGTTCTCGGAGACATTACCGTTGACAGATCGCCCGCTCTAAAACCATTTCGCGTTAAACCAGCGGTTGCGATCATTTTCTCAACCAACTGCTGACCACTTTCATTGTTCAGCTC
>NZ_JBFRSD010001097.1:0-230 GCF_041473395.1 Vibrio sp. 10N.222.55.C6
GCTCCATTGATAACTCCCGCCACCCCATCTTTCATTTCATTTACATCCACATTACCTGCAATGTTTAAGTCAGAAAGACCGAGTTGCAAACCCACAAAAGTACCGATTACCCCTAAGGCCGTTAAGAAACCAGGCACTGCAGCTATCATTCTATTCTCAGTGCTACCACCAGCCAGAGTGGAACTATTGAAGAAATAGTCAGCATCAAATGTATTATGTAACCGTAACAC
>NZ_JBFRSD010001098.1:0-241 GCF_041473395.1 Vibrio sp. 10N.222.55.C6
TTACAGTTTGATATAACAACTCAACTCACGCAAAGAAACCATACCGAACCCTACCTACATAGACACATAGATACACACACCAATAGAGATAAGCCCAATGTAGAGAACAACCTAAAGAGCATAGCTACTTAAATTGGGAGTTGTTGATGTTTGATGGCTTTTGTTAATTGTTTTTGTTGATAGCTTTTACCGATAGCCTTTTCCTTTCGAAGATAGGATTCGCCTATTGAATCTATAGAAA
>NZ_JBFRSD010001099.1:0-273 GCF_041473395.1 Vibrio sp. 10N.222.55.C6
GCGCCATTCCTACTTTTCACCTAACTCATTCAACAGGGACGTTGTGACCTTTATTCCCGAGGAGGAAATAAATGATCAATAAACGTTTAACTACCGTGATTCTGACTGGTGTTTTGGCTGCTCTGTTTTTTGCTAAAGCAAGCGTTGGAAGCGAAAGCTCTAAGAACGCAGCCACCATGGATCAATCGCAGCAGCATCAAGACGTCGTGCAACTGTTGGATGAGGCTTATCAAGGGCAATTGGAAGCCCAGCTCTCTGTCGCTTACTTATATC
>NZ_JBFRSD010001100.1:0-341 GCF_041473395.1 Vibrio sp. 10N.222.55.C6
GAATCACTAGAAGATTTCGAGCCTGAGCTTTGGGCTGAAGTTAAAGCAGAAGCGAACGTCCAAGGCCGTCGTGGCGTTAAGAAAGTAGAATGTAAGTTCTATGGTTACGACAACGATGAGCGCATGATCAAAACAGCGCGCGATAATGCTCGCCGTGCTGGTGTAGAAGATTTGATTGAATTCGAAGTAGGTGATGCAGCAAAACTTAAACGCCCTACGGAATTTACGGATGGTGTGATTGTGTCTAACCCACCTTATGGTGAGCGTTTAGGGACAGAGCCTGGTCTTATTGCACTTTACACCGCATTCGGTGCACAGCTTAAAGCTGAATTTGGTGGCTG
>NZ_JBFRSD010001101.1:0-494 GCF_041473395.1 Vibrio sp. 10N.222.55.C6
AATACGCACTGCTCGCCGATGTTTCCAAAAGCTCACATCATAGTTATCACTTAAATCAATGACCTCATGTTCGACAATCGGTAGTCGCGTTAAAAATGAGAGCCCCTCTTGATATACTTCATAACTTTGATGAACGAAATCCCACGTAAGTTGGTAGTGATGACCGTATTCCATGAGTTTTTTCTGTAATAAATAACCATAGTTATTCGCCAACACAGTGTGATTGGTTAATATATTGGCATCAACGGCCGGGCTATCTTGATGTTGATTCACTTCCTGTAATGCAACCACATCGCACCCTTGCTCGATAATGGCTTGCGCGACCACATCTAACTTTTCTAGCTGTTTTTCTTCTTGCCAACTGTGGGTATTTAGTGTCATTAACTTCATTATTATTCACTTATTTATTCTAGTGAGATAAAACGCAGCGCACGGCTGCGTTTCTCGAGGTTATTTGATCTAAAAAGAATTACGCAGGTTGTGCTGAATATTTC
>NZ_JBFRSD010001102.1:0-310 GCF_041473395.1 Vibrio sp. 10N.222.55.C6
GGTAGCAAGCAATGGCAGTTATGTGGACTTGAAAGTATCTGGCGATGACCAAGTCTTATTTGCTTTGAATACCCTTGAGAGTGCTCGCAACATAGTGTTGACAGAAGCGCAAGTCGGTAGCAATCAAGCGCTGGTGGATTTAATCACTAACCAACAAATCACACCAAGTAACGGGCAATACCAGATCCCGATGTCATCATTACAAGGGCGCTTCTTCAAAGTGATACAAAGCGGACAATAAGTTTTCCCCATTTATCCAAAGCCAAGTGTTGCTGCTGACCCCCATAGGCGCACGCTTGGTTTTTTCGTC
>NZ_JBFRSD010001103.1:0-287 GCF_041473395.1 Vibrio sp. 10N.222.55.C6
CCACTGGACAGAGAGCAAATGTACAGTGCATAACTACAAAGATGGATGCTTACAAGACATTCACTGGACTCAAGGTGCATTCGGTTACTTCCCGTCATACACGTTAGGCGCAATGTATGCCGCACAGTTCATGGCAGCTATGAAGAAGACTGTTGATGTAGATGGTGCTATATGTACTGGGGAATTGTCGCCAATCTTTAATTGGCTATCAGAGAAGATCTGGAGTAAAGGCAGTTTGCTAACCACCGATGAACTAGTGAAACAAGCAACTGGTGAGACTTTAAATG
>NZ_JBFRSD010001104.1:0-258 GCF_041473395.1 Vibrio sp. 10N.222.55.C6
TATTAATAGGGTTCAAAGTGCATCAAAACATCACAATACGCACAGCGATCGGTTAACAACTTTACAACTATTTACGAGCGCCAATTGTAGCGATCGTGAATTTTTTGGCGGTTCATCTGAATTTTGTATATTATCGTGCAAAATTAAGACTCAGGTGTGATTCATTTTGGAGAGATGCAAATTGAACAGGATTCAAACGACGACCATAGGGCTAGCTTTAGCACTGACCTTTCCAGCTACAGCACAAACCTTAGAGCA
>NZ_JBFRSD010001105.1:0-249 GCF_041473395.1 Vibrio sp. 10N.222.55.C6
AGCGAGTTGATATTCGCAACATCGAAGGTATGAAGATTTGGAGCCCGGCATTAAGCGAATATATTCCGTTGCAGCAAGTGACGCTTGGCTACGAATTGGAATGGGAAGATCCACTTATCATCCGTAAGAACCGTAAGCGTATGCTGACGGTAATGGCCGACAACGACCTATTGGGTGAAGAAACGGCTTCGACGTTACAGAAACGCTTACAGCCACAAATTGAAGCGATTGAGATGCCACCGGGTTATT
>NZ_JBFRSD010001106.1:0-440 GCF_041473395.1 Vibrio sp. 10N.222.55.C6
ATCCACGGTGGCCTACGCTACCTTGAACATTACGAATTTCGTTTGGTTTCGGAAGCACTCGCTGAACGTGAAGTCTTGTTAAGAAAAGCGCCTCACGTTGCTCAGCCAATGCGTTTCCGTTTACCTCATCGACCATTTTTACGCCCAGCTTGGATGATTCGCTGTGGCCTATTCCTTTACGATAACTTGGGTAAGCGCACCACTCTTCCTGGAAGTAAGACAGTCAACCTAGCAAAATCAGGGCTACTGAAACCAGAAATGAAGACAGGCTTCGAATACTCAGATTGCTGGGTTGATGATGCTCGTATGGTATTGCTGAACGTATTAGCGGCGAAAGAAAACAACGCAGAAATACGCAACTACTGCCGAGTTGAAAAAGCACACCGCGAAGGCGACATTTGGCACGTAACGATTCTTGATGTGATGACAAACCAACGTTT
>NZ_JBFRSD010001107.1:0-263 GCF_041473395.1 Vibrio sp. 10N.222.55.C6
AAATAATAGTAAAAATACTTAAGGTTGGAAAGTCACTTATAGCGGACACCCACCCGAAGTGTTGCGACTACAGTCACGATCTATACTTTTCTTCGAATTCTAGCATGAAGCTGGAAACGAGAGTAGCGATTAAGGGCGGTCAGACAAAAACTAAAACCTACAGCCACACTATAAGTGCAGCAGATTCAGAAGTTGTTTATTCAGAACTAGATCCAATCATACAAGATGCTCTTACTAAAAAATTAACGATACAAGATTCTTAC
>NZ_JBFRSD010001108.1:0-520 GCF_041473395.1 Vibrio sp. 10N.222.55.C6
GCTAAAGGCCGACCTGAAAACTACTGACACCATTGAAATTAAAACTCACCCTGATTTGAGTGACAGTAAACGCGTTTGGCAGTTCGATGAGCTAGTGAGCACATACGTTATGAGTAATACAACCAGTAGGCAGCTACTGGCATTGTTTGGTCAAAACAAATTAGATGAGCCGCCAATTGACGAGCAAAACTGCTTGTTGTCCATTTGGCGAGCTTTTAACGGGGGTCATGATGGATAAAGAGATTCCAGAATCTAGCATTCCACAAGTGCTAGAAAAAGATGCTTATCAGCCAGACATTGGCGAACGGGTAGAGCAAGAACAGGAGATTATTTTCATTGGTACGCATAACGATATGTTGAAGAAATTCGGAAGTGCAGAACAGAGTAAGGAAAAGAAAAAATGGAAGTCTTAATTTTGGTTTGCTGCCTTATCAATCCCGTCCCTGATGCGTCTAATGGAATAATTGAAAACAGTATTATAATCAATAGCTATCAATGATAGCTCTTTTTAAGTGAAGCC
>NZ_JBFRSD010001109.1:0-318 GCF_041473395.1 Vibrio sp. 10N.222.55.C6
CCGCTAATCCAAGCTAAACCAACCGAGCCGACTGGTACGCTATAGCCTTCAGGTTCAAAGACTTTCAACCTAACAAAGTGATGTTTGTTTTGTAGGTTCTTGCCTGTCGTAGAGCGAACATTCTGGTCAAAGCCAAGCAAGTTACTTTGCGCTTCGCCGGTTGCTTCAATAATACCTTCAACCTCTGCCGTGAATACTTTCCCTGGATAAACTGGCGTTGTAAATTCAGCCAATTGACCCGGTTTAACATTTCTAATCGCTTGATGATTCACTCTCATCAATACGTATTTCTCGTTGGTGTACATCTGCAATCGTGGA
>NZ_JBFRSD010001110.1:0-216 GCF_041473395.1 Vibrio sp. 10N.222.55.C6
ATTCCTAAGCTCAACACACCTGCAACGCCAGAACGTATTCTGATGGCGATTCAGGAAGTCACTGAAACGGCTCCGACTTCGGTCGATGCTCAATCAGAAACGGCTTAGGGCTCGGTTTATATAGACCGCTTAGGGCGCAATAAATAGCTTAGAGCACCTATAAATAGCTTAGGAAGCATAGAAGGGATTTAGGAGGACGTATGTTTAAGGATAATT
>NZ_JBFRSD010001111.1:0-285 GCF_041473395.1 Vibrio sp. 10N.222.55.C6
ATACTGTTTGCTGCAGTATAGAACTCTTCATCCATATTGGATTCATCAGGGCAAGATTTGTCATCGCAGGTAGTCAAGTCAACGGTAAAACTATCATCTTTCAGTCTCTGTAAAAGCGCTTGTTGTTGAACAATGTTATCCGGTACCTGATTAATGAGCTGTGTAGAATCCCAATTAGACAGGCCAAGCTTGCGCCAATAGTTATCACCAACGTAGGTCATGTGCATTTCAGCAAACAAGGCATTACCTAAGTCCGTCATACCGCCATCAAGATGTAGATATAAC
>NZ_JBFRSD010001112.1:0-461 GCF_041473395.1 Vibrio sp. 10N.222.55.C6
TTTGGCTTTAAAGAATCGAGTATAGATAGGTTGGTGCTGATGGCAAGAATCAGCGATTTAACCCAGTCACTCCAGGCCCCCTGAGTATAAACGTGAAAGCCGAGTAGCGCTATCGAGGACAGCGTTGGGGCGCTCTCTAGCGCCCCGGAAAAGGCTTGCTGGTTTATTGAACAGTAAAACGCTCATCCAAATCCCAATTGCAGTAAATAATGCCCACAAATAGCGGGTAAAACACTTGATAACTTCGTTAGCATGTTGATTGTAGAATCATTACTTATCGACGCCCCCGATCTTGTTATCAAGCCTTTTCCCAGCGCGACGTCTGAGCACTTACTGACTATCATTAATGGCATTACACGTCATCAAATCCAAACAGATCGTTTTGTTCAGGCTTATCACTTGAGAGCTGTGAGATATCGATGATCCGTTTTAGCTCAGGCAAGAGTGGCAAAGCACGCTCC
>NZ_JBFRSD010001113.1:0-409 GCF_041473395.1 Vibrio sp. 10N.222.55.C6
TTATCGAAATTTATCTCAGGCACGATATCGGATCGGTCAAACCCGCGCTACTTCATGGGGCTTGGCTTAATCGCGACAGGCTTGATCAATATAGCGTTTGGCTTTTCTAGTTCTTTGGCGGCTTTTATCTTGCTTTGGGTACTGAATGCATGGTTCCAAGGTTGGGGCTGGCCATCGTGTTCTAAGTTATTGACGACTTGGTATTCTCGCTCCGAAAGAGGCTCTCGCTGGGCAATCTGGAATACAGCACACAACGTGGGTGGGGCGCTAATTCCTATTCTTGTGGGTTATCTGACGCTGCAATTCAGTTGGCGAGCGGGGTTTATTTGGCCGGGTGTGATTGGCGTATTTATCGGTCTTATCGTTTGTTGGCGTTTGCGTGATAAGCCCACCACCATGGGACTTCCGA
>NZ_JBFRSD010001114.1:0-320 GCF_041473395.1 Vibrio sp. 10N.222.55.C6
GACAAAAAAGGGACAAAATAGATTCCCTTATCCTGAGCCGTCTTCATCAACTTATCATCGAAATCGATCTGGTTTTTCAGAGGTGTGATAAAGAATAGGCACCGATGCCCTTGAGCGTTACCATCAATCGTTGTCTCTTCAATGTAAGCCTTCAACTGACCGTAACTCTTACCGGTACCAGTACCATCGCTACATGAAGTGAGCGATGGTTTCGGCTTATTCTCTCGATAAAATAGTTTAGATGTGATTGTACGACAGTCGTCGATTTCCTTTTTTAAGCGTCCGGGTTCCTTAGCCTTAATGTAATCAGTAGTTATCAC
>NZ_JBFRSD010001115.1:0-524 GCF_041473395.1 Vibrio sp. 10N.222.55.C6
CGACAAGTTTAACTATACCGTCCCATCAGACGGCACTGACCAAACGCCAAGAGTAAGAACCTTATTCCGCTCTTACGTTGACGATCCGGTTCGCTTAGATCGCTTACAACTGACGTGGTTTGAAGACTATGGCAGCGGTATCTACACCCAAGCTTACGGCGGTTACCTAGAGAGCATGTTCGCGGGTGTGGGTGGCGAAATCCTGTATCGTCCATTCAACCAAAACTGGGCGATTGGCGCAGACATGACAGCAATAAGCCAGCGCGATCCAGAAAGCTGGTTTGGCACGTTTGATGAAGAGATCCAAGTCAACCCAGATGACAGCAGCCGAACGTACAAAGTGATCGATAAAGGCACTACTGGCTTTATCACTGGTTATTACACCCCACAATGGGATTTCTTGAGCGATACCTTACTCAAAGTGGGGGTCGGTAAATTTCTTGCGGGTGATGTCGGGACTCGTGTCGACTTCTCTAAGCAGTTCAAGAGCGGCGTGATTGCTGGTGCGTTTGTCAGCTTAACCG
>NZ_JBFRSD010001116.1:0-442 GCF_041473395.1 Vibrio sp. 10N.222.55.C6
GTATTGCGGAGAGAATTGAGCTTTTGAATGTGATAACGCTAGACGCAGTACACCAAAGTTGTTGAGCTTTAATTGGTTCTCAAGGTGGATAAGCACTCGCACCCGCATTTGGCTTGTGGTTTGAGCGTGGTAGATATTGACTCGTTCGAGCTCTAAGGGGAAAGCACCAGCAATCGCCTCATGCTGATCCATGGTGTCGAACCAGATATCTTCGGCGAAATGAGAAAATCGCTCGTAACCTTGTTCTTGCGATAAGCGCAACAAGAAGCTTTCGAGCGATTCGTCAGAATAAAGTTGAATGTCTGTATTCACATGCCACCTAAAACTTAGAGTTTCTAAGTTTTAGTATCGGAGATATTTCATGCATTGCAACCATAGAGGCCAACATATTTTGCAAAAAACGCCTATGAACTCATTCAAAATACGACAGAATCGCTTGGTG
>NZ_JBFRSD010001117.1:0-318 GCF_041473395.1 Vibrio sp. 10N.222.55.C6
TAGCAGGTAGCGTGCAGCCGACTGGTTTCTCCAGTACAGAAAGGTACGTTCACCTGCGTCATCAAGCTGAATTAGGTATAGACCCGGAGTACGTTGGCTGTCTTGTAGAACAAGGTCCGTCGACACCCCCTCTTGTTGCCAGCGTTCTAACATTCCCTTGCTAATCGGGTCTGCGCCCAAAGCCGTGACGTAGGACACTTTTATGTCATCTTGATTGAGGTTGGCCTCGCAGCCGCGGCTTAGATCGACCGCAGCATTGAGTGTGTCCCCGCCAAACGTTTGATGCATTGAGCCGAACGGTTTGCCGTTCAGCTCGAT
>NZ_JBFRSD010001118.1:0-219 GCF_041473395.1 Vibrio sp. 10N.222.55.C6
TCTCAATGAAGCTCACGTGAAATTACGTTACAAAAGAAACAACGCACTCATAGATCAAGATGGTTTACGTAACCAAGCCAGAGTTAAAGTACAAGGTGCCGGTCGAAATAATGACCTACGAGTTACTCAGATGGGTGATGACAACATTTCGGTAGTGAAAGCGAAAGGTGGTGCTGACCGAAACGAAGCTGACGTGTACATCAACGGTAACTCTAATAC
>NZ_JBFRSD010001119.1:0-502 GCF_041473395.1 Vibrio sp. 10N.222.55.C6
TAGGCTTGGGTCAGACTCAACAAAGTAATCTTGGTATTGCGTATCACCTGCTAAGTAACCTTGAAACCAATCACTGCTTTTTGAGATGTGATTGATCACACAGTCGTACATCAAATCAAAGTTCTCAGACAAAGCATTGAGGTGTTCCCAGTCACCCAACTTCTCATCGACCTTTCGGTAATCGACCACACTAAAGCCATCATCAGAGGTGTACGGAAACATAGGTAGAATATGGATATTGCTGATTGAGTCTTTTAGGTACTTATCAGCAAAACTTTTCATACTGCTCAATGTTTTTTCGTCGTTACGAGCAAAGCTGTCACCGTAAGTAATCAGGTAAGATGTATTCTCATCAACCCACGGTGTGTATTGTGGAGCACTTGGCTTCCATTTCTCAATTAAGGCTAAGATCTCTTGCGTTACCGAGTGTGCTTCTTCTTCACCATAAATATCGGCGACTTTGTTGAAGAGTATTTTTTCAATCATATCTTTGTCCTTATTG
>NZ_JBFRSD010001120.1:0-396 GCF_041473395.1 Vibrio sp. 10N.222.55.C6
GTTTTCCTGTCATTGCGATAGGAGCCACGAAGCACCTTGCCATCAAAGGCGATAATGGGTTTATTATGCGCCTCTCTGTGCTCATTAACCCAGTTTAGCAGGGCTTCAAGTAACGACTCCGCAACAACCGCTTTAAGAATACGGGCTACGGTATGGCGACGTGGAATACCATGTTCAAATGTTCTGTATTTTCTCAGCCAATCTAGTTTGTCTTTCCCAAACAATTCAATATCTTGCCATCCTTCACATCCAGATGCGATGGCGCTAATTACAAGGAACATGACATCGATAAGATCATGCTTCTGATTAATGTCTGACCGAGTGTCTTGGACGACTGATAAGTGTTCGATTAAGTTCAAAATGGCTGTTTGATTGTGGATTTAGCACTATTAGATC
>NZ_JBFRSD010001121.1:0-350 GCF_041473395.1 Vibrio sp. 10N.222.55.C6
TTCTTGTCCAGATATCCGTTGGTTCATTCAACATAATAAATTAACGATAGCAAAGGCGTTGAACTGGAAAGTACAGCTATACACGAATCAGTATGAACAGGGAACATTCTATCGTTCTCGTGTTGAAGCTGCAGTTCTACCGCTGATTAGGCATTATCTAAACACCGCTGGATACGAGGTAGAGCTAGAAGTGCCCTATCAGGAATGCATTGAACGAGTGTCATGTCCTGACAAAGCAGATCCTTCTACGGTGCGAAGCGATGCCTATATACATCACGCGCCTATACCGACAATTATTGAACTCTATATGTCGGAAGACGGTGGGGCTCCTGTAACAGATCGCTATATCG
>NZ_JBFRSD010001122.1:0-411 GCF_041473395.1 Vibrio sp. 10N.222.55.C6
CTATCAAATCAAAGCTCATAACAAGGGATTTGATGCTGTACCTGAAGATGCAATTAACCAGATGCACCGCTACCGTGATGCAATTATTCATCAGCAAAAATTAGAAAATGAAAACCCGATTAAGAGTCGACCAGTAATGGGTGCTTTTGCTTTATATCCAGGTTTTTGTGATCAAGTGAATACTCATAACCCTTACCAAGATGCTATCGAACAAATTGGCATTGGTGCGTTTGCTCTGCTACCAAGTGTTAACAATCAATTGGGTCATAACTTGTGGCTGAAAAACTACTTACAGCAAAAATTAGGAGCGAGTATTACAAGTCGCTCTAGGTTAAGTAACGACTACTATTTCATCGAAGATTCAGCTCGTATTGCACCTTATGGAAGCTGTAGTGCTCGTTATCAAGATCT
>NZ_JBFRSD010001123.1:0-504 GCF_041473395.1 Vibrio sp. 10N.222.55.C6
CATTCATTTTGCTCGGTACATGCTCGGTCAACCAATCAATGTCTTCGATCGTTGAAACGATGCGAGGCAAGCCTAGAATCGGACGCGGTGGATCGTCTGGGTGAACCGCCATCTTCAAGCCATTCGCATCACAGATAGGCATCAGCTCAGCGAGGAAGTAAGACATGTGCTCACGTAGCTTGTCTTTGTCGATTCCCGCATAGCGATCTAGCTGTGCTTGAAACGCTTCTAGTGTGTAACCTTCTTCAGCGCCTGGCAGGCCAGCGATGATGTTATTGGTCAGTTGCTGAATTTGCTCAGGCGTCATGTTGTTGAAGTAATCCAACGCTTGAGCTTGCTCTGATTCTGAATAGTCCGATTCTGCACCTGGACGTTTCAAGATATGCAGCTCAAATGCCGCAAACGCGATTTGGTCAAAACGCAGTGCGCGCGAGCCATCAGGCATTTCAAATTCTAAATCGGTACGCGTCCAGTCCAACACTGGCATGAAATTATAACAAACCG
>NZ_JBFRSD010001124.1:0-466 GCF_041473395.1 Vibrio sp. 10N.222.55.C6
GGAAGAGATCATCGACTATGGCGACGATGTCTTTGTCTTGGGCCGCTGCTCTAATGAAATGGGAGTAGTCAAACATGTGGCAAGCCAACCTTTAATTATAATTATGCCACTGTTTAATCGGGTTTTTTACCGTTTCGATATTCAATAAAACCATAGCACTGTGTTATTAAAATGTAATACTGCGTACTGAAAAACTTTAATGTCATCACTAAATATATGGCTTTTGCATACGGTTACCGTAGGTTTTGTTAAGTTAAACCAGTCTCATAATCTTTAAGGGGAAATTTTGTTCACAGAATGTCTTAGTCTGTATAGCGAGCTAAGGTAGGGTGTTAAGTGACCAATTCGAAATTAATTTCAAAGATAAATAGGATAACGAGTATGCTTTATGCCATCATAAAGGCATAAATAAGGGCAATGGATGTAATGCCCAAGTTATTGAGCTAGAAATGGTCAGTGATGACGG
>NZ_JBFRSD010001125.1:0-232 GCF_041473395.1 Vibrio sp. 10N.222.55.C6
GGCCAGTATGACCGAAACTTTCTTAACACCTATAGCGTATCAGGTCTGGAAAAGCCTGATTTGGGTTACACATTGATTACTCGTAAGCCTGATGATATTCAACCACTAGCTGAGCTGCGTGATACTCGCAATATCTTGCGTAAAGTTGAATTCAAAGAGATCCCCGAAGAAGCAAGTGCCTTGACACCAGCGGAGCATAGTGAAGAGTTCAAGTTAGTCTATCGCGCTTCTG
>NZ_JBFRSD010001126.1:0-265 GCF_041473395.1 Vibrio sp. 10N.222.55.C6
GGTGTAGGTAATGATACCCCCGGAAGTGTGTAAGACTTTTGTTTCTGTTCACCGTTAGAAACTAAAAAACCTTTAGTTTCTAATTTTGGTAGAGTTAATGTTACTTCACGTGAGTGCTTGGTTGTTAGTTGGCAAGCTCGTTCATGATTGATCCAGCCTTCGATTGCAGCTGTAGCTACAATTAACTGTTCAAAGTCTCCTAAAGCATTAAACTTATAGTCAAAGATTTGTAGTAGTTTAGCGCGAGTAGCATCTGGTATTAAAC
>NZ_JBFRSD010001127.1:0-377 GCF_041473395.1 Vibrio sp. 10N.222.55.C6
ATTTATAAATGGGAAC
Source organism: Vibrio sp. 10N.222.55.C6 (assembly GCF_041473395.1). NCBI lineage: Bacteria > Pseudomonadati > Pseudomonadota > Gammaproteobacteria > Vibrionales > Vibrionaceae > Vibrio > Vibrio sp. 10N.222.55.C6. The sequence goes on from NZ_JBFRSD010001127.1 coordinate 17, forward strand.
ATTCCCATGGGATCGATCCCATTTATATTGAGCAGAATATAAATTGAAAGAGAACTGATTGATTATTGTGATCAGGATAACTATTGAGATAACTAAAAGTTGATGGGTGTTGGATTATTTCAATGAATACATTGGCGCTACAGAAAGAGCTGAATATCACGTTCTGTGCGTATTTAAAGGGGAAAAGGATAACGATAAGAGAGTAACAAAGATCAAGCTAAGACAGGTAACGAAGTCACGGCATCGGGGATGATACAAGGTGCTAAACATTTAATATAAAAGGAAAAAAATATCGGAGCACTAAATAGCACTCCGATATCTAAAGCATGACGCTTAAATAACTACAAGAAGACTACTTCAG
>NZ_JBFRSD010001128.1:0-325 GCF_041473395.1 Vibrio sp. 10N.222.55.C6
TGAAACTGTACCTGACAGTTTGCATCTGATAGCACACCCAACCAACTCTGAAGACGGATTTGTGAGGCACTGGATTCGTTAGGCCCGCTGATCAACAAGTATTCAGAGCGACCATTTTCAATAAGATGCTGAGCCGCCAGCTTTGCGCCCTCGGCGTGATCGCCGCATATATAGTTAACTTGGCTGTTAGAAGGGACATCAATGAAGATGAGGTTCAAGTGTTGATATTGTTCTACCAGCAATTCGGCGTCTGCACTCTTTAAAGGCACATTGAGAATGATGCTGTCGACCTGTTGAGCCATCAGTTCACGAATAGCCTCACGGG
>NZ_JBFRSD010001129.1:0-363 GCF_041473395.1 Vibrio sp. 10N.222.55.C6
ATCTACGGAGAGTTCCTAGAAATTGCTGAATCGACCATGTTCATCCTGTTTATGATTTGTTTTGCTTCATACACTGTAGCCATGAGCTATGTTTGGCGCATCACCAGCTGGATTAGAAGTTTGCGTAACCTTCCAGAAAAAGTCTACTAGTGATTAGAAGTGTATTAATAGTTTAGTTTCCAGAAAGCACGTTCAATGAACGAGCTTTCAAATCAAAACTTCTTAAGCAAAACGTAAAAAGGGCCCAACCTCATATTGAGATTGGGCCCTTTTTCTGTGTTTATTTTGGTTTAAGCGATTGTGATTTAACTCTGAAGCACGTCACGATGACGAAGAACACACTAAGCTCTGGCACTTGGAAGT
>NZ_JBFRSD010001130.1:0-416 GCF_041473395.1 Vibrio sp. 10N.222.55.C6
CTCTGGAGCAAGCTTTGCTACCAAGCCTTTATCAACAAATAGGTGCTGATTAGCATAGTCAAATAACATTTTTTGAAAGTAACGACCAAATTTTTGACTCAACTTCCTCGTCAGTTTCCCATCATCAGGTAATAATTTGGTGTCAGGTGCCGTTCGCTTAATATACTCATTGACGACCTTAATCTGAGTCTTTCTCAAGTCATATTTACCTGTCTGGTTGTTTCGACCAGATAAATAGTAGTGCGCATGTGCTCCCGTTTTGACATCCACACTTCGTTCGTCGTCATGCCCGATAACCGCTTTAACCTCGTAATCGGGAAAATATTCCATTAAGAACTGACTAGTAAACGAAACGTACTCTTCTAAGCTAATTACATCCGTTCCAACCCCCCATTGGTGGGGGATTTTAAAAAGAC
>NZ_JBFRSD010001131.1:0-548 GCF_041473395.1 Vibrio sp. 10N.222.55.C6
TTCCTGAAGATAACTTTCTCATGTTGACCTCCTCTTAGGTGTTATTGGTCAACATAAAGTCTGGTTATCGACTACAACTGTTGCAGCAGTTTCGATCTCTGTCGCTCAGGGCGTGCAAGAACGCCCATGGACAAGGAGGAGTCAGTCACTTTACTAAATTAGTGATGCAGGAATAACTAAAAGTATGGAAAATTGCCAATTAAAGCGCCTTTAGCAAGACGCTTTATCGTTACTCTAGTTACGACGCTTCTTCAGGGCTTTGAAATAAGCGTCCAAATCATTCACATCCTTCTCAAACTCACTCGCTCGAGGGCAATCGACTGCCAACCCTGTCGCGTCATCGTGACCACGCAAATAGGTGCTACACTTAGACATCGCGGCATTGATGATGTTGTTATCCTCAGAAGTTACATCGTCGACGATTTCTTTTAAACTTTGAGTCTTTACCGTGCGACCAAATCGTTCAACAACTTTTCTCAGTAGCCATTCTTCGACAAGACGCTCATAGGTTTCACGCAGCCGACCATAGCCGTCCTTAACTCTCATCT
>NZ_JBFRSD010001132.1:0-623 GCF_041473395.1 Vibrio sp. 10N.222.55.C6
GGTGTACGTGATGACGGGAGGAGGCCCGGGGAACGCCACAGAAACCTTATCGATGTTTGTCTACAAATACGGTTTCCGATTCTTTGACTTAGGAATGGCAAGCGCCTCATCACTGGTCATGCTCGCTATCTCACTCTCTATGACTCTTATCTATGCGAAACGCGTAATGAAAGGAGGCCAAAAATGAATACACGCCTTCATATTTTTTTCGTCTGGGCTGCGACCGGCCTATTTATACTTCCGATCATTTGGATGTTCGGTACTGCCTTTAAGTCACCCGCGGAAATCTTACATTCTGGGACCGCATTATTGCCTTCGACACTGAGCTTCGACTCCTTTCTAAAGGTATGGCAAGGGGAGCTGTTTACTCTAATCAGTAATACCGTACTGGTATCGCTATCTGCAACGGTGGTTTCCGTAATTGTGGCATTCTTCGCTGCTTACGCGTTGGTTCGATACCGCTTTCCAGCCAAACTGGACAACCTGTTTTTATTGTCGGTGTTAATCATCAAAATGATGCCACCGATTGTGGTCGCCATTCCGTTGTACTCGTTAATGAACCAATTCGGGTTACTAAATAGCAAGCTTGGGCTGGTATTGGCGTATCAGGTTTACACCCTGCC
>NZ_JBFRSD010001133.1:0-349 GCF_041473395.1 Vibrio sp. 10N.222.55.C6
CGCTTATATTAGTCTCTACGCTTCTGGTACTTCTAACACTAATTTACACGGCGAAGTTATTTTTAATGCTGGAGAAATTTTCTACCGTTCCACGGTTACCGATAGTAGCGGTAAACCTCAAATTCCTGATGAGCCTGTAGGCACTTACACTTTAGGTGAAGATCTCGCGGTTGAAATCAGTTGGGCGAGCGGTTACTACACATTCAAAGTCAATGACACTGTATACGACAATAGCGGCAACGGTTTTGAGGCTTTCGACAAAGCTGCCGTTACTATCGTGTCATTGAAGCTTGGTGATACTTCTAACACAACACACTACGAGTTAAACGCTGACAACTTTAAAGTCTGT
>NZ_JBFRSD010001134.1:0-572 GCF_041473395.1 Vibrio sp. 10N.222.55.C6
GTCAGGAGAATTGATTAGTAAACTTGGTGAAATAACATCAAAAATACATAAAATCGAAGAAAGGCTGAGTATATTCAAAACAGATGAAGCCGTTAAAACAGAAAGAAAAAACGCCAGTTACAAATTTAAAAATACATTTAAGAAATATGCATCTGAATTAAGAGTTAAGCCCTTCGATGATGAGAGGTTTTATTTGCTATATGAAATTCCCGCATTTCCAAGACAGGGTGTTGAACTATTGAAAACTCTTTTGGCCTATAATTTTACATTTGTCGAAACCATCAAGAAAACAGAATATGTTCACGTACTACCGTTTGTTTTGGATGCAATCTTTGAAGGTGATTTCGAAGATGAAAGTAAGGATGAGATACTTAGATTCATTAAGAGGCATACATCGTTAAGTCAACAGATTATATTTTCGATCGCCGATTCAAAAAGCAATGTACATTCAGCGGAATCATATAACATTAAGCATTTTAATAATGAAGCAAATCTTATTTGCATCGGAGAAAACACCAAACAAAGATCATTTCTTACCGAATACAACGGGGAATGTGACGAATATATCCAAG
>NZ_JBFRSD010001135.1:0-662 GCF_041473395.1 Vibrio sp. 10N.222.55.C6
GCTTAATGGTGTTGTTACTTGCCATTCCGGACTAACGTTCAAAGTTTGTGCTGCGTCCATCACTGCGTCGAAACTGACTTTTGAGCCTACGCTTACATCACTATGTGTTGTCATCCCCATCACCAAATCAACGGTTGCCGTTGCTGTTAGATCATCTGTATTATCTACTGATATATCCGCTCTCGTTATTTCCACATTGATTTTGGTCGTATCCGTTTTGCTACTCTCCAGATCCACCGAACCTATCCTATCTGTCTCTACTAGATTCGTTGTAGCCTCGCCTGTAATAGTGCCATTGATGGAGTTTGTGACATTTAGGTCTGCCCCACTACCTCCGCCGAACACGAAACCTGAGAAAGACAGTAGTGCGTTTCCGTCTTGTGCATATGCATTGACACTTAATACCGCAATCGCTGCGGCAATGACGTTAGCTTTTTTGAACATATCGATATCCTTTTTTTTTAGTTTACTCTTACTTTACAAATAACTTCGGTTCCCCCGTTAGACATATTACTTCCTCAGGGGTACCTCTGTGATTTCATGACGCTGCTATAATATTGTTAAATTTCGTTTTTTCACCTCATTAAACTTTACTAACATTATTTTGTTTCTCGCTTACTTCCTGTATCCGTGCTTGCTCATATTACGTATCGTTATCTTGT
>NZ_JBFRSD010001136.1:0-402 GCF_041473395.1 Vibrio sp. 10N.222.55.C6
TTCTAATGTAGTACCGTACTTCCTTTTAAGGTGGGCACGTAGGTCTTCACCTTCAAGCGGCATATCTGGATTTAACTGAAAAGGTTGCCACTCAATCTCAATGCGATCTTCTATACCAAGCTCTTTTATCGCGGTATTTAAACGCTTATAACCGATAATACACCAAGGACAAATCACATCTGACACAATATCCAATTTGATTTTCATATTCATATTTAACTCTTTTTATCAAGCGTTTAGCTTCAATTTTTTTCATTAAATAACACTAAGCAGAACCCAAATTGTTTATTATTCGGTATCCTGCTCATTTTCACCGTAGAGAGTTGCGGTTCTATATTTTTTGCTCACAAAGCTGAATTGATGGAACGGTATTAGTGAAGTTCGGTACATCAGCTTTTATCT
>NZ_JBFRSD010001137.1:0-219 GCF_041473395.1 Vibrio sp. 10N.222.55.C6
ATTATGATGAGCCTTAAAAATACTTAAGTGCGATTTTCGGTTAATACGAAGAACAGAAAGACAAAAAGAGCCCTACAACAACATGTGTAGAGCTCTTTTTAATAAGCTAATTGGTTAATCCGCTAACAATCTAAGTAGCTTAATTTGCCGATGATGAACCTCTTAGGATATCGCGCTTCACTTCACCTTTCAGATCGGTCAAGGTTTGTTGGTCAATAT
>NZ_JBFRSD010001138.1:0-384 GCF_041473395.1 Vibrio sp. 10N.222.55.C6
GCGTGAAAGTAGGCGGTGTCTGGATTGATCTCAATAAGATAAAAATACCAAGCTACTTCATTTCAGCGAAAGAAGATCATATCGCGCTTTGGCAGGGGACTTACCGTGGTGCCTTGAATACCGGTGGCAACAAGACGTTCGTGCTTGGTGAATCTGGTCATATCGCGGGTATTGTTAACCATCCAGATAAGAAGAAGTACGGGTTCTGGCTGAATGACAACCTAGACGACTCGGCGGATGAGTGGCTAACTAATGCGACTCATAATGAGGGGTCTTGGTGGACACACTGGAATCAGTGGCTACAAGGTTTTGAAACTGACGAAAAAATCGAACCTTTCAATCAAGGCTCAGAGCTTAATCCTGTGATTGGCAAAGCGCCAGGCA
>NZ_JBFRSD010001139.1:0-200 GCF_041473395.1 Vibrio sp. 10N.222.55.C6
TTGAGTTTGATTATCGCCCAACGACTGGCAAGACGATTGTGCAACCACTGCAAAGAAACTGACGATTCACCAGGCATATTTCTGCGTCACTCGATTCCTAACAGCCAAACCATCTACAAAGCGAGTCCTCAAGGTTGCAATGAGTGTAATCAGGGTTATTCGGGGCGAGTGGGTATCTATGAAGTGATGCCGTTTAGCGA
>NZ_JBFRSD010001140.1:0-382 GCF_041473395.1 Vibrio sp. 10N.222.55.C6
TATCAGTATTGATGATTGCCAGTTTGTTGGTTAGCGGAGGTGTATATTTAGGTGAACTAGAGCCATAAACAGCCACGACATTACAGCCCACAGCGGCGGCCACATGCATCAGCCCAGAATCATTGCTAACGACAGTACGACAAGCCCCAATCAAGTCTACAGCCTGAATTAAGCTCGTATCTCCAGCTAAATTGAAGCAATGCTGCTGCATATCAACAGGGACTTGTTCGATTATCTTTTGGGTTACTTCTCGATCTTTAGCCGAGCCAAACAACCACACTTGGTAGCCTTGCTTTATCATCGCTGTCGCAGCTGTTGCAAAGTGATTATCAGGCCAACGTTTCGCAGGGCCAAACTCAGCTCCAGGACATAAACCAAGGAC
>NZ_JBFRSD010001141.1:0-268 GCF_041473395.1 Vibrio sp. 10N.222.55.C6
TTGTTGCACTTGGCCCTGGACTCTTGATCGTAATGGACGCATTAAGTGCGCCGGGAGCAAGTTTATGATGCTATACAATAAGTTTCTTCTACTACTATTGCCAATTTTGCTACTTGGTTGTGCATCTTCTGATGAACCAACCAACCAATTTGATGCCGAATTGTATTCGGGTAAACCAATCGATAGTTTGACTAGTGATGATCCGCCGCTAAATGAAAAAGAAGCAATTATGCGCGGTGACATTGCTCTGCGAGACAACAATATAGAC
>NZ_JBFRSD010001142.1:0-280 GCF_041473395.1 Vibrio sp. 10N.222.55.C6
GCTCTTGATAGTGGCGCAATGGTAGTTTTAAAAGATAATAATGTTTTCAAAATATATAGCGAAAATGTCAATAGATTTGAACACTTCTTGAAGCCATCGGAAAAGCAATTATATGACTTTATAGGCGATGGAAAAAAAATAAAGAAAAGCCTAGATTATTTGCAAGATAGGTTTAGTGGTGCTTTAACCCAGATGGATGCTGTTAATGCATTTAAAAATAAAAAAAATTATAGTCGGAATGAGTTAAATGATTTGTTACTCCTCAATGAGGAAAAACCTC
>NZ_JBFRSD010001143.1:0-467 GCF_041473395.1 Vibrio sp. 10N.222.55.C6
GCGTTCTAACATCCTGCTCAAAATTGCCGACCGCATTGAAGCGAATCTAGAAGAAATCGCAGTCGCTGAAACATGGGAAAACGGCAAGCCTGTGCGAGAAACCTTAGCGGCAGATATTCCTTTGGTTGTCGATCACTTCCGTTATTTCGCGGGTTGTATCCGAGCGCAAGAAGGCAGCGCAGCTGAGCTAGATTCAAACACGGCGAGTTACCACTTCCCAGAACCCATCGGTGTGGTTGGGCAGATCATTCCTTGGAACTTCCCGATCTTAATGGCGGCTTGGAAACTGGCTCCAGCACTTGCTGCGGGCTGTTGTGTGGTGATGAAGCCTGCTGAGCAAACACCGACATCGATCCTAGTGATGATGGAGAAGATCGCCGATCTTCTGCCTGCTGGCGTGGTCAACATCGTCAATGGTTTTGGTAGCGAAGCGGGTCAAGCGTTAGCAACCAGCGATCGCTTAGCGA
>NZ_JBFRSD010001144.1:0-643 GCF_041473395.1 Vibrio sp. 10N.222.55.C6
TGTGATGATATTGATAGCCCTTTAAGTAAACTAGAGCACACTTACAGACAGCGTGATCAGATATTGCCTTCTGGTGATATTGTATTGATTAGTGTGGGGGGAGTAGCGGCTACATTTGATGATGAGGGTGCATCGTCTATCGCTACCCCTTTCTTTTTTGAAAATCGCCAGTATTGGTTTGATATTGAGTTTGAAAGGTCAGTAATTAAGAATACTGCAACAGTTAATCATAAGCATCGTCTAATCGAAGAAGCTTTTCATCTAACCCGAAATGGTGATGGGCTACAAGCTGCTATTAATTTTGGTAATGATGTCGGTAACTGCAGTTTTAATATTGAGTATCAAGTGGGAGATAAGCTTTGTAGTGCTGAAGTTAGCTTTAATATCTTTGCTACAAAGATGGTGATGGATCAAGACCTTCCTTTGATTAATCGTACCATTGATGATATTTATCCTCTTTGGCGCTATAGCTTAAGTAGCAAAACAAATCAGGGTGTGAGTCAATCACAGCGCAGTACTGAAAAGTTTGAACTGTTTTGGCTTGCTCAGTTTCAGCGTTTGGTTGAAGACCTGCAAAGTGGTGTAAAGCAAGTCATTAACTCCCCTCATAATCGACTGCAATCTTTTTCTAAGTATCAAAAGT
>NZ_JBFRSD010001145.1:0-434 GCF_041473395.1 Vibrio sp. 10N.222.55.C6
CCGCAATACAGCATGTTTAACCCTGCATCGCAGATAGCCCTCATCTCGGCTGGAGACTTTTTAGTCATGGTTTGAGCTCTGCCATATGAGCTAATTTGTGTGAGCTCCGGGAACGCCTCTTTTAGTGTATTGAGCACATCCAGTAAATCGTCCGTTTCCATTGCAAAGGAATCACCATCTTGCAAAAAACAGCTCTCAAACTGTCGGTTTTTATAGAAGGCTCGTGCCGCCCAGATATCACGTTTGATCTCTTCGACAGGACGAATAGAGAACTCCATCCCTTCAAACAGAGTACAGAACTTACATTTATTCCACGGGCAGCCTTGTGTTGTCCGTATCAGCAAACTGTCTGCTTCAGAGGGTGGGCGTATTGGACCTTGTTGAAATTGTATCTGTGTCATGGCTTATCTATCCATCAATGAAATCAATAAGCG
>NZ_JBFRSD010001146.1:0-356 GCF_041473395.1 Vibrio sp. 10N.222.55.C6
CTGCAGCGTTGGCTGCCGCAACCATATTAGACAATAGTAAAGATAAAGATGCTGTAGACGCAGAAGTTGGTACGGCACTCAATGCCATGGCGGCTTCAACAGGGAACCAAGAAATTGATTTCTCGACCGCTTCTATAAGCATTGATTATTCGAATGACCCACAGGATTTTACTGGCACGGCGACGTTCGGTGCAAATGAAGATGTTTATGTGCGAGTTCGCGTAGATGCACTAGAGATGGATGAGTTTTTCATTCATATGTTTGGCCTTGATAAGGCAGTATCAGCAAGTGCCGTTGCTGGCCCCAGCTCAGGTCAAGATGTAGTTAATAACGTGGTACCCATTGGTGTGTGTATT
>NZ_JBFRSD010001147.1:0-268 GCF_041473395.1 Vibrio sp. 10N.222.55.C6
ATCTTATTCCTGATGTTGCTCTGAATGAAGCAAGCTTAGCTGATGGTTCTGCCTCTACAGGGACAGCTGTCAGTGAAACCAAAGTCATTACGTTTACTGATGGTAGCGATGATGTGACGCACTTTAGGGTCGATAGCACGAACTTCAATTCGTCAGGTGCATTGAAGTCGAACGGCCTGACAGTGGAAATTAAAGAGCAACCTACTGATTCGGGGAACTATGTTGGCTTTATTATCGGCGCTTCAAATGTTGAAACGAACGTGTTCAC
>NZ_JBFRSD010001148.1:0-230 GCF_041473395.1 Vibrio sp. 10N.222.55.C6
TCAACATAGCGACCACGACGATAAAGTTGGAAATCACGCTCGCGCTCACCATAAGGCGTCTGTTTGCGTCGTTCTACAATTGGTAAGTATGCGGCTGCAAAACCTTCACCGACCGCCTGCATATAAGCAAAGCTCTTATCGAAGCCCCACTCATTTAAGTCATCAAAGAACAGACCACCAACACCACGTGTTTCATCACGGTGAGGCAGATAGAAGTACTTATCACACCA
>NZ_JBFRSD010001149.1:0-243 GCF_041473395.1 Vibrio sp. 10N.222.55.C6
CACACAAAGTGCTGGCTCGATACTTGAGTCGATCAGTGCGATTGCAGAGCAAACCAACCTGCTTGCGCTTAATGCGGCAATTGAAGCTGCACGCGCTGGTGAACAAGGCCGTGGTTTTGCTGTCGTTGCTGATGAAGTAAGAACGTTAGCATCAAGAACTCAATCATCTACACAAGAAATTCAATCTGTACTCTTACAGTTACAAGACCAAGCAAAAACTGCGTCATCGATTATTTCTGATAG
>NZ_JBFRSD010001150.1:0-364 GCF_041473395.1 Vibrio sp. 10N.222.55.C6
AACATCGGTGTGGCGAAGTTAGCACTGGATATGCCACTTGAAGCGCTACTGGGCATGTACAGTTCTGTTGGTCTTGGCGAGATGTCTGGGCTGAATCTAGTCGGTGAGACCGCGGGTATTTTCCCGAACCGTCGACGCTGGTCTAAGTTTGAAATCGCTACCTTATCCTTTGGTTATGGTCTAGCGATTACTCCGCTGCAATTGGCTCATGCCTATGCGACGTTAGCGAATCACGGTGTTTACGAACCTATCCATATCGTTAAAAGCAACGACCAAGATTTCTCAAAACAGATCATCAAGCGCGAAAATGCTGAGTTGGTTTTGAACATGCTAGAAGGCGTAACCCAAAAGGGCGGTACAGCGA
>NZ_JBFRSD010001151.1:0-273 GCF_041473395.1 Vibrio sp. 10N.222.55.C6
GGCTTAGCTTATTAAGCTCTTCAACGAAGCTTTCAATTTTATGCATGTTCTTAGCAATACTCTGAATCAAGGCATTTTGCTCAACAGAAGAACCTGAGATATCGTTATTGAAACGACTCACGGTTTCCATCTGTTCCGTTAGTTTCGCTAGCATGTTTACCGCTTGGACAACTTGAGCACGAGTCATCTCGCAATTGCTCTTCGTTAACTCAATCGATTTGACCAAGCCATCCGATTTAGATTGCAACCCAGATAACGCCTCTTCTATTTCAG
>NZ_JBFRSD010001152.1:0-308 GCF_041473395.1 Vibrio sp. 10N.222.55.C6
CACTCAGATTTGAATTCTAAGTAAACTTGTTCATCCTGTTCACATAAGCTACTGATTAATGCTCTCATAACCTGCCATTGACTTAAATTATTTTGTATCCACTATAATTATTCGTTGAGTCTAAATTAACGATAAAAGTAAGTTTGTGTGCGCTAGCTCATTTGATTATGTCAAATTTGTTATGTCGACCAAACTAAAACCCATGGCTTTATTCAATTACATCAAAACGAAAGAAACCTTCGAAAAGTCAAACCTTTATGTACGGCCCCTTGACCCGTCTACAACTTCACACTTTATAGTGACTATAT
>NZ_JBFRSD010001153.1:0-343 GCF_041473395.1 Vibrio sp. 10N.222.55.C6
CTCCGCTATAGAGCATATGTACCAACGTATGACGATTGACGCTAAGACTAAGAAACCGACATTAATCGTTGCTCCGTTAAGTCTGCTTGAAAACTGGAAAGATGAAGTAGATAAAACATTTGAAGCGTCTCCTTTTAAAGACATAGTCATTTTGCAATCGGCTGCCGATCTAAACAGATACAAGATGGGTGGCGTTGAAATCCGAAATCAAAAGAATTCAGATGAAGAGCTTGAACCTAAATACTCTTTAAAAGTAGGAAAGAACTTTGGTTCCGAACGTCTAGACCAACCACAACGACTTGTTATTACTACTTATCAAACGTTACGGGATTATCAGTTTTCA
>NZ_JBFRSD010001154.1:0-350 GCF_041473395.1 Vibrio sp. 10N.222.55.C6
CACTCCATCGGTGCGATATAACCCACTAACCACCCCTCTCCAGCCATGGGCACCGTTACGCCGAAATCTGCTAGTATGGTTCTTGGTTCAATCAATTCGCCCGAGTTAGTGACACCTGACGTGTACCAATTCTGGTCCAACACGGTTTTGGCAATAATCGCAGGCAAAGCGAAAATCAAAACTAATCCGATTAATACCAGACGCCCCTTAGTTCGGCGGCTTTTAAGCTCGGCCATGTTTGCATCGGTACTTTCCCTGTTCATTTGTGCTCGAGATTTATCCATCTTTCTTCCTTGTTGTAGGCGCTGCCTTTAAGTCGCGATTTAAACTTCAAGTGCCTACTTCTTATT
>NZ_JBFRSD010001155.1:0-357 GCF_041473395.1 Vibrio sp. 10N.222.55.C6
GTGAACACTACTCAAGCTCATTTAGATAACAGCACTAAGTTACTTGCCGTTCGTGATGCAGAGAAGCAAGACGCGCAAACAAAACTGACGCAAAGCAGTGCGATTGTCGAACAGGTAAAAAGTGAGCAACAAGATCAAGATAAGATCATTGAGCAGGTTCGTCCGCTAGATAACCAAATCGCCGTACTCAAAGATAAGCAAACTGCGGCCGTTAGTGCAGCGAATACGCTTAACGAGCAACATACGCAGCAGCGTAATCAACAGATTGTTTTAGTCCAAAAAACAGATGCACTGAAGCAACAAGATAAACTCAGCACTGAGTACCTAAATACGCATCAAGCTGACCAACATCTGGAA
>NZ_JBFRSD010001156.1:0-289 GCF_041473395.1 Vibrio sp. 10N.222.55.C6
CGCTATCACGAGAAGAGTTAAGAATGTCACGGCCTACTTCACCATCAGTCACACTGTAGTAGTGCGCTTGATCGCGGAATAAGTAAGGCATGTTGAATGATGAATAAGCAGGAGAAAAAGCTTCTAGCTCAGCAGCATTACTTTTCACCATATCTAAAGCGCCGTTCTGCATCAGCTCCATAGATTCACGCTGTGTACCCAATTGAGCATCAGGGTAAATACGAATACGCACCTCACCATCAGTCAATTCACGTACTTCTTTCGCCATAAACGTCATCGCTTCATGTAC
>NZ_JBFRSD010001157.1:0-232 GCF_041473395.1 Vibrio sp. 10N.222.55.C6
TTACAGAAGCACGTGACCGGTCAGCTGCCGCCACCAATTCGTTCATCATATTACGAATATTAGTGGTTTGCTGGGAGGTACCACTCGCCAGTTTTCGTACTTCATCGGCAACCACGGCAAACCCGCGACCTTGGTCCCCTGCTCGCGCTGCTTCTATTGCGGCATTCAATGCGAGTAAGTTGGTGTTTTCAGCAATACCACTGATCACGTCAACCATTTCACGAATCTGTTT
>NZ_JBFRSD010001158.1:0-241 GCF_041473395.1 Vibrio sp. 10N.222.55.C6
CTGTTAGGTCAGACTTTTCTTTATTGAACTTACTAACAAGGTTTTGTTTGTCTTTCTCATACTTTGCTTTCGCATCATTTACCTTAGTTTCAAGATCGGCGTAACTTTGTCTTTGTTGTGCCACCCTGTCTTCCATTTCTGGCAATTGCTTTAGCTTAACGGACAGTTCTGGATAACCACTATTTTCGTATGTTATAAGCTTGCTGTGATGTACTTCGATCTCAGAGTTAATACTTGTGAT
>NZ_JBFRSD010001159.1:0-358 GCF_041473395.1 Vibrio sp. 10N.222.55.C6
ATATGCTCAAACCATCGTTGGCTTAGGGATAAAACGAATGAAAGTAGAAACGATTGAAGCCGTAAAGGCGTATGGGTTTTCAGTAAGAACCACTAATCAGGATGAGGTTGACCCAACTAAAGCGAAGATAGGTCAATTGTGGCAGGGCTTTTTTGATCAGGCTTTTCCCAAACTGACGCCGGATTCAAAAGTGTACGGTGTCTACACTAATTACGAGTCTGATTTTACGGGTGAGTTTGATGTTATCGCGTGTGCTAATGCGTTAACGGATCAAGACTTAAATAATCTTATTGAAACCAAGATTGAAGCAGGCAAATATCTGACGTTTTCTGCTGAAGGTGAACTTCCTCAAGCGGTC
>NZ_JBFRSD010001160.1:0-235 GCF_041473395.1 Vibrio sp. 10N.222.55.C6
TTGATTTAGGGGAGATTGCGCGGCTTCCTTGTTTTGTTCAAAGTTTTCCCACCATTGCTGGTTTGTTTGTTGAAGTTTAACAAGGTAGTCCGAAAAGAAGTGTTGAAACATAACATGACTCCAATAATCGGAAAATCGCCACCGAGCCTCACAGTAAACACTGTGCTGACTCGATGGCGATTTTATTTATGCAGGTGTAACTGTTTTCAAGTTTTCAGTTGTTAGTGTTTCAACA
>NZ_JBFRSD010001161.1:0-369 GCF_041473395.1 Vibrio sp. 10N.222.55.C6
ATGTCGCTCAGGTGGTTACGTATCTTGAATCCTTGCAAGCTAACGGTGGAACACGATATAGCGATGCACTAGAAAAAGTAATGGACAGTGGTGATTTACCAACTTCTGATCAGAGTTTTGTGTACTTTATTTCAGATGGTGAGCCTAATAATGGGTTTAGCGTGGGTTCAACTCTTCAAAACAGTTGGAATAGCTACTTAGAATCATCAAACTATGATATTTCTTTTGCTATAGGTATCGGCAACGCACCACTAGATGAGCTAACGCCTATCGCGCATTCTCCTGATCCTGACGATGATGATAGCAATTATGCTGTTGTGGTTGATGATGCTGATGATTTGACCAATACAGTTTTAGAGTATTTTGACA
>NZ_JBFRSD010001162.1:0-318 GCF_041473395.1 Vibrio sp. 10N.222.55.C6
TTACCGTTGGTGCTGGCATCAACTTTGATGTTCTATTCAACGACTTTGGTTTGATCATTGGCCTCACTCTTGGCGTTATGCTTCTTAAAGCCTTGGTGCTATTTACGTTGGCATTGATCTTCAAAATCAAAAACAGTGACCGTTGGCTGTTTACACTGAGCTTGGCGCAAGCCGGTGAGTTTGGTTTTGTACTACTAAGCTTCTCAGCTCAAAACCACGTATTACCTGCTGACATCGTTCAAACATTGTCGCTGGTTGTGGCACTTTCAATGTTCCTAACACCAGGGCTGTTCATTCTATTTGATAAAGTGATTCTTC
>NZ_JBFRSD010001163.1:0-540 GCF_041473395.1 Vibrio sp. 10N.222.55.C6
CCCGAAAGGTCAGCAACAAGTGATCACGCAATCGGGCGACATTCAATGGGTACCAATTGATGTGCCTGTGGTTACTGAGTTCGCTTTGACTGACAAAAGCCAAATGTTGTTAGATGGTAATAGCGCTGGCGCAATTGCAGCGTTCGTGTTACCAGGTAATCGCGGCAGTCTCGATATCAAACTAGAGACATTTGTAAACAAAAATCTAGAGTTCTTCGCTCCTAACGTTATGGTAATGAATACGGCTGGCGAAACTATTTACCAAGCAGATTTCTCAAAGTTTAAGTACGAGCCAGCAAAACTGTTGGATAACGATAAGTTTGTACTTGAAATGAACGTGATTCCAGACATGACGGGTAATGACTTGCATGTACTGGTTTACACAACTTCCGCAGATTTAAAAGGAAGTTCTGAAGTTCTTCACCCTGCAAAAGCCTTCGCACTGGCAAATCACACTCAGCCACCAGATATTGCAGATCCTCAAGCGAAACACAGACCACTTGGTCAGTTCCGCTTCTCAGTATCCGCGAACGATATCGT
>NZ_JBFRSD010001164.1:0-390 GCF_041473395.1 Vibrio sp. 10N.222.55.C6
GAGTGGGGAAGCTGGAATGTCTCTTCTAGAGTGCGTTATTTCTATGGGGCTGGATGGGGTGAAGCGAACGATGGTGATATCGGTAACCCTGAAGGGATGCGATTTATTAATGAACTAGAGTTTAGGCAAAATGTCGCGCTCGATGCTTGGTCGTTAAACAACCCTCAGGTCCACTATAACTTTAGAAGAATCGATATAGCGGGGGATTTAACGGATCCTTTAGACACACACTATTACTATGAATTCGGCGCTGGGTTGGTGTTCGATGTCCCTTACGACTCTTACTTCTTTGATAACTTCGGTGTCGGGATTAACTTCAATTATGGCAGCTCACTCAGTGGCGGTAGCTTGCTATTCTTACTCAATAATTAGCATAAATTGTTGATCTTA
>NZ_JBFRSD010001165.1:0-321 GCF_041473395.1 Vibrio sp. 10N.222.55.C6
GAGATAAGATCCTCGTCTTTTAGCAAGTTGACACCACGAATCAAGCTCTGCGATCATTAAGTCAAAAGTACGTTCACCCCATAAGGCTTGCAGCTGCTCTTTGAGCATATAGATCGCACAAAGAGTCTTATTACTTTCAAGTAAATCATCCAGCTTATCTGACTGCTTATCACTTAAATTCGGTGCATTTTTGAGGAGTAAAAATAGCGTCCCCTTAAGAATTTTTTTTCGTCATGCGTTCCTTTCCTAAACGCTTTATTACGCTCTATCCTTATCAGAAGAGAGTAGTTCTGCATAACGTGAAACCGGTCAAAAACGATG
>NZ_JBFRSD010001166.1:0-440 GCF_041473395.1 Vibrio sp. 10N.222.55.C6
GCGAACAGTGTCCAAGCCATTCAAAACCAAGACTCAGACTACCCTGGGTACGATCAAGCCGACACCCTTTACCCGTTCGGACATGGTTTAAGTTACGAATAATATTTGAGCTAATTCAGGCAGTGTTGAGCACTGCCTTTCCTTCTTAGATACCAAGGACAAAGTCATGGAACATATCTTACAACTGGGTTGGGATGATCACGCTATTCCACATAAAATCTGGATAGAACAATACTACGATGGGTGTCGTATCTGCTTGAAAGTCGTAAAAGACGTTGAGCCAGAAATGCTCTCATTGATTGTTCCAAATATTGATGTGCAAACCACTCATAAGGCGTGGCAAGGCAAAGCGACGAACATTACACCAGCCTATGATGACGGCGTGTTGTTCACTCAAACTCGCTCGCTATTCAATTTGCCTCATGGCTGCGTGATTTGGG
>NZ_JBFRSD010001167.1:0-530 GCF_041473395.1 Vibrio sp. 10N.222.55.C6
TCGAGAGAGTGAGTAGTAAGGTTACCCATTCATCTAGGCCCAACTCGAATGTGTAGGTACCCAATCTTAGAGCTATCGCTAAGTAAAGCGAGAAGGTTATTGCAAAAACATCGTAACTAATACTGATTAAGCGTTTGTTTTTCCGCTTTGTGTTGAGGATAAGTCGTATTGGCTTAATCATTAGATACCTTGATGTCTTTCTAATCTTAGTTTACAAGTAGAAGTGAAGAGGGAATTGGTGATCATTTTAATGTTCTTGAACGAGGTTAGCTAGTTGTAATTGTCGGTTCTTTGTTGAACAGTACAGTATCGCCCTGAATTGTATGTTTTTTGTTCGCCTGCCCTCCTTTTTGTACTACTTTTATTTATATGATTTTGTTTATTAAATAGTGCAGTAGTGGAGGGAACTTCTCTCTTTGTGATGCATGAGGTCTTATCAGGAGTATTGACTGTAGTTAGGCTATGACATTTGAGTATACAAGGTTGTACAGGATAGATATAATTGTTCATATTTTTATCAAATCTTAGGC
>NZ_JBFRSD010001168.1:0-326 GCF_041473395.1 Vibrio sp. 10N.222.55.C6
GATACGGGATTAGTGTAAACGCGTTACCTGACGAAGCGGTTTTCATTAACGAGCCTTCATCCTTTATTCGCAAAAACTTCCAGTTGTTATTGGGGCTGTCGATGGTGATTGCGGGTTTGAGCCTGATCATCTTGATGCAATTTGTCACTCTGCGCCAAAAGAAAGAGTTGGCGAATAAGAACAAACGAATCTTAAAGCTTCAGAAACAGACCTTGAATATCCAAAAGGATATGATTCATGTTCTCGGAGAGGCAATTGAAACCCGCTCTGGCGAAACTGGTAATCACGTTAAACGTGTAGCCAAGTTGTCTGCACTGCTTGCTAAG
>NZ_JBFRSD010001169.1:0-298 GCF_041473395.1 Vibrio sp. 10N.222.55.C6
TTTCAATATAACCTTTCCTTTTACAGGAGCCTGATTCAATAAATACTTTGACGCTTGAACGATGTATGAGCGTGCCATTTCAGGCTGAGGAACAAACTGAGTACCATCGACTGAGAAAGTTGGATGAGCGCAAATATTACGATCTTCCTTAATTCTTTCTAAATGCATCTTCTCAATTAGCGACAACATGCCTAGATCTTCTTGCGCAACACGTAGAATATCATTCTCGAAGTCAAGCATACCTCGCACATCATGGGATTGTATTCCATTAAGTCGTTGTTCAACTCTGATTGCCTCG
>NZ_JBFRSD010001170.1:0-311 GCF_041473395.1 Vibrio sp. 10N.222.55.C6
TTAGTTATCATCAGTGAGTTCAACGAAACCCATCTAACTTCTGCGGTCCAGCCTTTTTCCGGCAATCCAAATCAAGACAGCCAAGACTTAGCTTTTCAATTGCGCCTTACAGAAGACACCAAAACGGTCATCAGCTTGTGTGATCAGGTTGAAGGGCGTGATTATCCTATTTATAGCGCTTTTGAAAATTTACCTTACGCCTTGCCGATAGCTGGTGGACTGTGCCATGAGAATGAATTTGGCCGTTGGGTTATGTATAACGAGCAAACCTACCAGCACGCCTGTGTTGCTGTGGCTCTGACTAACCCAAG
>NZ_JBFRSD010001171.1:0-419 GCF_041473395.1 Vibrio sp. 10N.222.55.C6
AACCGACCATGGATCTGTCGTGAGTTCGAAATGGGCTCTTATGAATGCGTTGATCAGCGCAAGGATGTAATGGGCTAAGATTTTATCTTAGCTATCGATCTCAGTTGAGCTCTAGCTGTTCTTAGAGCTTTAACTATTTCTTGAACTCAAATACTCCGCAAGAAAATCGATAAACACTCGGATTCGTTGGGGCAAATAGTCGCTCGCATGATACACCGCATACATTGGTAACTGGTCATTACTCCAATCTGCCAACAACCGTATTAATTCCCCTTTCTCTACAAACTCTTTACCCATCCAATTCGGCAAAGCGACAATACCTAAACCTTGACGAGACATCTTAAGCAGCATTTCTGGGCTGTCTGAAGTGAATATTTGATTTACTTTAATACTGCTGGCTTTGTGGCTCTTGTCGGTAC
>NZ_JBFRSD010001172.1:0-409 GCF_041473395.1 Vibrio sp. 10N.222.55.C6
ATTGGAAAGCTAACAATTGAAGACTGTACCAATATTATTAAAGACATATTTGGTGATAATCTCGAATATTTCTCTATCATAAATTTATTTGGTAAGGATAGCGACAAGCTAATTTTTGACTTTAGGAATAAAGTCATAAGTAATGTATGGATGGAAAACTACCCTTTCTTTTGGGAATGTCGTTTTGATAATGGTACAACATTCAACTCTAGTACATTTAAACATTTAGAACCTAGGAACAATGTAACAATTCCTAAAATTCATGACAATATGTTTGTTAACTGTGATACATCTGGAATACATGATCTAATTGTAAGCAGCAACAACCAACAAGATCAAAAGAACAAAAGTCTTGTGGACGACGTTAAGAAGATATTTAAGCTTTTTGATACAGGTGGAACACTAAAAG
>NZ_JBFRSD010001173.1:0-290 GCF_041473395.1 Vibrio sp. 10N.222.55.C6
GCTAAACCTGTCAAAATACGAGCGATAATCAGGGTGTTATATCCAGGTGCTTGCCATGCAACTAAGTTACCGACAACAAACAGTGACATGACGGTAATCAATACGTGTTTACGATTCCACTTTCCTGTTAAAGCCGTTAAAACCGGGGCGCCAATGGCAACACCAAGTGCATAAAGGCTAACCAGCAAGCCTGCTGAAGGCAGTGATATATTTAGGTCGGAGGCCATGGTCGGGAGTAGCCCCACGATCACAAACTCCGTTGTTCCAATAGCAAAGGCGCTGAGCGTCAA
>NZ_JBFRSD010001174.1:0-234 GCF_041473395.1 Vibrio sp. 10N.222.55.C6
GTGGTGTGGGAGCCAAAAGTTGGCAGGAATCAACGCTCTAACTTAACACTGCGTTTTAGCAATTCAGAGTTGGCGCAGCATGTTGCAAGTAAACTGATAGAGCAGGGCAAGTACGAAAAAGCACTTTCCATATTGGATAATGACCGCGCTGTGTTTGGTTCTTTACTGCAAGAAACTTCCGGCGCGACCATGCGTGAAGGGCTGCTGCACGTTCAATTAACCTATAAGCGTAAG
>NZ_JBFRSD010001175.1:0-306 GCF_041473395.1 Vibrio sp. 10N.222.55.C6
CTTGCGACCATTAAAGTAGTAATAAAAACCGTGTGGTTGAGATATGTACCCTTTAACATCAGGGTTATATTCGAGATGGAAACAAAAATCGAACTCTAAAACAGAGAGAGTGCGAACAACAGCATCATTTTTCAAGCTCATGAACTTGCAGATGTTGTGAACGTGAGAGGATTTTTTGGTTTGGTCAAACATAGTGCGCATCACTTTTGTTGTAAACCTACAACAAAAAATAGACTATGCTGACTTATAGTGCAAATTTGCTAACTTCTTTGCAATTTATGCTAAGTTAGTTTGCAAACATCATTC
>NZ_JBFRSD010001176.1:0-431 GCF_041473395.1 Vibrio sp. 10N.222.55.C6
GACGGCAATACGGCATGGAACGAAAAGCTGGTGGAGCAGGGTAAGAGAAAGTAGTCTTTTAAACGCTTTATTCTTCTATAAACTGTCACGTTAGTTAATGTCATACACTTTTCAAAAAACGACCTATTGTTATCAATGAACGCCTTTCTAAAGCCTGAAAAATCGCTTCTCAGGCTTTAATTTTTATAGCCAACCTGTTGCATTTTTTAGCGCCTTTCCTAATTCTCGTACTGGATTTTCTCTCTATTTTTCTGAGATATCTAATGTGCGCGATACACTATTTTTCGCCCATTAATCAATTTCACTTGTGACAAAGTTATCAGAATTATGCATTTTCGGTAACGTTCCCGAAATTATCGATCTATCATCCACTCAGATACAAAAGTGAAGTAATCAACACGAGTGATTTCTATTTCTTCTTCGATATAGAG
>NZ_JBFRSD010001177.1:0-267 GCF_041473395.1 Vibrio sp. 10N.222.55.C6
GAATATGACAATGAATATAAACCAGCATCTTTAGAAGCCATGTTTTTGCCATATTACATAGCACAAGATGTCGGTTGGGTTTATCGACATAAATCATTCAGAGGTTTGGATTTCGTTAAAAACTTCAAGAATGATTTCTTTGACTATTTTTTGGGCATTACAAATAGTTACAATCGTATTGAGAAAACGCGTCTTGAAAAAGAAAAGAAAGAACTAGAAGCTGAGTCTAGACTTCTTCACAGGATAGAAAAAAATAATAAAGCATTT
>NZ_JBFRSD010001178.1:0-500 GCF_041473395.1 Vibrio sp. 10N.222.55.C6
CAGCTATTGAAGCGGCACGGGCCGGTGAGTCTGGCCGTGGTTTTGCGGTTGTTGCGGATGAAGTGCGCTCATTAGCGTCTAAAACCCATGATTCAACCAATGAAATTGAATCTATTATTGAACGCCTACAAAAAGAAGCAAACGAGTCATTTGTTGCAACACAGAGCTCGAAAGCTTTAGTGGAGCAAACAAAAACCAGCGCAGATGAAATACAGCAAGCACTATCGAGCATTATCTCTTCCGTAACGTCCATCAATGGCATGGTAGATTCTGTTGCATCCGCCTGCGAAGAGCAGTCAAACGTTAGTTCAAAAGTCGCAAATGACATGCAGTCTCTTGATAGTAGTGCAAAAGAACTAGTTAACGTGAATGACGATTTGGCAAACGTATCCAATGATATCTTGACGCAAACTACTGTCCTCTCCACTCAGATTGCTAAATTTAAGTTCTAAGTATACCCTCAAGCCAGCATAGGTACTTGCTGGCTTGAACCTTTCAAC
>NZ_JBFRSD010001179.1:0-318 GCF_041473395.1 Vibrio sp. 10N.222.55.C6
GGGTAACTGACGGCAATCTTTAAGCAGAGCGCCAAAGGCTTCATTGAAAAACATCTTCTTCCAATCTTTTACTCGGACGAGCTCTGCCTTATCTTTCAAAACATCGAAGTCTTGCCACAATGCCGTTGGCCAAGAGCCACAATATTCAATGAATGACTCAAAACTGAGGTCATCGATATCGCCATAACGATTTACATACCAAAGAAAAAAACCATAACGCTCAGATAACGTCATTTCTGCTTTCAATAATCCCAAGGGTTTTGAATCACTTCCTGACAACCATTGAGCGACCAACACCTCAACCTCTGGCGCATCCTC
>NZ_JBFRSD010001180.1:0-442 GCF_041473395.1 Vibrio sp. 10N.222.55.C6
AGACGATCCAATTGATTCTCTTGAACACCATAAGGCGATCGCTCAAGACAATTCATTTGATGTACAAGTGTTACCAAGCTGGCGCCCAGATAAAGCCTTCAAAATCGAACTCGACACCTTTGTCGATTACCTGCGCCAACTTGGTCAAGTAGCCGATATCGAGATCCGTCGATTTGATGATCTGTTGAGTGCGCTAGACAAGCGTTTAGTCCACTTTAATGCCCATGGCTGTCGTGCGGCTGACCACGGTATTGAAGTGGTTCGCTACGCACCTATTCCATCAGAATCGGATTTGGATGCCCTGTTAACTCGACGCCTCAATGGCGAAACGCTCACCGATCTAGAATGTGCGCAGTTTTCAACAGCGGTTCAGGTGTGGTTAGGCAAGCGCTACGCCGCAATGGGTTGGGTAATGCAGCTTCACATTGGTGCTCAGCGCAAT
>NZ_JBFRSD010001181.1:0-396 GCF_041473395.1 Vibrio sp. 10N.222.55.C6
CTTATTAACTATGTTAATGACGGTGGCAATATCTTGTTTATGGATGCGATTCAAACGACTAATCCTGAACCTGTTGGACGCTTGGCAGATGCCGTAGGTGTATCTCTTGGTGGTGAAAACGTTACCCCGACAAACCAAGCTTTCTGCGGTAGCTCTTATTACTGCCAAGCACCTTATCCTAATCTTCACGTGAAGAGTCAAAAGGAAATGTTGGTTCTTGAGCGTTTTCAAGATAACCAAGGAGAGCCTCCATTCACGGTAAATCAAGATGGTACGGTTGAGTGGATCAAAGATGAGTCCAAGATTAAGTTTGAGATCCCGACTTATGAGGTTACTAAGTTAGACGCTGAAGGGAAGCCAGTGCTTGATGCGTCTGGTGTAACAGTAATGGAGAAA
>NZ_JBFRSD010001182.1:0-376 GCF_041473395.1 Vibrio sp. 10N.222.55.C6
TTCTTACTCTGTTGGTAGCCGTTGGGATTTCGCTAAGAACATGTCTTTAAAAGCGGATGTGACCTATGTCGATTACCGCGATACTAGTGGTGGGTTCCAAAGTAATGTTGAAACAACAGTAAGCCCATATATTGCAACGGGTAATTACCTTGAAGACAGCTCTATTGTCTATTCAGCACGTCTTGATTTCGTATTCTAAGGAGGCCATATGAAAAGTTTACTGGCAGCAATAACCGTAGCGGTTCTTTCATTTAACGCTTCTGCTGGAATGGTAGTGATTGGTAACAATGCTGGCGTTGATTCTTTATCTAAATCAGACGTTAAAAAGTTATTCATGGGTAAGAAAAGCAAGCTATCGAATGGTACTAAAGCACAG
>NZ_JBFRSD010001183.1:0-328 GCF_041473395.1 Vibrio sp. 10N.222.55.C6
CATTGGCAGATGGTTCACCACATGAGGCTTTTCAGGCACAAGATGTGTGGATTGGTGTGCAATTTAGTGTCGCAACAGCGTTGAGTTTAGCGGGCAAATCGCAGCAAGCAGAAACATTGATGGACACCGTGTATACCGCGCTGTATGACTATTCAAAAATTCCATTTGCCGCGCCAGAAGGGTTCAACTGCTCAGTCTCATTTGACGAGGAAGATCTTTCAGAATCTTTTAAATTATCACAAAGTGATACGAAAAAGTGGCTTACTGCCCTTAAATTACAAAAGTGTGTGCTATCTGACGGTCGAGTGAGTCTTAGCCTGACTAAAGA
>NZ_JBFRSD010001184.1:0-434 GCF_041473395.1 Vibrio sp. 10N.222.55.C6
CACTTCTTTAGAAGCAACCTTAAGCAGAACATCAACACTGTGAAACTTAAAGACGAGCTTGCACACGTCAATGCGTATCTCACCATTGAAAAGGCACGTTTTACCGACCGGTTAGAAGTGGAATGGGACATAGATCCACAGTTATACGAGTCACAACTACCAAGCTTTACCCTGCAACCATTGGTTGAAAACGCCATCAAGCATGGCATTTCGAACATGCTAGAAGGTGGCACAGTGAAGATCTATAGCGAGGCTTTCGAGAGTGGGTTCAAGTTAACCGTTGAAGACAACGCGGGTAATTATCAGAAGCCATCTCAAGATCATGTAGGATTAGGGATGGAGATTGTTGATAAACGACTCACTAATTTCTTTGGACAAGATTCAGCACTAAAAATAGAATCTCAACCACAGCAATTTACTCGAATGAGCTTTAT
>NZ_JBFRSD010001185.1:0-294 GCF_041473395.1 Vibrio sp. 10N.222.55.C6
ATACTTGCTTCCACCTTCCCTTTTCATTCATCAGCAAATGACACTCTGGTTGAATCTATTGAGCGTTTTACGGATATTTTTTCCGTCAGCTTATCTCAAAATCCAGACAATGATAAAACGGTCGCTACACTTGATATAAACTATCAAATCAATGATAAATTGCGTGTTTTTGGAGAGGTTGATACTCAAGAATACTGGCAGGCAGGTGTTGGCTACTCTTTTTGGCAGGGAGATACGTACTACACTGAAAACACGTTAAAAGTCAGCGAACAAGAGGTTACAACCGGTATTTTC
>NZ_JBFRSD010001186.1:0-506 GCF_041473395.1 Vibrio sp. 10N.222.55.C6
GGTTCATGGTACGGCTGGGCATCGCGTACTTATCAATCGGAGTGTTGCTGGGCGTTGTCATACTTAACAACACTTATGCTCCACGCTTTTTCTCAATGGACTGGGACATTATGGCGTGGTTTGCCGTCTTGGTGACCATACTAAGTTATGTACTATTTCGGATAAAGAGGACGACTAATATCGGCAAACTTATGTTTGCGAGTATTTTGGGAACCGTTGTTTTGTTTATGTATGCTGAAGAAAGGTATTGGATTGCTAATATTAACGTGCGCTCTTGGAGTCTGTTTCTTGGTGTATTGTATGTGTCTATGCTTTTATATTTCTTGTTTCCCCACCGATGGTTAAAGCCGTTTCTGTTTTTATCTCCTGTTGCTGCTGGCTCATGGGTTTTATTCTGGATAGGTTATACGCCGATTAACGTCACTTTGGAGCATCATGGAAGTGCAAGGGACAATTCCAGACGAAAAATATCACAAGGCAATCGCTATGCTCCCCGAGGTTTATAG
>NZ_JBFRSD010001187.1:0-222 GCF_041473395.1 Vibrio sp. 10N.222.55.C6
GCTGCAACACCAATCGTAACAGTAGCGCTATTGATCGCTTATGTTGCCCTCGTTCGCGTATCAGCAAAATACGCCGCTGAAGGCGGCATGGAAATCGATGCTGAGCTTACTGAGGTTCCAGACCCTGGCCCAACGATTAAATCAGGTCTTCACTTCTTACTACCGATTGTCGTACTAGTATGGTGTCTAACCGTTGAGCGCTTCTCTCCGGGTCTATCTGCA
>NZ_JBFRSD010001188.1:0-282 GCF_041473395.1 Vibrio sp. 10N.222.55.C6
TCCTTATGACTCTTCAGCCAAACAAATTGAAACGGTTTCAATGTAAAGACATTTGCTAACTGCTCACGACTAATCAAGTCATAACCACTTGCATCAAGGCAAATCTCTTGCGGCGCCTCACTTAAGTTCAGAGCAAAGCGAATAGATTCATCTCCTTCGCCGCGCTGCAATGCAAACACCTTTTCACCTAGGTCTAGAACTTTTTGGCTCATAAGTGGAGAAAATGCAGGCTGAGTTTTACGCAGCTTCACCAACTCAACCATCTGGCTATAAACTTGTTGG
>NZ_JBFRSD010001189.1:0-267 GCF_041473395.1 Vibrio sp. 10N.222.55.C6
GAGTCGACTTAATAGCTCTTGTTATGCATTGAGCTTAAACCACTCTCGATGGCATTAAGCACTTTGTTCGAAGCATTTCAAAGGGTGAGAGCGAACTAGATTCAGTTTGAAGGTGAGAGTCGCTAGGCTGAGCTCCCCAAGTGATGCCGGAAGGATATATAAGCTAAGAAATAGAGTATCCCTCGATCCGTGCAGTGATGTTTATCACCCAACTGATTGAGATTTTCTGGTTCTAGGCACTGGTATCTTAGGATGTTTACCGGTCTC
>NZ_JBFRSD010001190.1:0-261 GCF_041473395.1 Vibrio sp. 10N.222.55.C6
GAATGGTGCGCTATTTAGCGTTGTTTTTGCTCTTGAAATAAGCCTTAGGGCGTCGTTGAGTTTCGCTCCTGCTGACGGCAAAAGCCGTTCTCGCAATTGATTGCCAATACTACCTAACATTGAGATTGAATCACTTAATCCAGGGTTTACATCAAAATCAACGCCTTCTTTTACTTTATAACGAGCTTTCGATGCAGTCCCGTTACGTACTAATAACTCCGAATGCCCGACCGGACCAGAACCTTGGACTCCATGGTCTGT
>NZ_JBFRSD010001191.1:0-504 GCF_041473395.1 Vibrio sp. 10N.222.55.C6
TTACAATTTATTCATCATATTATGTGGTTAAACGTAGGTTTTGGGGAAATATCAGACTATTCTGAAAGATGTTCAGGTGACTGCCGCCCTAAAATTGCCCTTATTTTTGAAAGCTCCATGTAGCCCAAGTCACCACAGATTCCATTCATCTCCGTTTGAACTAAATGCAGTAAAATATCTACCTGATCATTTGTTAACTCCAATTCCATTATTACTCCAATCATACTTATTCAACATAATTTCTATCGGTCGAGCGTCATCGATGCTGCTTAGTAACTAGCTCGTTCTTTTTACGAGGTTGCCTAACTTATCAGTCTGCTGACCAGTCTAGCTCTTATTTATCCTGATGCTTTATTCTTATTGTCCGTAACATCAGAACCACAAGTAATGGAATCAAGCAGAGCCTCTACTAGTGTTCGAGATCTGTTTTTGGGAGAGTCTCTTTTAGCAAACTCAACGAGTACTTGTCGAAGAATATTATCTAAATCGAATTTTTTGGTATAA
>NZ_JBFRSD010001192.1:0-226 GCF_041473395.1 Vibrio sp. 10N.222.55.C6
CCCTAATTCTACTTTTGTATCTTGACGTTTTTTGTCTGTATTCGCGCTTGGTCTGCCCTAGCCTTTGGTTCCCCTAAGCTCTTATCTTCATAAGCTATTATTTTTCAATAACTTAGACCTACATAAACAAGCGCTTCGTCTGTGAAAAATCGAATGGTCACTTTTTAGAATCCGTGCCGGGCGATTTGGATTGAACTAGGGCCTTGATACGTGCTTCAAACGGGTT
>NZ_JBFRSD010001193.1:0-274 GCF_041473395.1 Vibrio sp. 10N.222.55.C6
GAAAACACGCCAGCTTTCGAACCTGTTGCCGCTGTGGGTTTGGCGACTCGGTTAGCGGCTTCTGTTTATAACGACAGTGAAACTGGCGGTGATGTTTACGCAATCTCAGACACCATATTAAGCACTGAACACTCCTTGTCTCGCTTGTCGATTGATTCACGAGAAGATAACCCCATCGTTTATTACAACATTGCGGTTGAAGCTCATGAAGGTGAAGGTTCTTTGGAAGTCGGCCATGTGTTATTAGATGGCAGCGTCTTTACTGTGAATCAAA
>NZ_JBFRSD010001194.1:0-254 GCF_041473395.1 Vibrio sp. 10N.222.55.C6
GTATAACAAAAAGATCGCTAATCATTAGGCGATCTTTTTTGTTTTAGGCAAGAAGGGAATTGGAAAACTATGGCACAGCAAGAAACAGCAACCAACAGCACGGACTTTGTTTCGATTGAACCACTGCGCGTAGGTATCGTTGTCGGAGAACTCTCTGGTGACACGCTTGGCGAAGGTTTTATCAAAGCAATCAAATCGCAGTACCCGAACGCTGAATTCGTGGGTATTGGCGGACCAAAAATGAAGGCGCTTGG
>NZ_JBFRSD010001195.1:0-400 GCF_041473395.1 Vibrio sp. 10N.222.55.C6
AGTGATAACGGGTTTACTCTGATTTTCTCTTTGCTCATTAATCCACAATGCGAGAGCTTCGAGTAAAGACTCGGCGACAACGGAACGTAATATTCTTGCGACTGTGTGCCGACGAGGGGTACCGTGAGCAAATGTTCGATATTTTCTAAGCCATTCCAGTTTATGTTCACCATATCTTTCAATATCTTGCCAGCCCTCGCTGCCAGCAGTTATGTCGCTAATGACAAGGAAAATAATGTCAACTAAATCATGCTTTTGGTTGATGGATGACTGCGTATCTTCGACAATCGAAAGGTGTTCTATGAGGCTCAAAGTTGATACCGATTTGTGGGTTTGAGCCTATTAGATCATAGTTGCTCACAAAGTGCGATCCCGCCCTGATAAAGGAAATACTCTAGAG
>NZ_JBFRSD010001196.1:0-527 GCF_041473395.1 Vibrio sp. 10N.222.55.C6
TTACCGGAGCTAATGTAAATTCCGTATGTTCAAATAATGTAGGTGTTCCTTCGAATTATTTTGTGTCTCAAGCTTCGATCAGTGTTTCCCATTATTTAGACACACCAAGTGAGGGTGTACTTGGCTATTTGATGCCCGACACGATATCTCCGAGTATTTCAATTAGTGATCAGTCAAATGGTGGGTACCAACTTGATGGGTTAACCTACTCAGAGGTAGGAAGTTTTGAATTGGTTGCAATTGAAACGGGTAACTTTTATAGCACCATTGCCCCTCCAAATGGTGATTCAGGTGTCACTGGGTCTAAAACTATCGGCCGTTTTTACCCCAAATACTTCATGCAAGGTGACCCTGAGTGGAATGTTACAAATCAAAATAATATTGCGTACCTAAGTCAACCTTATGACTCTACAGTTCACCAAGTATATCCAATGGCATCAGGTGAGAGTGATACGGATAATGCGCTTAATAATTACCGATTCTTTAATACAGAACTACAAGCAAAGTTTGGTGTTCTAGATGATAGC
>NZ_JBFRSD010001197.1:0-282 GCF_041473395.1 Vibrio sp. 10N.222.55.C6
CCTCAACCAACTTGATCATTAATAGCTTTGTTGAAGATGCAGGACTGCCGAGTTTAAACTTTTTCACGCCAACTTTGATCGGTTTAGCTGTTTTGGTCGGTGGGGTATTGATCCTTATTCCTCTGAGTTACTTTTTACCTAGCTACGATGATGGATCGCAGGACGACCTTCCGTATTTTCTTGAAGCAAGGGTTGAGCCCGGCTCACCGTTAGTTGGTCGCAGTGTCAGTGAAAACAACCTTAGAGCGCTGAGAAAACTGTTCTTAGCCGAAGTTATTAGAG
>NZ_JBFRSD010001198.1:0-314 GCF_041473395.1 Vibrio sp. 10N.222.55.C6
CCTTAGAGCCAACCTTGCCATTTGAACAAGCTGGCCTAGGCATTTACTGGGACAACGATAACTACATCAAAATTAGTAAAGAAATGTTCATGGGCGAGCCTTCCATTGTGTTTGTTGTAGAGCAAAATGGTCAACCAGAGATCAAACAACTTAGCACATTTGAAGGCACGACAGCCTCAGTTAAGATAGAAAAAAATGATGGTACTATCACTGCGTTCTTGGAATGTAATCAAAAACGCTCTTGGCAAGTCATTGGCTCTGCGAAGACATTAAACGGCCAAGCAAAAGGACTTATGCTTTATACCTTTAGTGGT
>NZ_JBFRSD010001199.1:0-367 GCF_041473395.1 Vibrio sp. 10N.222.55.C6
GTATAAACCTTTGAGATGTAATGCAGAAGCACATGTGGTAGAGAGAATGCATACTGCACATTATCTAAGGAGATTCTTACGTTACAATACCCAAGCCTTGACTCGTAATCCTGCATGCTTTTTTCAGGAAGAATAGAAAGGAAAGCCTTTTCAGCTACTCGATATGAAATACGGTCACCACCTAGTTCATTATGAAGCTTGGTAGCATTTTGTCGTAACCAAGTTTGACCATTTTCATGCTTACTGCTTACTGCACCATATAATGCAGGATCAATGCTAATTTTAGATGTACCATTGTTATGGCGGTAAGAGATCGTTTTTGTCATTCTCATAGTGATATCCTAATAAATAATTTTTAGTTAAATAG
>NZ_JBFRSD010001200.1:0-364 GCF_041473395.1 Vibrio sp. 10N.222.55.C6
AGTGATAGCGATGGAATTGTGGTTGATGTTGAAGCTTTAGTTAAAGCTAATGTTGAACTGGTGATTGTTGCTTCGCCTGCTTCTTTTCATGCACAACATTCAATTCCGTTAATTGAAGCTGGTATTCCAACCTTAATTGAAAAACCTGTGACCACGACTCATGAAGATACAGTTGCCATACAGAAAGCTATAGATAAGTACAAAACTCCCGTTGCTGTCGGTTATTGTTTGCGTTATTTACCTTCAGCACAAAAGTTAAAAATATTGTTGGATAGCAAGGCGATTGGCGCATTATACAATGCGCATGTTGAGATTGGTCAATACCTCCCAGATTGGCGCCCAAGCAAAGATTATAAAGATTGTG
>NZ_JBFRSD010001201.1:0-235 GCF_041473395.1 Vibrio sp. 10N.222.55.C6
CCTGCCGATAAATTCGATATGCACAATTGGAAAATAACTATACCTTCAGATATCAATGAAGATGGTCGTGTTGACGAAATCGAAGGGGTGGCAATGATGAGCTACTCACACAGCGATTTCTTCCACCTTGATAAAGACGGTAATCTCGTCTTTGAAGTACAAAACCAAGCTATTACCACGAAGAACTCGAAAAACGCACGCTCTGAGTTACGCCAGATGCCACGCGGTGCTGATT
>NZ_JBFRSD010001202.1:0-254 GCF_041473395.1 Vibrio sp. 10N.222.55.C6
CAACATTGTGATAATGCACCCTGCGTGATGGTTTGCCCAACAGGGGCGGCCTACAAAGATGAAAAAACCGGCATTGTCGATGTTCATCAAGAGAAGTGTGTTGGTTGTGGTTATTGCTTATTAGCTTGTCCGTATCAAGTGCGCTTTTTCCATCCAGAGAACAAATCCGCAGATAAATGTAACTTCTGCCGTGATACCAATCTTGCACAAGGGAAGTTACCGGCTTGTGTCGAATCTTGCCCGACCAATGCGTT
>NZ_JBFRSD010001203.1:0-375 GCF_041473395.1 Vibrio sp. 10N.222.55.C6
GTTGTTAGCTGGGCTAACAAGTTAAAAAAGAACCTATGGTGGCGTCATGCTATCAGGTTAGCTGCTGAGAAAGGTGAATTAGAAGGTGATGACTTACAGCTTCTATTCACCGTTGCCAAAATGGAGCATGGCCTAGAGACTCAGGATGAATCTTACTCAGACTACATTGCGCCACTAGACCTTACTGGGTTTGGTGAGGAAGGGCAGGCTGTAACCTTAAAGAGCATTGGTAAAGTAAACCATGTGTCTGCATTGGTTTCTGATGCCTTGTTAGAATTCAAAACCGAAGGTCTGACGGCAGTATATGGTGACAATGGCTCTGGCAAATCTAGCTACGCAAAAATCCTTAAGAATGCCTGTTTAACTCGCGGTGAT
>NZ_JBFRSD010001204.1:0-290 GCF_041473395.1 Vibrio sp. 10N.222.55.C6
GCATTACAACCGCCAACCAAACAAACCCCAATATTGCCCTTGTTGTGTCCTTTCACATGCGCACCGGTTTGCGATAGTGGCCTGCCAAGTTCGACATCCCCATTGCGACGAATAACAAAGTGATACCCCACATCGCGCCAGCCTCTCTTTTTATGCCATTGGCGAATCTCGGCTACGTCTACATCTTGCTGTGGTGGCGTGGCGCTGCAATGCACCGTAATAAATGAGAATGCCGGGCAATGAGGCAAACGGAGTAAAACCGAAACCAGGCTGAAGGAATAGGGCGCGAG
>NZ_JBFRSD010001205.1:0-263 GCF_041473395.1 Vibrio sp. 10N.222.55.C6
GCTATCACAGAGCCAAATTCGAAGAAAAGAAAAGCAACCACCACCCACGCTGTCACGAAGTTAGTATCTTGAGCCGTTTTTTGTAGTGGATGAGAGCCTACACATTTCTCGTCTTCACTTACGGCTGATTTGTAATCTTCAATTTCACGGGTGAGACCCCATAGAAACATCGAGCTAATCAACAAAATAGTGCCTGCCCATTCCATCGACATTTCGGGCAAAGCGAGCAACTCATTCACATCCACTTGAAAAGAGCCAAGTAG
>NZ_JBFRSD010001206.1:0-259 GCF_041473395.1 Vibrio sp. 10N.222.55.C6
TTCTTGCGACATTGTTCTGGATTCTGACTAAGGATAGCTGCCATGAAAAATATTAAAAAATCTCTAATGGTGATGGGTTCAGTCGCTATGTGTTCTTTCTCGCAACAGACGTTTGCAGCTGCAACAGAAAACACAACAACCACTAACGGTGATGGCTCAATAACAGTGACTCAAAAGATCGATGCAAGTAGTACCTCACCACATTACATCGCGCCTTCTGGTTATGGTTTCGACATCTACAGCCGAGCAAACGAAGACT
>NZ_JBFRSD010001207.1:0-206 GCF_041473395.1 Vibrio sp. 10N.222.55.C6
GGGATCAGGTTTGAATTTGTGAATGGTTTTTCTTGGGGAGAGCTTGTTAATAAGTTTCAAGAAGGAACTATAGATGGGCTGCAATCGGTGCAAAATTATAAAAATAATGGCATAAGCGGCCTCTACACCACTCCAATCTATGATTTACCGTTTGCTATCGTGACCAGAGAAGACGCGAAGATTATTACTAATTATGCCGAGCTTGA
>NZ_JBFRSD010001208.1:0-348 GCF_041473395.1 Vibrio sp. 10N.222.55.C6
TCATAAAAGAGAGCTTGAGGGTCACGAAATCGGTGACTTCGCAACGTTTGTTGGGTTACCAGTTCCAACACAAACACTTGCTGAATTAGATGCTGATATTCAGGCATCAAAGCTAGCTCAAGAGCAATTCGCAACCCAAATCACGAACACAACGCAAATAACTCAACGCGCCAATCTGAATAGCTTATCTAATGACGTTTCTATCACAGCGGTGTCACAAGAAATCAATGATTGTCTAGCTCTATCAATGGTAGACGTGCATGACGCATCTAAAGCCATAGTTACTGCGCACAAGAATAAAGTTAAAAACAAAGAGTCATTTAACGGATGGGCTGCTAGTGGTGTCGA
>NZ_JBFRSD010001209.1:0-306 GCF_041473395.1 Vibrio sp. 10N.222.55.C6
GCATAAGAACAAGCTGTACCCGATTACACAATTGAAAGCCTTAGTGAATGGAACAACAATTTTTATTAGAAGGTCATCGAGCCATCAATAGTTTGCTGCGGAAGCTTGCGCTTGGGATGGATCGCAAAGATTTAAATCACAAGATTATTCAGCTTACCGAGCAGCGCATGGCTTCAATTTTACTGCTCAACTCAGAGTCTAAAACGTTACACCTTGAGTATGCCCCAAACCTGCCTGATTTTTACAATCAACAGATTGAAGGGATAGGAATTGGTGCGGGGATAGGCTCTTGTGGCGAGGCAGCTG
>NZ_JBFRSD010001210.1:0-216 GCF_041473395.1 Vibrio sp. 10N.222.55.C6
AATCACGACCGACAAACTGCTGCGTTTTGAAAAGACCACCATCAATAGTGGGAATAATACCCATACGCTGACTGATAGCGTGATGGGTTGTAGCGGTAGCGTTAATCCATAAGTGGTCATGGAGACAAGCAAAGCTAATCCTGCGATGCCTCCTTGCGGCAAAATCCATAAAGCAGGAATGACCATTGCAAGTACTGGGATATCTCCCTCACTTAA
>NZ_JBFRSD010001211.1:0-246 GCF_041473395.1 Vibrio sp. 10N.222.55.C6
CGAAGAGGTGAATGCAATCACCACAAAAAATGCAATCAGCTTATTCAACTTGTAAAAACCTATACAATTCAACAAAAAATGTAAGTTTTGTATATTTTGTTGAATGAACTATTAAACTAGTACAACATAAGCCGCCTGAATATCTCGACGGTAATTTATGTGTAAGCACCCCCACTTAAGGCGTAAACATCGAACTCTATGGCACAAAGTAATTGGCATCAAAGAGCTGTATAATTGCACTCAATG
>NZ_JBFRSD010001212.1:0-231 GCF_041473395.1 Vibrio sp. 10N.222.55.C6
ACTTAAGGCGATTGCTGGCCTGCTTCCATTGAGTAGTGGCGTAATGAGTTTAAACTGTCAAACCATCGATGATGGCGATAATTGGTTGCCACCGGAGCAACGAAATATCGGTATGATTTTCCAAGACTACGCTCTGTTCCCGCACTTGACGGTCAACCAGAACGTTGGCTTTGGACTAAAAGAACTCTCAGAGCAGCAAAAGAAAGAGAAAGTTCAAGAGATGTTAGAGTT
>NZ_JBFRSD010001213.1:0-253 GCF_041473395.1 Vibrio sp. 10N.222.55.C6
TTTCTAGATACCCCAATACACTCGACAATGGCGTTTTCAAATCATGACTGAGCTGTAATAAGCTTTGTCTTCGATGTGACGACTGATATTCAAGTTGCAAAAATTGCTGTTGAATGTGCTTCGCCATCAACTGATACGAGCGTGCAATCGGCACCAATTCTGGTACTTGATGAATGAAGTTCGGGTCCAATCGAAAATCTTGCTCTGCTTGTTGTTGCAGCTTGTTTGTAACTTCTTCGATAGGGTTTAAGAG
>NZ_JBFRSD010001214.1:0-222 GCF_041473395.1 Vibrio sp. 10N.222.55.C6
TGCTGGTACCGTTTATGGTCGACCAGCATGTTTGTTTTGTAAAAGTAATCTGCTCTTCAGATAAATTTAGTGCTGATCTTGTCTCAGAAGTTGAGTTTTTTCCGAAGTAACACCTGAGGTAACATCTTAAAACTCGATTTTTATAATGTTTATTTTAATCAATTGGATAGGTTGGATAGGTTGGATAGTAGAGTCCAGTAGCGGCACCACATTATACGAAAG
>NZ_JBFRSD010001215.1:0-314 GCF_041473395.1 Vibrio sp. 10N.222.55.C6
GAGTCAACCAAGTCTTTGTATCGTTAATTTCAAGACAAGCATCAAGGTGGTGCGTCCGTGATGATTCGTATTGATATTAACGCGGACCATGGTGCAGGTAAGCTAAAACACTTCTGCCCCACTCTTCTTAGCTCCGCCGAACGGAGCCCTTCGAACGTTCTAGAATAGAACAAATTAAACCAATCCATATGTACGGTGTTTATACGGATATTTTTGGTAGGCTTCTTACGAATATCGCTTTCGATTCACACAATAGCATTATACTTATTGAGCCTCATAATAGACGACAGCAATATAATAAAAACGTAGATACG
>NZ_JBFRSD010001216.1:0-284 GCF_041473395.1 Vibrio sp. 10N.222.55.C6
GCAATACCACCAATCACAGACACTATCGACTGAATGCTCTGTGTTTCATTAGCCATAGAACGAATATCATCAGACGTCGTGCAAACTTGCTTCTCAAGATCACTGATGTACGTTTCTGTCACCGTGTTAATTTGCTTAGTCTCGTCACTGAACACGGCCGCATCTCGCGCTGCTTCTGCCGCTGACTGTGAGTTCTTCTCGACTTCACTTGAAGCTTCAGACAATCCATTAATCGCAGAGACCACCTGAACCGTTTCATCGGTATGAACTTTCAGTACATCGCT
>NZ_JBFRSD010001217.1:0-498 GCF_041473395.1 Vibrio sp. 10N.222.55.C6
CTCTGGGGTCATGCGCATCTTTCGCGTCGTTCGAACAAATAACTCGGCTCCTAACTCTTGCTCTATCCGTTTTAATGACACACTTGCAGCAGAAGAGCTCATATCAAGTTGATTCGCCGCGGCTGTAATCGATTGAAGCTCAGCAACTTTCAACAAAACCTGTAAATCTGAAATTTTCATCACTATACTCTTCACTACTCGAATGGTCAGTTTTATTATCCACGATTTAAGGAAAGTGTATTAAAGATTAGCCCGTTTATCGAATGAATAATTTTGAATATTATTAATCTCAAGCAAATACAGCAGAGACATTACTATGAAATCATTATTTAAAGCATCGACATTAGCACTAGCCGCAACGCTACTTACTACACCTTCTTTTGCCGATGAAGGTTCTTCAAAAGTTGTCGCGGTAAACGATATTGAGTGGGGTTATCTAAACCCTTTGCGCGGCGTACTTAGCCCGGGAGCTGCGGACCTTTGGGGTGACCGTACAAC
>NZ_JBFRSD010001218.1:0-425 GCF_041473395.1 Vibrio sp. 10N.222.55.C6
CGCTTGGATCGGGCATATCTAAGCATCGATCCAAGTCCTCAAAATTTAAAGAAAAGGTTTGTTTGGTATCTTGATTTTCAGCCAGATTTGCCAAGCGTAAGTTGGAATGAAACCAGATCTCTGTTTGATGATGATTCCATGTTACGTCACAGCCAAAATAGTCTCGATATAGGTTCTCATCCGCACGCTCCCCAGAAAGTAATACGCGCATCGGAGCGAAATCTACCCCAAGGTATTTCTTCAATATCTTTAACATCAAAACAGCGACTCTAATACTGTCATGAACGTCTAAGTGTTCTGCGTCATACTGATTGTTGTAAGTCCACTTGATGATAGACCCCGCAGGTGCAGCAACCCAAAAAGCACCGGATTGAATACACCCCATGCCGTAATTTACCTTTATTATCGTCGACATTAAGTCATGA
>NZ_JBFRSD010001219.1:0-377 GCF_041473395.1 Vibrio sp. 10N.222.55.C6
GTGACCTGCGCATGGACTCAGATGGTGATTGGCCGAGTGTTGCATCACTTAAAGATGAATGGGTTGCCCCGTTTGTAGAAGATCAGAGTTGGAAGCGCAAAGGTTCTCATGCTTGGGTACTGGACGAGCGTGGTTACTATTTCTCTGCTCCCAGTGAATCTGCAACACCAAGTGAACAAGCCAAACCAGCTGATCATGGTTCTGCGGATTCCTTTATTTTGAACGCCAACAGCGTTTCTCCTGAAATCTGGATTTACCTGGGTGGCGTAGCAAGTCAACCGACTAGTTTTGATGAGAACACACTTGAATCTTCCGGCTGGAAAATGGTAGTGAATGAATCAGAAGTTGAGCAGCATGATGCATCTTCTCATTAAACA
>NZ_JBFRSD010001220.1:0-267 GCF_041473395.1 Vibrio sp. 10N.222.55.C6
GCAAGGATATAGCTTGATAAACCGCAAGACCTGGGGATTCCTCTTGGGTCGTTGATGTAAATTCCCCCGCTCTCGACTTGGTAGAACAAGAACTGAGTAATTAAACGTTTTATAGACTTAGTCAAGTCTTGCTTATGTAGCCATTCAACCAATTTAAATTTATTAAGATTCTGGTAACAACCTTGAATATCCGTTCGACAGAAAAAACTATGTTGCTGAGCTTGAGTTCCTATTTGTTCCATAACGTTCGTTAACCCTGTTGCTCCA
>NZ_JBFRSD010001221.1:0-465 GCF_041473395.1 Vibrio sp. 10N.222.55.C6
ATCCATTAAGTCAGGTTCGTTCCTAAAGCGACTTAACACGAAATCTCGAAATTCATTTTTCTCTTCACAATATGCTCTTACATGCCACCTGATCCCATCATAGACTAAGCTGTGAGGCGCAATAATTCGACCTCGAACCTCAGGTGTAGAGAGCGATACATAGTCAATATCGACTCGAAGGTTAGCCCTTGCTGCCGCAATTAATCCTCGAACAATGCTTGGTGATATAGCCCTTTCAGGAACGTTCAATACGGTCGATTGAGCTTCCCCCCAATTAAAGAACTCGAAGGTCTCTTCTTGGTTATATTGCTGATGAAGCATAAGTAGATACTCATGAGCAGTGCCTTGAGTAAATAAAGGCTTAAAGTTGTCTGCTGGCCTATAGCCTTTAATTGTTCTATCCAGTATCAATTGACCTTGGTCAGTTAAGCTAATGTACTTGTTGATATCCCTGGAAGCTTGTTG
>NZ_JBFRSD010001222.1:0-324 GCF_041473395.1 Vibrio sp. 10N.222.55.C6
CCATATCTCAATCGAGATATGGCGTTTTTCCGTTTTAAGGTAGGGAGAGGTTTTGTAATTGGAATGAGAGTCTCAATTATCATTTTATTTTTCTTATTCAATCGCTTATGAGTAATGGTTTTTGTGGTTAAGACAAAAAACAATAGTCATCGAGGTGGAGTAAATCTATAAGATAACGGTCCACTTTAAATTACGACTAACTTCGCTCAATGAAAAAAAACTTAATTGCGTTGGCTATCATATCCACGGCTCTTTTAGGGTGTAATCACGACTCACTAAGCTATAGTGGTGGCCCTGATACGGCTCCTCCAACAGATATTGTAC
>NZ_JBFRSD010001223.1:0-532 GCF_041473395.1 Vibrio sp. 10N.222.55.C6
TGTTGCTGATGTGTTTGATGCCCTGACCACAGAGCGCCCTTATAAAAAAGCTTGGAGTATTGATGAGGCGCTGAACTTGTTTGAAGAACAGAAAGGCAAACATTTTGATCCAACTATCGTTGATGTGTTTTTTCTGAAGTTACCTGAGATTCTAGCAATTAAAGAGAAATTTAGAGATGAGTGATGGCTTGATGTTGTCGCTAAATCGTTTGGTTGTTTTTCTGGTCATTACACTTGTGGTGTGGTCGCTGCTAATGCGATCTACGAATGCTGCTGAGGTAACAGATACTGAGTTAAATCAGTGGTTGGGAAACCAACCTACGGTAACTTTTGTTGTCTTGGCCAACCATTATCCTTACTCATTCATCGATGATGATGGGCAGGTTTCTGGGATCATCAAAGATTGGACATTAGATCTTGAACAGCGTTTTGGTGTTCATGTTCGGTTTGTCACAGTTAACTCGCGTGTCGAGGCTAAAGCCGCGTTAGTCGACGGGCGAGGCGATGTATTTCCATTCCAACAGTTCGACCC
>NZ_JBFRSD010001224.1:0-323 GCF_041473395.1 Vibrio sp. 10N.222.55.C6
ATATTAATGTTGTTACTGAGAAGTATTGTCGTGACAAAGTGCAAAGAGATTTATTAAATGTATTCAAATAATGCTGTTTTATTTAGTTTTGGTGTCGGAGGTCATTACTCTCAAGCCAACAGGTTAGCCAGAGTTTTACTCGATGATTTGAAAGAGTTTGACATAGTGACAATTTCCGATCTGAAGGAGAAACCGTTGTGGTCTGACCGACATTATGTTTGTGGTGAACTAAGAGAAAAAGATAGTCATTTTCAGGTTTTTACCAATCTTGGTCCCTTTCTTATTCTGAAAAAAAACTTAACCATAAAAAAAGAAAATAATAT
>NZ_JBFRSD010001225.1:0-248 GCF_041473395.1 Vibrio sp. 10N.222.55.C6
CATGATGTTGATTCATTGGCAGAGTGTAAGTTAGCGGAACTGAACCATGTTGTTGATTACAGTAATTCAGTCGCGTTAACTGACGTTTGTGATGCCTTTACAGAAACTCCGAATACCATCTATATCGGTGTCTCAGATGATTCAGCTGTACTGGATATCTGGTCACACCTAGATGCTAATCGTGTCATCAAGAATGACACTACAGTTCATCAGGAGTTAGATGATCGCGGCCACTTTGCTTGGTTACT
>NZ_JBFRSD010001226.1:0-287 GCF_041473395.1 Vibrio sp. 10N.222.55.C6
GTGTTTATGGCTTAGTGGCAGGGATCGTTAAGTTAGACGATTTAGGCTTTTATCTGCAGCGAACATCGAATGGCAGTACCATTAAAACTCAATTGGGTAATGGGCTAGTCGCGTTTGCTCCCAAGTTAATGAAGACGCTTGCTGTGGTCGGCACTGCTGCGATGTTCTTGGTTGGTGGCGGTATTGTGGTGCACAACGTTCCTGCGATTCATCACTTAATTGAGCCGATTATTATGGACTTTCGTGGACATACGATAGCGACAGCGGTTGTTCCAACTCTGCTGAAC
>NZ_JBFRSD010001227.1:0-387 GCF_041473395.1 Vibrio sp. 10N.222.55.C6
GTCATACCTTGCTCCCTTGATTGGGATAAGCTTAACAGCTACAACCTTTTCGACTGCGTTAGATGAGGCACCACCACAGTATGAGTTGTGTGATGTTGTGTCATAAGGCTTATCATTACCGTCGACTGTACATTTGATAGCCGTTGCTGAAATCACGCCAGCATCATTGATATCCGTCGCATCAATGATTCTAAATTGGTTATTGTGACTAGACGCATCACCATCATTTGTTAAGTCATCTAACCACCATGCTTTACCACCAAAAATATCAACACGGCGTTCATCAGTTGAAGACGGGAGATCGTAAGGGTAAATAAAGCCTCTGTGTCTTCTTTCGCTGCCATCGACTTCACGCGTCGTTTCCGCATCGATCTGGCCAACAAGTTC
>NZ_JBFRSD010001228.1:0-460 GCF_041473395.1 Vibrio sp. 10N.222.55.C6
ACTCATAAGTTGCCCTCGCTTATCTCAGCCTTTCCAGCACTATGCTGTCGCTCATAAAGCCGAAAGACATTAAGTAAAATATGCAAAGAGCTGAGCCAGTAAGCTTAACCTAGCATCTTTTACAATAAGAAGTCATACGGTATATATACTGTATGACTTTTTTATTTAAACATGTTCTCTAGCTTAGGCTAACGTGTACTAATTCAGACCTGATCTGACAGTTACCCACTTTTAGACTCGGTGTCTGTCAGATTATATCTGGGTTAGGTTCTTTTCAGCTCAGATTGATTTCCCATCCACTAATGTCTCTATTGGCGTTCGGCCACAGCACACTTTTCCTTGATGAGTACGATGATTGTTGTAGTAGTCCATCCATTCGTCCAGATCTTTCTGTAACTCTTCCATTGAACCATACAGTTTCTTTCTGAATGTCACTTGGTAGAACTCATTTAATACCAAT
>NZ_JBFRSD010001229.1:0-308 GCF_041473395.1 Vibrio sp. 10N.222.55.C6
TTAGTCGCGTTTGCTCAAGAGAAAGAAATCGAACTGACCATCGTTGGCCCTGAAGCACCGTTAGTCATTGGTGTGGTTGACGCATTTCGAGAAGTAGGTCTACCTATCTTTGGTCCAACTCAAGCAGCAGCGCAACTTGAAGGTTCTAAAGCATTCACCAAAGACTTCCTAGCTCGTCATGACATCCCAACAGGTTCTTACGCTAACTTCACTGAAATTGAGCCAGCTCTCGCTTACGTTCGTGAGCAAGGCGCGCCAATTGTAGTTAAAGCTGACGGCCTTGCGGCTGGTAAAGGCGTTATCGTTGC
>NZ_JBFRSD010001230.1:0-499 GCF_041473395.1 Vibrio sp. 10N.222.55.C6
ACATTATTGTGTCGCAGTCGGTCGGTGAGTCGGTTTCCACAGATCTTACTACCTCTGTTAGCCTCTATCTAGACTTTGATATCGAGTTAGTGAGTGATGGCACGGCGCATTATTACTTCTTTGATTGGGACGCAGGAACGGCAAGTCGCGTCGCTACTGCGGATTACTTACGTTACACATTACACGGTGAAGATATCGTCGAATTTACCGTACCAGTTGAGGCTATGCCCTACATGGGAGAGGGGGATACGCCTACCATGATCTTTAGCATGTACAATGGTGAACTTACGGTAGGTGAGATTGAGGCGCCAAGTGCTGAACCGTCGGACGATACTATGTACGCTTTCAATGGTATTGCCGCACAGTCTATAGAAGATGGTGTAGTGTTGAGTGATTACCTATTTACCTGCTACTTGGGTGATAGCGATGATCAGTCAAGCCCAATCATGGCTGACTATGAGCTTGCGATTACGGATTGTGGCGGTCGAACTCACATTAC
>NZ_JBFRSD010001231.1:0-234 GCF_041473395.1 Vibrio sp. 10N.222.55.C6
TCATTCTATTAGCGCCAATGCTTCATGAAATACTCAGGCGGGTTCAAGTCGATGGTTAAACGAATCCAGTGCTCAAGGGGATGCGCTTGAGGGTTAGTTGCTTGCAGGCCGTAAATACCTTGATTGTATGGTACGGTGATGTTGAATAATAATTTGTGGGTTGAGTGCAGAGCTGAGGGGTTTTGTTTATCTATGATAGATACAGGGCTTTTGAGAGGGCTAGAACAGTAGAAA
>NZ_JBFRSD010001232.1:0-323 GCF_041473395.1 Vibrio sp. 10N.222.55.C6
CTCCTAATGTGCATTAACTCGTAACCAATCTGATCGGCAGCTACTATCTCTTCATCGCACTGGAACTTACATAAACCCTCATTGGAAGACCTGAATACAGAAGGTACAA
The DNA here is from genome assembly GCF_041473395.1 of Vibrio sp. 10N.222.55.C6. Taxonomy (NCBI): domain Bacteria; kingdom Pseudomonadati; phylum Pseudomonadota; class Gammaproteobacteria; order Vibrionales; family Vibrionaceae; genus Vibrio; species Vibrio sp. 10N.222.55.C6. The sequence goes on from NZ_JBFRSD010001232.1 coordinate 110, forward strand.
GCTTCCAAGTGGCATCTTCATGCCCACGAAATATCATTCCAGCATCTGAGAGCTTGTCTGGTCTAAGTGCTTCAAATATTTCATCTGAGTCAACGCAAGAGATTTCTTCGATATTATCATTTATGTTCTGTAGCACCAGCGACCTCTTGAATATATATTGAAAATCAAAATGATAAGTTGCTTCTTAGATCAACTATATAGTGGACCTCTAACT
>NZ_JBFRSD010001233.1:0-382 GCF_041473395.1 Vibrio sp. 10N.222.55.C6
CACTTAATCTCGGATGTAATGAACTGTCTCGTAATCTCATTAATGTAGTTAAGGCATGACTATCTTCATTTTCAATTTGATTACTTATCGTTCCTTCATAGACATCGCGCTGATACCCGACCATCGTAGATTCTAATTCTTTCAGGTACTCCCACCCATCAAAGTGTCCACCAGCATACATATTCTTAGCCGGTAGGCCCTTCAGGTTATCTTCTTTAACTCGTCTAAGCATCAAAGCACCCACCGCAATACGCAACTCTCTCCCTAGTCTAGCTCTGACCTCTTCAACTTCATCTCCGGCAGATTTGAGAATAGGTGAAATGTAGTGAGAACGGAACTCCTGATAAGTCCCTAAATACCCGGGAGAGGCAGTGTCCATTAA
>NZ_JBFRSD010001234.1:0-253 GCF_041473395.1 Vibrio sp. 10N.222.55.C6
GTGTAACAAGCAACGAATTGCGGATTACAAACATATCCAAGGTTATCTAAAAGAGCTCTATCAAATAGAGGGTATTAAAGAGACGACGGATTTCTACCACATCAAGCGCCACTACTATTACAGCCATACGGGTATCAACCCGACTCAAGTGGTGCCTAAAGGGCCTGATCTGGATTTAGATTCGCCTCACGGACGTGGTTAGAATCATTAATTAATCCGCTTTTCTTCAGGCGTAAAAAAACCCTAGATAAAC
>NZ_JBFRSD010001235.1:0-309 GCF_041473395.1 Vibrio sp. 10N.222.55.C6
GATTTGGCATTGGCTTCTCAGGGTGATGCACAAGTCGAGATTACGGCGTACAACCACAACCGTGATACTTTAGCCCATTGGGAAGATGCAGTGAAAGATGGGGAGTCTGTAAATCCTCAGCTTGAACTTTCTAAGTCTGAGCCAGGTCATCATATGTTGGTAGTAAAAACCAGAAACAGTGAGGGTAAGCTAGTCGGCCAAGAAACGCTGGACTTCAATTTGGTTGAACCCGCGGGAGATGTTAACTACGTATACCCAGATGGCTTTGGTCGCTATGTTGCTGGTGATGTCGTTAAGTTTGAGAATGAA
>NZ_JBFRSD010001236.1:0-269 GCF_041473395.1 Vibrio sp. 10N.222.55.C6
ACATACAGCAAACTCATAAGGTTTAGATTTGACAACAAAGCTACCAACCAACCCCGAACTTGCGGAATCAGGCTGTTCATAAATAGGACACCCTTCAATTTCAGAACAATCAAAGCTAGGATCATTGATAACTACATTAACTTGCCCAACATTGCTCCAATTTACTTCAGTTATAGCACCACCATTATCAAAATTTAGATCTGTAACTGAGAAGTCATCAAGTGATCCATCTTCAGGGGTAGGCATTTCAAGAAAGTAATCTTTAGAAG
>NZ_JBFRSD010001237.1:0-300 GCF_041473395.1 Vibrio sp. 10N.222.55.C6
ATAAAGACCCGTTCATTGGAATGGTCAAACACTTGATTAACAACACCACCAGCCATATGCGAGTGTCCTCCACCAAAACCAACACCCGTATCATTCAGCGATCTCTTTATCACCTTAGCCATGTCATTCTGGGGGCATTCAGAACGCAATGAAACAAATGTTCTCTCATGACTACGGGCACTCAACACCACAATATCTAGTTCATCAACTGTAAGTAGAAAGTCACCAAGCACTCCTAGCATATTTTTGGGACACCCTTCTGGTAAGCTCCCAAATGCACAATTTCCGTCTTTCCTAATA
>NZ_JBFRSD010001238.1:0-441 GCF_041473395.1 Vibrio sp. 10N.222.55.C6
ATATCAACAGATGCAGAGCACAGTGAATGAGTGCGGTTGGGATGGCGAATGGTTCGTGCGTTACTTTGATGAGCAAGGCCTGCCGATTGGTTCTCACAAGAACGAGCAAGGGCAGATCTACACTAATGGTCAAAGTTGGCCTGTGATTTCTGGTTTCGCAACACAAGAGCGTGCCACTCAGGCGCTAGATTCGGTTTACAACAAGCTGAACACGACCAATGGTATCAAGCTTTCAACTCCAGGCTACAACGGCTTTGATCCACAACTTGGTGGCGTTTCGACATATCCACCGGGTGCGAAGGAGAACGGCGGTATCTTCCTTCACTCAAACCCATGGGTGATGATCGCAGAAGCGAAAATGGGTAATGGTGAGCGTGCTTATGAGTACTACCGTCAAATTAACCCAGCTTCTAAGAACGACGATATTGATACCTTTGAATC
>NZ_JBFRSD010001239.1:0-307 GCF_041473395.1 Vibrio sp. 10N.222.55.C6
GTAGACACGTTAAAACACACGACAACTTTGAGTGAGAAGGAAGGAGTCAACTTACAAACTAAACGTGAAAAACTACTCGAAAGATTAGAGGCCACTCGTCGAAATATGCGCGATGCCGAAACCAGGCTGAAAGTAGTCAGTAACCGATTAGACCCAGATTCAGGAACCTTGTTCTCGTTCCTGGAGGCTAATCGACAGGGGTGGCAAAGCTCTCCACTTGGTCGTGTTCTCACCGATGAGCTTTTGATGGACACGACACTCACACCATCAATGACTGAAGATTCAGGTTCAATGTACGATTTATATA
>NZ_JBFRSD010001240.1:0-461 GCF_041473395.1 Vibrio sp. 10N.222.55.C6
CAACTAGCTTTATAAATAACACCTATCATTGGAAAGTAAAATGAAGGTGATATCAGAAGGATTCTGAGTTGCCATAATTGTCAAACTAGATGGACTAATGTTATGAAAACGCCATATTTAGCAGGAATAAGCATCATTGTCGTTTCAGTCGCTTTGCTAGTTTATGACGCGGCCTCTTCAAAAATGCACACCTCGTTCGAACACAAAAAAAATCACGCCCATGAAAGCAATCATGGTGACTATCACTCTTCAGGGCACTCCGCCCATTCCGAAGAAAAGCACGCACATAAAACCGTCGCTTCAAGCCAACCCATATCTCCGATTCCAAACTCTCCCGAGATAAATCATGAGCTGGCCAAAATTGGTTGGGTGCTATTTAAAGACCCGAACCTTTCTTCTAACCGCAGTGTGAGCTGTGAAAGTTGTCATAGCCTGCAAACCAACGGCGCAGAGGTAATTCC
>NZ_JBFRSD010001241.1:0-421 GCF_041473395.1 Vibrio sp. 10N.222.55.C6
GGCTTACCATGGCAATTGAGTGCCATGGTAAGCCTAGTAGTTACGTCTCATACAAACTCTAAGGGTAGGATATGCTTTTAACCTTTATAGTTTTAATCCTTTCTATTGTCGCTTTGCTCGGGTGGTATTTACACAAAGTCTCCCGTGACATTTCCCAAATTGACAGGGATTGGGATGACGATGAGATCCTATAAATTGATATTGCCTGCATCTATGGCTGGTCACATTACATATCCTAAGGAACGACTGCGATCTTACTCTGGAATGAGTAAATACTTTAACGTGATGTATGGAATCCACTCCCTCCTTAGCAATCTAGACTTAGGAGTGTGAGAAAAAACCGAGGGTTCCAATATGTTGACTAAAAATGTTATCGCTATCGACTTAGCAAAAAATGTTCTTCAAGCCTGCCATATCAGCA
>NZ_JBFRSD010001242.1:0-354 GCF_041473395.1 Vibrio sp. 10N.222.55.C6
GGTCTGAGAAGATTGGGTTCACTTCAAATGAGTCATGAGCAAAGAGTATTTTTAGCTGTCTGACTTCTTCCGCACGAATCGTTTCGCCACAACCATCATTGTCGACTTGTGATGTCTCAGGCGTACCTGGACAGATATCACGAGCGTTCACCACACCATCTCTATCATCGTCTTGAAGGTCTGCAATCTGTTCTGCTTCAGGTGTCTCGATATAGGTCTCTTCCTGCTGGTTCGAACAGGCAAGTAAAGTCATCGTTAACACGGGAAGTAATAAGTAAGGTATTTTCATCATTAATACTCCACGGGCGTAGTCCACTCTTCTGGAATGTCGACCAGTAGAGCGTTCAATAGAGA
>NZ_JBFRSD010001243.1:0-277 GCF_041473395.1 Vibrio sp. 10N.222.55.C6
TCGTTAAATTCGTCAAGAGAAGTAAACTGATGATTTACCATACCAATCTCTTGGCCCTGATAAATAAATGGAGTTCCTTTCATCAAGAAATAACAACTCGCTAACGCGGTAGCACTGGCATACCTAGAGTTAGGATCGGCAAAAGTATCAATACTACGAGCTTGATCGTGGTTTTCTAAATAAAGCGCATTCCAGCCTTTACCTTCTAAGGCATCTTGCCAACGCGATAAAATGCGTTTGAATGCCACGAGATCGAAATTCTCGTTGCTTTGTTCTT
>NZ_JBFRSD010001244.1:0-479 GCF_041473395.1 Vibrio sp. 10N.222.55.C6
CTACTCCAAATTCTCTTTTTTGTTTTATCATGTCTGATATTAGATCTAAGGTATATGGAATATAAACATATCGATTATCGCCTTCCGTTTTAGTGTCGAATTTGAATTCATCAGCATATTCCATACATTTTCTAAATTCAGATGAATCTTTGTTATATTCTTTGGCGAAAAATTTCTCTGTTAGCTCTCGAGTAAATGGGCTTAATTCAAGTTTACTGATGTTATAATTATCGTCTGTGTTTAGATCCCAAAAATAATCCCTACACGTTAATATTATCTTGGTTTTCTCATTACCAATTAAATAACTTTCAAAAATGCTCTCAATAAATGAGTTCACATCAAATTTATTATTCAACTTTGCGATTACTTCGTCTATTCCGTCAACAACGATTAATATATTACCATTATCTATAGAAAGCTCGAGTAACTCTTGGTTGAATTTATTTTCGAAGTCGTTAACTTTTGCGTGAGCATTGTAG
>NZ_JBFRSD010001245.1:0-538 GCF_041473395.1 Vibrio sp. 10N.222.55.C6
GTGCTTCTTCAGCTCTTAACCAAAACTCGGACAGGTCTTCAAAAAGGTCATCGTTATCTAAGATGCTCAAATGGGTTTCGTTGTAGCCGAGGATTTGTGACGCGTGGAGTTGGGCTGGGCGCGACAATTGGCTTGATAAATTGATCACACCATCGTTGCTGTTGGTATTAAATAGGTCGCCCGAGTTATAACCAAAGGCTAAAAAGTGGGGAATATGAATCTTACTGCTGTCAATTAATAAGTCAGCGATAAATTTCCCGTCTGGATTTAAATCAACCCATGCCGGCATTACTACGGGAGAGTACTCGACCCCTTGTTTAGCAGACTCGACACCACCAAACGGCGAAGATATGGTGGCTACGCTGCTTACAAAATCGCATAGCTGCCCAATACGGCACTGGCGAAGACTGTTGGTGGCGACAAGCCCGCCCATACTATGTGCCACAACATGTAATTGTTGGATTTTGTATTCCGTTAACACCGTGTGCATGAGGTTATTCAGGCCTTTGGAGTTCAAAGCCAGAGACAAGCCTGAAGG
>NZ_JBFRSD010001246.1:0-214 GCF_041473395.1 Vibrio sp. 10N.222.55.C6
GCTCATACTAACAACAAATGGCTCACCAACCAGAAGGCGATCATTCCTGTTTCAGGCGATCTAGAGCCGTGGAGTGTTGAATCAGCACAATGGGGAGAGTTTCTCTCTACGATTTTTGATGAATGGTACCAACATGATTTTGGTCAGGTGCTCGTGCCTTATTTTGAAAACTTCTTTGGTGTGTGGATGGGGAAAGAAAGCACTATGTGTACAT
>NZ_JBFRSD010001247.1:0-337 GCF_041473395.1 Vibrio sp. 10N.222.55.C6
CAGGATATATACCAAGTATTTTCTAAGCAGGATGTAAAAAAAATCCACAAATCACTCAATCAAAATGTGCTTGGAAAGAAAGAACTGAAAGCTCGTAAGTTTCGAGCCAGCAAAGTCGGTGAAGATTGGACATCAAGCAAAAACCAAGAGTCTGTGTGGGTCTATTACACTTTGGAATTACGTAAATGGGCAATAAAAAAGGGGTATGACTACTTTAAATATATCAATAACCAAGAGAGCAATGGAGCCTATTCTTTTATCGCGTTATCTGATAATACACTTCAGAAGCGACCAGTTTCCTACAAGTTTGATTCGGACAAATTTGTTAATGTAGCAA
>NZ_JBFRSD010001248.1:0-336 GCF_041473395.1 Vibrio sp. 10N.222.55.C6
GTGTTTGGCAGCGTAGAGTTAGCAACAGTCTTCATTATTCAGTTCCTTTTCCCGCCAGCGAACCAGCGGGGTTTTATTATTTGATAAAGCGTTTGAGTGTTTAGCAGTCTTAGAATCTATCTGTGACCAAATTACGAACCGTAGCCCAGTACCAATTCAGGTAGGAACAAGCTCAGCTCAGGGATAAAAGTAACGGCCATTAGGGCTGCAATAAGTGCGGCATAGAATGGCAATAAAGGCTTGATGACTTTATCGATGGCAATGTTGGCAACCGAACAACCGATGAACAGAGCACTGCCTACTGGCGGTGTACAGATACCGATAGCAAGGTTGAAG
>NZ_JBFRSD010001249.1:0-431 GCF_041473395.1 Vibrio sp. 10N.222.55.C6
GTTATCGTCAACTCCATCTCCATCTGGATCTTTAGGTTCCACAACAGGCACAACTTGTACTGTGATGGTGCCTGTAATTGCTGGATTAGCAACTACTCGGCCGCCCTCACCAACAATCGCATCATCGGTGTACTCGAAATCTCTCTCCTCCATCTCAACGACGGTTGTCAGCGTAAAGTCGACACTTGAGTTTTCTGGTGGTGTCATTTGGATAAAGTTGTTCGCCAAAGCAATCTGAGTAAATTGCTCCGGTGTCTGTGAGGTGTCTTTCGGTGTAATGACTAGGGTGCCGGCCGTGCTGGAATCGACCGTAACATCACCATTGACCACCGCGACTACATCCGTTGGAATGCCATTAATGGTAATTGAAGTGAAATGTTCGTCATCATCAATGTAATCATCACCTTGTGGATGCCAATCAATATTAATAG
>NZ_JBFRSD010001250.1:0-431 GCF_041473395.1 Vibrio sp. 10N.222.55.C6
ATTATTAATAGACAGCTACTATCGTTATTTATAATCTAAAAATTAGCTATTGAAGTTAGCCCGGTTAATTTACATCTGTCATCACAATGTTTAACAATTTCTGTTGAGGATGTTGTAATCAGATGAGCTTCTTAAATTACAATTTAACTTACGGCTACCGTTTGCTACGTTGAGTATCACTTTGTTATAGATACCGTTAACATTATTAATGTCTGCATATCCGAAACTATCAAAGGTTGAATCATAGGAGTGATCACGATTATCACCTAATACCATTATTTTACCTTCTGGAACGTGCCAAGTAAGATTACTTTTTAATAATTTTGATTTTTCTTTCGAATACCTTACATTATAATCGTGAAGACCAACTTTCTCGTTTATATATATGTAACCATCTTCTTTATTCGTTATTCCATGAGATGCCTTTATAC
>NZ_JBFRSD010001251.1:0-391 GCF_041473395.1 Vibrio sp. 10N.222.55.C6
TTACCGATGGGATGCCATCGTTTCTGGTTTGAGGCACAAACTAACGGTGTTGGTCAAAATCATCATTTACCTGTGGTCGTCTATCGCGGTGAGCAAAGTCAAAATGCTCGCAAAATAATGGTAACGGCAGGCGTTCATGGTGATGAATTAAATGGAGTTATTACCGCACAGAAGGTCATTCAAAAGCTCGTAAACGAGGAGATACACGGCACAGTCATCATTATTCCGATGATTAATGTGTCAGGTATGTTGATGCACAGCCGAGATTTTATTTCATCGGATCCGGATGCATCCCCAGCAAACCTTAACCGTATATTCCCTGGAAACCCGAACGGTGATGCCTCACAACGTTTTACACATTCAATTTGGCAGAACCTACTCAGCCATAATG
>NZ_JBFRSD010001252.1:0-251 GCF_041473395.1 Vibrio sp. 10N.222.55.C6
TGAATGAACGTTCATTCATTGGTGGTTGAAATATGACAACTCATGCACCTCGGGATAAACGCCAGCAAATACTTTCTGCAGCTGAAAAGCTAATTGCAGAGGTCGGTTTCCAAGGCCTTTCAATGCAAAAATTAGCCAAAGAAGCGGGAGTGGCTGCAGGCACTATCTATCGCTACTTCGATGATAAAGAGCATTTGATAGAAGATGTTCGAATGCTCGTGACTCAAAGAGTAGCTGATGCTGTTCAACAA
>NZ_JBFRSD010001253.1:0-416 GCF_041473395.1 Vibrio sp. 10N.222.55.C6
GTTTATATCAAGTGTAGCGACCGTTTTATCATTGTCTGGATTTTGAGATAAGCTGACGGAAAAAATATCCGTAAAACGCTCAATAGATTCAACCAGAGTGTCATTTGCTGATGAATGAAAAGGGAAGGTGGAAGCAAGTATTAATAGAAGGCGTTTCATATTCAAATTCCGAATCGCTTTCCTTAGCTAGTGAGTAAAAACACCCGATAATAGCGTTCACTATTATCGGGTGAGAGGATTTAACTTGGTTTTAGATTAACCGCGCAAACGCTGTTGAATTGCTGATTTAGCTTTTTGTAGCTTGGTTGGGTCGATAGATTGCACTCTGTCTTTTACGTTGTTTTTAACCGCTGGAGGAAGTGTTACATCACCTCGGTCATTTACAACAATACCGTTCCCAAAAGTGACTGTTCCAT
>NZ_JBFRSD010001254.1:0-318 GCF_041473395.1 Vibrio sp. 10N.222.55.C6
ATTATTCTCAAGACGATCAGGTAAAAACGGCTGTCGATTACGAAACCAATACGGCAACAGTCTCTGTGTTGGTGGATGAAGCTAGTACTCCGGAAGAGATCGAAGCACTGGTAAAAAACATCCCAGTTGAGGTTGCGGGTCAAAATGTTGAACTAGCCAAGCTCAAGGCGGAAGACCACGCCGTACTTTATTCTTTGGAGAAGGAGCAAGAAGAGAAAAACTTCGTTATCCAGCAGACACAGAGCCAGATGAATGAGCTGGACGTGCAAGCTGAGCGACTGATTTTGTCTGATACCGGCATTCCTGACTCTTTCATTT
>NZ_JBFRSD010001255.1:0-445 GCF_041473395.1 Vibrio sp. 10N.222.55.C6
TCCTACCGATCTTCACGGTCGTGATCTAGAGACCATCACACCAAGAGCAAAGAAATTTGCTAACCGCTTAAAAGGTCGTTTTGGTGTTGATGTTGAGCTGCATGACGAAAGATTATCGACCGCAGAAGCAAGAGCCGACCTTTTTGAAATGGGCGGCTACAAAGCACTAAGTAAAGGTAATGTCGATAACCAGTCTGCAGTCGTCATTTTAGAGAGCTGGTTTGAAGCACAATATTCATAACGAAAATTAAGAGCTCAAAGATTAAACTTCTTTGTGATCCTATAATGATATTACGGCGTAATGTCGAAGCAATTCATTATTAGGTAAGTGGGAGTTCACATGAAAATTTTTCTAGCAATCTTCGTAGCTCTAGCAATATCAGCATGCAGTTCGACAAGCTCCAATAATGCAGGTTATATGAATCATACTTCGACTGACGCAGAC
>NZ_JBFRSD010001256.1:0-251 GCF_041473395.1 Vibrio sp. 10N.222.55.C6
CTACTCACTTGTGTTTGCTACCTAATTTTGAGGTTTCTAGAGGTTAATTTTAAAGTCTCTCAGGGTGACTTTTATTGTATTTGTGGGGTCAATTTATCGAGCTGAATTTATTCGGAAAATCAGTGAATACCGCGTCCACATTTGAGAGAAATTCGAAGCGAGACGGATCGTTTACGGTGTAGCACCAAGTTTGAATATTTGCTTCACTGAGTGTATCAAGATCGCTCTGATTCACATGCTCGTAGTTCATG
>NZ_JBFRSD010001257.1:0-351 GCF_041473395.1 Vibrio sp. 10N.222.55.C6
AAGTTACTCAAAGATGAAGCGGGTCATAAAGATTTAAGTGTCACCATGCACTATTTAACGCATTGGGAAGGCAATCCAACTAAGAATCAAGTGCCTGAATTAATGATGAACTTACTGGATGAGGCTGACATTTTATGACCGATAAAATAGATGTTAACAAGCCAGAAAATGCTCGCATTTATCGCTCTATCCCAACGGATGAAATGCAATCGGACAACCCGTTAGCAACGATTCATCAATGGAAGTATGTGTGGAAAAATGGCAACGGCACTAATTCTAACTGTAATTTTGAAGAGTTACTGCAATACAGCACCAAGAAGCATGTTCGTTTTCTTATCTCTAAGTTTGACC
>NZ_JBFRSD010001258.1:0-285 GCF_041473395.1 Vibrio sp. 10N.222.55.C6
GATTAGAACTGTTAACGCTCACAAACTCATCAGATAGCCAAAGTGTCTGTAATTTCCCGCCCCTAAGCATTGGGTAAAGTTCACCCGTCAACTTATCTTGAATAAATGAATATCGCCCGACGTACTTGGTGTCTTCATAATCAATAGTTGCATTGTCTATCTGCACTAATGCGTACTTCTTATTGATATCAAAGACCCTAAGAATATCAGGCTCTGCGATATCGCATTCATTTGCGCCTTCTTCATCAACTTTGCAAGATGGGTTTACTGGTATGCCCACACCTG
>NZ_JBFRSD010001259.1:0-428 GCF_041473395.1 Vibrio sp. 10N.222.55.C6
ACGTATCGGTTCGCACTACAACAACCCGTCATTTGGTTACGGTGGCTACTGCTTACCAAAAGACACTAAGCAACTGCGTGCCAACTACGCGGATGTGCCTAACAGCATCATTGGCGCGATTGTTGATGCCAATACTACCCGTAAAGACTTCGTTGCAGACTCTATCATCAAGCGTAACCCGCAGCGCGTGGGTATTTATCGTTTGATCATGAAATCAGGTTCTGATAATTTCCGCGCCTCTTCTATTCAAGGCATCATGAAGCGCCTTAAAGCGAAAGGCATTGAAGTGATTGTGTATGAACCTGTACTGGAAGAAAAAGAGTTCTTCCATTCAGCTGTGATCAAAGATCTTGCCGAGTTTAAGACGATGTCGGATGTGATTGTGTCTAACCGTATGGTCGATGAACTGCAAGATGTCGCAGATAAGG
>NZ_JBFRSD010001260.1:0-241 GCF_041473395.1 Vibrio sp. 10N.222.55.C6
GGGTTGTTGATACCTGAACTCGCGTCAAGGGAGAACTTGAAGGTTTGATCTTGGCCATCAACATCAATGTCCATGTTTTGGTTTTCAAACTCACCGTATTTGCGCTGAAGCTCATACAAGACGTCAGTGGTGACCAAACTATCTTGTTCTTGGGATATCGCGAGGTCACGTTCTTCACTCCACTCAGGGTCGGAAAGTTTAAAGGAATAGCTTCCAGACTCCATTTTAAACAGCGCTATAT
>NZ_JBFRSD010001261.1:0-291 GCF_041473395.1 Vibrio sp. 10N.222.55.C6
TTGTTACCGCACGTTTATTTTCAGGGATAAGAGCTGCAAGCGTTGACCCTTCTCCTGGTACAGTAAATCGTAACTTGTGAAGCACCTCTCCCGCATAGACAGTATTCGCAACAACCTTGCCAATCAGCTCTGCTTTATCCGAATAGTTATTTTCATTAATCCAATCAACTTCCATCAATCTGGTGGTTAAAAACTGATCCTCGATAATAGTTCCGGCTTCAATTTCTTGTGATGCGACAACAACGGGGTGACGCTCGACCGTTTCAACTTCAACGGTTGGCTGAACTTGAT
>NZ_JBFRSD010001262.1:0-377 GCF_041473395.1 Vibrio sp. 10N.222.55.C6
CAGCAACTTGCGTCACTTTCCCAGCTTAATCTTCACTTTCTATACCTCTTCTGCTTTAACTTCTTATCTCCTGTTTAGAAATTTTTATTTCCCTCTGAAATACCCTTAATACCTTTTTACTCTCGTTATCCCATTATTTCGTTATACCCACTACTTCGTTACCCCCTTATCGCAATCCACAATCTATACTTCGTTCTAAGTTACTTTTCCGGTTCAACTCTCTGATCTCCGATTTTTGCTCATTTACTTACGGTGATTGGCATTATTGTATCCACAAAAAAAGCCCCTAAAAATAGGAGCTTATCTTGATCTAATCAACACTGTTAGTTAATCAACACTGATTCAGTTAATGGCTATTCAGCGTGTTACTGACAAAC
>NZ_JBFRSD010001263.1:0-536 GCF_041473395.1 Vibrio sp. 10N.222.55.C6
ATGGTGTACTTATAGATAGAGCATAAAATCACTTTCGGTAGAACCAATGAACATTTTATATTTTGACCCGCGCTCTCTTCTTTACTCTTCGAACTATTTAAATCAAAACGATGACGTTCGTCGTATTTATGAGTTACAGCCATTTTTAAGCAATACTGATTTGCTAATGAAAAATGTGACACCCGATAGAAAAGGTGCACAGCGTTTGGCTGATGCAGCAAACAGTGTAGGCTTTCTTTTGTACCCGACTGGAGAACGATTCACGCGTGAATTGTTAATTAAGCATACTGTATTTACTGAAAATCAATTAGCAGCGTTTGTTGATTTGACCTATAAAGTTAGGCTTGATGATAGAGATCCCGTGCGTCTAATGTTAGCTCACGCCAATGCTTTAAATGCGACTTGGTTTATCTGCGGAGACGTTGCGACAGACGATAGACTTAAAGCATTTACAGGGAAAGCGCTTTTAAGTGCAATAAATGAAGGTGTAAGCGACAGTTTGATATCTCAAATTAACAAACTGTCTCACATCTAAC
>NZ_JBFRSD010001264.1:0-339 GCF_041473395.1 Vibrio sp. 10N.222.55.C6
GGCTTTAAAGGGCCGGGTATTGATGAAATTGCTGAAATACACCAATACGGGGAAGACAAGGGCTGGGAAATTGCAACCATTGACATTGTAAAGCATATGAATGCAGACCAAGCTAACTGTGGCTATGGTTGTTCAGGAAACCCGTATGATGCCTATTGGTCGTTTCATCCATTAGGGCATGGTGATCTTCACGAGTTAGGGCATGGTTTAGAGCGTGGTCGATTTAGGTTTAGCGGCTGGGATGGGCACTCTACAACGAACTACTATTCGTATTTTAGTAAATCAAAATATTATAAAGACACCGGAAAAGTATCGTCTTGCCAAGGCTTAGATTTTAAA
>NZ_JBFRSD010001265.1:0-268 GCF_041473395.1 Vibrio sp. 10N.222.55.C6
TTTATTCGTCACCATACTCAGGCTAAAGAGGTCGACGAACATGAGTTTTTCTACTCACAAGAAACGGGTGGCACCATTGTTTCAAGCGCACTGAAACTGATGAAGGAAATTGTCGCAGACCGCTACCCTGCTAATGAGTGGAACATCTATGCAGCACAAGCCTCTGATGGCGATAACTGGGCTGATGACTCTCCTCGCTGTAAAGAGTTACTGGTCAATACGCTTCTGCCAACTTGCCAATATTACTCTTACATCGAAATTACACGCC
>NZ_JBFRSD010001266.1:0-243 GCF_041473395.1 Vibrio sp. 10N.222.55.C6
TCTTGAAGTAGATAATACTAAGGCTAGAAAGATGTTGGGGTGGAAACCTTGTGATGGTTTTGATTGAATACCTAAATAATTACCTCGTACTTCTGTACTCACATCGACTTACGTTTTCCCACCGATATTTTATAATAGGTCTTACATTTTGATTCGTATATTAGATTTTATTTTTGCTTTCTTTGGCTTGTTGTTCCTTTGGCCTGTATTTGTTGTTATTTGTCTCCTCGGCTATTTTGATAC
>NZ_JBFRSD010001267.1:0-290 GCF_041473395.1 Vibrio sp. 10N.222.55.C6
CCGATTCACAAACACATAAACCGTGTTCAGTATGTTGTTGATAAAACGACGAATTGGACGCGGTTTTTTATGGTGTGTGGGTCGCATTCCATGATAGATTTACGACTTCAATGGGTTTGATTTCATATGATGGGTTGGTGTTCATAAGGAGCTTCACATGCCTGCCAAGCCATCATTTTCAAATCCGATTTCGTTGTCCCGCCCTCTTTCGTTATCAAGTGTGGTACTACTTGCCTCGCTTTCCTTGGCCGGTTGTGTCTCTGTCACTGAAGGACCGCCAAAGATTGAAA
>NZ_JBFRSD010001268.1:0-287 GCF_041473395.1 Vibrio sp. 10N.222.55.C6
ATTACCACTCTGCTTGCTTCCTTATCAAACGCCTTTTAATAAGCAAACAGTAACATAATTAAAAAGGTAGTTTTCATCTGTCGTTTGGAATATTTTGATGCAAAAAAGCCATGCGTAGAGCATGGCTTCTGAATTAACTAACAAGGATGTTCTATGCGTTAGTCGTTGTCTTCTGCTTCGATTTCGCTTGCTATTTACTGGTTATTAACCTTGTAAGATTCTGCCTCAATACGTTGACCATGTAACGTATCGAAACTTAGACCATCTTCATAGCGAGTATTTTGGTT
>NZ_JBFRSD010001269.1:0-253 GCF_041473395.1 Vibrio sp. 10N.222.55.C6
TCGATGTGCTCTGGGGTATAAATGCCCGGAGTCATCGAATAACCTCGTGCAGCCGCTGAGATCGGGGTGCCCTCTGATACAATGAGTCCAGCACTGGCACGCTGACGGTAGTAGGTTGCCATCATCTCGTTTGGTACATCACCAGGTTGAGACGTGCGTGAACGAGTCATCGGCGCCATCGCGATACGGTTTCTAGTCTCAAGTCCGTGACCTTTAAATACCTTAAACATACTTACCCCCTTAAGCTTTATAC
>NZ_JBFRSD010001270.1:0-290 GCF_041473395.1 Vibrio sp. 10N.222.55.C6
TACTTGTAGTATAAAAGTAAGCGCCTAAAGAGAGTGGTAGCGTCAAATTAAACACGATTAACGCAACTCCTGCCCATACCATACCAAACTGATTCTCAAGTCCTGAAAAACCTATAGATAGCACGTACCAGATATTGTAACAAGTAAAGCACTAAGGCAGCCTGATCTCATTTTGTTGCCTAGAATATCAACGAAAAAAGCAAAACTATCAGAACGCCTAATTATTTGAATTAGCATTCAAAAATTAATATTACTTTCAAATGCTATTAGTCTTTGTAAAACTCATTTAT
>NZ_JBFRSD010001271.1:0-552 GCF_041473395.1 Vibrio sp. 10N.222.55.C6
CTATCATCGATTTGTCTCATGTTCTATCACCACCAGAACAAGAAGAGAAAGGGTGGCTGAAAAAGTTGTTTTCATAATGGGTTGATGAAAAGTAAACACGAGGGATTGTGATGTTCTTTAAACGAAAAAATGTAAATCCAGAGTTTGAAAAAAAAGTAGAACAGATTTCGCATGATTCAGAAGATGCCAATCCTGTTGACCGTTTATCCAATGTTGAGGTGTCTAGTCACTCTAGGAATACTGAAGCGAGCGTTGAAAAGGAAAAGGCGATTGATGAGGCTCGAAAGATTTTAGAGCAGGAACTGTCAATCAAACACTTCTTTCATAAGCAGTTGCTTGAGACATTGGATTTAGGATTACTTTCGAGCTTGGAGAAAGAGCGTGCGAAGTTAGATTTGCACGAAGCCATCGTACAGTTAATGGCTGAAGATGGTAGCCATGCTCTGAGTGCAGAAGGTCGAAAAAGGGTCATCAAACAGATAGAAGATGAGGTTTTTGGCCTTGGTCCGTTGGAGCCCTTATTAGCCGATCAAACCGTGTCAGATATATTGG
>NZ_JBFRSD010001272.1:0-334 GCF_041473395.1 Vibrio sp. 10N.222.55.C6
GAGATCCTTGCGGGCACAAACAGTGCAGGTGTTATGACTCGCCCAATTTGGCAGCTTATGCACAGGTTACCAATGTTTGAAAATGCAATGCGCGGTGATCTTACTTACTCTGAATTTATCGAAGCGCACTTAATTAACCTTCCAAGTACACCGGTGGAAATTAAAAGCTAACTAGGTTTAATACACGATGCAGACACATAAAAAGGTCGCGGTCTTTACTGGTACCAGAGCGGAGTATGGGCTGCTTTTTTGGCTTTTAAAAGACATACAAAGCGACCCAGATCTAACATTACAATTGCTCGTTTCTGGTATGCACCTATCTCCAGAGTTTGGT
>NZ_JBFRSD010001273.1:0-385 GCF_041473395.1 Vibrio sp. 10N.222.55.C6
AACTACAGCAACCTGGCGTGAAACTTCGATATCCATATATCCCCCGTAGTCACAAAACACTGCTCTCGAGCGCTGTGAAAATTATTGGTAATAACAATTTCAGGTTTCACTTGAATACATACTTAGCTCTCATCAATGACAATCCATTGTTACGCCTAACTGGCCTGAAATGAGAAAGTATTCACCTGTTTTTTTATAGTTTACTTACTCTTAAGACTAGTCTTCCCCATAAAAAATGCCATGTCTGTGCTAAGAGGCGCCTTTTCACAAACCGAGGGATTCTTGTTGGAGTTTGAATAACTTAGTTAAAAGTTAGTATGGTATTGATTTATATGCAAATAAATTCACAATATAATTACACCTCATTATTTATAATATATACAGC
>NZ_JBFRSD010001274.1:0-518 GCF_041473395.1 Vibrio sp. 10N.222.55.C6
ATAGAGCATTTACAAATAATAGAGCACATACAAACAAGCCCGGCAATCGCCGGGCTTGTTCTATTTTATGAGCTCAAAAGTCTCTTTAAGTTTGAACTCTGTGTGGGCGATGAACCTTAAGCTTCAGTGCCTTGAATCTTCTCTAATTCAGCGATAGTTGTTTGCGATACAAGCTGACCATCCATGTAATAGGTAACGTTTTGACCGTCTTTGATGCCCGTTAGAGTCGCTGTTTCACCAGATGTATAGACGATGTCCATTTGAATCGTGTTTTCGTCGATCTTAATCATCTCACCCGTTTCAATGGTGCGATTGTTAGAAATTGGGCCGACAGGGGCTTCTTTCAGGCTTGGGTCCAGCTCATCGTTCACTTTGAAGTGCGTGTCTGTTTTTGTATCAAATACGTGTGGTGAACCGCTGATAGGGTTTTTACCTGTCCAGAATTCAAGTGAGTTGAATACCACATAGTCTGCTGCGGTAGTAATACCGTATACAGGCGCTAATAAGAAGTTTACACC
>NZ_JBFRSD010001275.1:0-437 GCF_041473395.1 Vibrio sp. 10N.222.55.C6
ATACACCATTACTCAAGAAGAGCTCCTACAATTCGCGACTGACATCGAAGACGATGACATGACCGCAATTATCGGAGAGCAGGGCGATGAAACAACCGTAACCGGTACAGTGTTGGATGCTGAAACTGGCAATCCAATCGCAGGTGCGGATGTTACGCTAACCGACAACGCAGGTCATTCTTACACGGCGGAGACGGATCAATCCGGTAACTACTCTGTGAGCGGTCCAGTTGTTGACCAAGGTACCGTTACGATTGAACAAGAAGGCTCAATTACTAGCAGCTTCCTAGTTCCAGCAGGCGAAGATACCAATGGTGGCGTGACTGCAATATCTGAAGTCCTTGAAGAAACAGATATGCGTATCGTGGTCACATGGGGTGACAGTCCACGTGATATGGACAACCACCTATGGCTCTACGATACAGAGAATGGCAGTG
>NZ_JBFRSD010001276.1:0-262 GCF_041473395.1 Vibrio sp. 10N.222.55.C6
GCTATGACCAACTTGAGAAAGCAAAATTTCAGGGTTTGTAAAGTCAGCATTTAAGGAAGAAAAACTATACGAGTTACAAACTGTCGCTAAATTATTGGGTATTGATTGCAATTTTTGATTAACAATATATGTAAACCCACACTCTAGACCTCCCTCTGCTTCCCAATGTTGCTTGCGCGCTTCTACTTCATTCTGAGATCTTTTTATTTGATAAAAAACAGAGCGATAACTACCAAAAGTCAACATTAACGCAGTAACTAGT
>NZ_JBFRSD010001277.1:0-453 GCF_041473395.1 Vibrio sp. 10N.222.55.C6
ATACATTTTCAAATGCACTCGCAGAGATGGGCTTTGATCTTGCTTCTAACCCGGCGCAGTCTAGTGTCATTCTTGATGTTCAAGAAACCAAAAAAGTGACGTCCTCTGGTCTTCAGCTTGATCTATCTGCAACCGTGATCGATCGTGCTGGCAACCGTTATGGTAGTTGGCACAATGACCCGACTTTAATGACGCTACCGAACAAAGTAGGCATGCTCAATGAACTTGCAGCTGTTCACCTAGCTGTTGAAGGCAATCAAATTGCCCTAAAGCGCGAACTTCAATCGTCGGTGCAAATAATGGCAAGCCGCGGTGGGCCTATTCGAGAACTGATTTTTTCACAGAAAGCCGCAGGTAAACAGGGGCAACTTTACCGTTTGATTGGTGATATAAATGGGGTTTCTGATATTAAATCAAGTCTACAGGGTAGCAATATTGTTATTCAGTTAAGGT
>NZ_JBFRSD010001278.1:0-307 GCF_041473395.1 Vibrio sp. 10N.222.55.C6
GTGTACCTACATATTGCTGAAGTCGATTGGGATGATGCACCAGATACACCCGTCTCATTCAAACGTGCAATGCGCAATGCTTTTCAAGGCGTGCTGATCTACGCAGGTCGTTATAATGCGGAAAAAGCAAAGCAAGCTATTGATGACGGACTGGCTGATATGATCGGCTTTGGTCGACCTTTTGTGGCGAATCCCGATCTTCCTGAACGTCTACTTCACGGCTACCCATTGGCAGAGCATGATCCAAACACCTTGTTTGGTGGTGGTGAGAAAGGTCTGATTGATTATCCAACGTATAAAGCTTAAG
>NZ_JBFRSD010001279.1:0-278 GCF_041473395.1 Vibrio sp. 10N.222.55.C6
CACTAAGATAGACGTCTCCGTCAGCATGGAAGGTACGGCATGGGTTGCGGACTATAATTCTAATGGAGTAAGAGCTGCTTTCGGATACCATTCCGGATATGGCCAAGAAGAAACTGACGTGTCAGTACGTCTAGTTATGAACGACGAAGAATACAACGAATGGAAAACGAGATGGAGCAACGGAGAGCTGGCTAACATACTCATAGAACCTAAAGCCAAAAGGTACAACAGCGGATACATATATCATAGCTTTACGAAACTCGTGGTAAAACCTGATG
>NZ_JBFRSD010001280.1:0-514 GCF_041473395.1 Vibrio sp. 10N.222.55.C6
GTGGATAGCCCCACTCATCGAGCAAAATGATCAGGTCAAAGTGCAATTCAGCTTTGATATCGTCTCGCTTGTTCCAATCGGTGTATTTGGCTTTATCATCAATGACTTTCTTCACCTCTTTTGATAGCTCAAGTAGCCTATCTTCTGGATAAGTGAAATCATACTTATGTGCTAATGAGATAAGGATGTCGAAGAAGGCCTTTTCTTCAAAGTCGATACCCATATCACCAAATGAAGCCATTTCCTCGCGCAATTCATTGTAGAGGTTGATAATTTCATCAGAAAAATCACTAATGACTTCCGAGCGAAGTACATCCTTTTCATCACGCTCATTGTACTTTTCAACCAACATATTCATTTTCTTAGTGAAATCGACACCTTTCACTTTATTGGTCTTTTTAAACTCGCCAATCGCTTTGGCAAGCATCTGCTGAAGCAGTTGTAGCTTTGTGTTTGGTTGTTTAACCATCTCCAACTTGGCAAGGTAGTCATCATCAAAAATATCAATCTCGCC
>NZ_JBFRSD010001281.1:0-277 GCF_041473395.1 Vibrio sp. 10N.222.55.C6
TCTCTTCGGCCTGCATAACTAGTGTTAGCTCTTCAACGATAGAACTTAAAATACCCTCAAACCTTTGGTCTGCAAGTTCGCCGTTCTTGATTTGTTCCAACCCAGTGAGTGGGTTGATAGCACAATTGATGGCGAGTTTAGTCCATAGTGCGGATGTTATCTCTGGGTTCCAACTCACAGCGGGGAGAGCATTATCTAAGACATCAACTAAAAACGTGCACTGTTGACCCGTTTGGTTAAAAGTACCCAATTGAGTTTGCCCCAATCCAGTATGAGA
>NZ_JBFRSD010001282.1:0-361 GCF_041473395.1 Vibrio sp. 10N.222.55.C6
GTACAAGTAGTTGGTCTTGAATGAGTCTTGAAGTGGGTTCTACTGGTAGACTAAGAGACTGCTTCGCAGTCACCGTCTTACGATAGCACTACGTGCTACCGGACAGTTAGCTTTTGATTGCTTGTTTGTTCTTTTTGTCTTGTATAGCGAAAGCTAATGCTCTTCAATGCGACTCTAAGACTGGTTTGACTGGCTAGTAGTATAATTTGTCAGATATGAGTTCAAAGTCGCTTAAAATCGATTTAAGCAGTTTCGACTGCGTTTTCTACTCAGAGGAAAGTCATAAATACATCAAACTAACAAGAGGTGTATTCAATGCTGTGTCCAAGCTTATTATCAAGTAAAAGTACTGATCCTGAAG
>NZ_JBFRSD010001283.1:0-450 GCF_041473395.1 Vibrio sp. 10N.222.55.C6
TGTCAGAGGTTATTTGGTATCAGAAAAGGAATATTAGCTAAAAACTTATCGAGTGACATGTAGGGTGTTTTTAGTCGTCACTTTACAATAGATGTAGGCTGCTGTTTTAAAGCATTCAGCAAGGAGCGTATATTCATGGATCTTTACACCATAAATACAGTCAGCCCTAGTTTCGAGTAGACAGGTAATGTTCCATCTAGAACATCACCAATCTTATCGGGCTGTCTCGAACGAACCTTGATTTATCTAGGTAGACTTTCGTCAAAGTGAGCAGTCAATTGATAGGCTTCTGGTTGTTCTTTTAGCAGCTTTTGGTCTTGTATGACGCCCATACGTCGCAAGTAATAACTGACTAAAGCTCCACGAGTTACTATTTCCATCTTCTTGTTTTTCATAGCGTAGTCGTCAGCAACAACAACTTGTTGTTGCTCAGACAAGTAAGGATTAGGT
>NZ_JBFRSD010001284.1:0-222 GCF_041473395.1 Vibrio sp. 10N.222.55.C6
GCCTTTTCTCACTACAACAATCTTTCAGCTCAGTTGCCTATAGATGTAGCCACAGGTGAGTTGGTTGATGGTGGTATCGAAGCGCAAACAGCACAATGTCTATCAAACATCAAAGCTATTCTAGAAAGTATCGGTCATGTCATGAATGATGTGGTTAAAACGACTATCTACCTAAAAAATATCGCAGATGCGGAAGTGGTAAATGAAGTATGTGCTAAATTC
>NZ_JBFRSD010001285.1:0-335 GCF_041473395.1 Vibrio sp. 10N.222.55.C6
CTTTGCAACCAACTTGTTGAACTTTAAGTACGGTTCAAATTGCTTTTCAGTTTGGTCAGTAATTGTTTTGAAAATATCCGTGTACATAAGTAACTCCTGATGAATACATAGTTTAATAAATTTGTGTCACTATCGTTTCAGCCAACGCTCATCGATTAACTCGCGATGCTTTGAAAAGCTGATCCGATATTTAAGCTTGCTACCGATATATCAGGCTCTAACCTTCAATACCTTTTAGCAAAACAGCGGTTCCCATTCCCCCACCCACACAGAGTGAAGCAACGCCATAAGTCGTTTTCTGTTCAAGCATTTCATGGATGAGTGCAACAATAATT
>NZ_JBFRSD010001286.1:0-395 GCF_041473395.1 Vibrio sp. 10N.222.55.C6
CGAATGCATACAAAGATAGCGAGTCACGAATCGGCGTTTACTCTGAGAAGTGTCATCGAAACAAAGCTGACTCGAATGAGCTCTGAAAGTGATGGTTTAAGTGTATATCTGCCTGAGTGGTAATTATGACGAAATTAAGTGACTTATTAGCAATTGAAGACGAAGCAGTAAAGCAGTCTGCTTTAAAGAAGATGTTCATGCCCTATACGGAAGATGTCTGTGTTGAAGGGTATGAAAAAGAAGCATTAACGATCTTGCTTAATCTCAGTTCAAGCCATCAAGCGGATAGATGCTCGGATTGGTTGGATGTTGCCCGTGCTAAAAGGCATTTAAAAGCGGCTGAGAACCTAGAGGCGTCCCTTGATGAGATCAAATGGTTCCACACCCATAATCTC
>NZ_JBFRSD010001287.1:0-470 GCF_041473395.1 Vibrio sp. 10N.222.55.C6
GGTTATGGGGAGTAACTTTTTCTCAACCACAATTGGTGAGCAGATTACTCTTCAAAGAGGGTTTGATATAACCAAGAAGGAGCAGCAAGAGGGTAATGTGCCTGTAGTTTCTTCAGGAGGAATATCAAGTTATCACAATGTGTCTAAAGTAGAAGCGCCCGGAGTCGTTCTCGGTCGAAAAGGTACTTTAGGAACAGTGTTTTTTGTGGAGAAAGACTTTTGGCCTCATGACACATCCCTATGGGTTAAAGATTTCAAAGGGAATAATCCACAGTTTGTGTACTACTTTTTCAAAGGTATGTCTGCGGAATTAAAAAAAATGGATGTAGGTGCAGCAAACCCTGCTCTTAACCGCAATCATGTCCATCCATTGCAAGTTGAGTGGCCTAGGAGAGAGGTTCAAGACCAAATAGTATCTGTTGGAGCAGCATTAGATCAGAAAATTACTCTTAACAACCAAATAAACCAAA
>NZ_JBFRSD010001288.1:0-295 GCF_041473395.1 Vibrio sp. 10N.222.55.C6
GGTTTGAATAAGAGACGCGAAGAACTGTTTGAGGTCAGAGGTCGTTAATGTATCAGGGGCTCGGTCGAAATGAGCGGTGATCCGACGAACCGCACGGGAATAGGCATCAATGGTCGCGGGTCGTTTACCTTGCAGCTTTAGGTTGGTAAGGTGTTGTTCATAAAGGGTGTTGTAACGTTTTAAGTCATCGGGTTTCATGGGGTTACTCCTGTGAACGACCATCAGGGTGATGGTGTTACAAGAGTATGGTTCGCACTCGTTTTACTCTGCCGCGTAGCGGCTTCGTTCAACAAGC
>NZ_JBFRSD010001289.1:0-234 GCF_041473395.1 Vibrio sp. 10N.222.55.C6
AAAGAACTGACTAAAGACGATATCGCGCTAATTGCTGATACATACCATGCATGGCGCTGCGATGACGCAGAACTCAAAGCGCGTATTGAACGTGGTGACGGCAAAGTAGAGAAGTATGAAGATAAAGCAGGCTTTAGCAAATCAGCGACGGTTGAAGATATTAAAGCTAATGATTTTGTGCTGACTCCGGGCCGCTATGTTGGCGCAGCTGATGTGGAAGATGATGGCATTCCG
>NZ_JBFRSD010001290.1:0-208 GCF_041473395.1 Vibrio sp. 10N.222.55.C6
ATATGGGACAAGGCAATATGGTGAGAGCGCGTGAAAACCTTGAGCTCGCGATTAAACACGCACCTAGCTACTACCGTGCTCGGCTTTCAATGGCGCATTACTACGAACAAGTGGGTGAAGTAGATGAAGCGAGAAGCACTTACCGCAAAGCACTCAGTCTTGATTCAAGAAATGGCAATGTATTGAACAACTACGGTACCTTCTTGTG
>NZ_JBFRSD010001291.1:0-342 GCF_041473395.1 Vibrio sp. 10N.222.55.C6
ACTAGATATATAATAATTACAATTGATAAGTATGTAAATTACAAGTACCAAACATTCACCAGAGATATCACTCGCATATATAACTCCACTAGTTAGATATGTCTCTAGAATAAATACTCCGGCTATTTCCACCACATTCCGCTTTGATACATTTCTCATCAATGGCATTCAATTTATAAATAGTCATATTTATCAATGACATTCTGCCAATTGATTCCAGAGTAGTAAATTTTTATCAATAACTTAATAGGAGAACTAACATGAATGGTCAACGTTCACTGTTAGCAGTGGCAATAGCCCTAGGGATAGCAGGATGTGGTAGCGACAGTTCAAATAGCTCCA
>NZ_JBFRSD010001292.1:0-242 GCF_041473395.1 Vibrio sp. 10N.222.55.C6
CTCCCTGGGATATAATCGAGCCCTAAGTGATTCATTGTAGTGGCCGAGTTTTGGCTGACAAGAATGGGTTGTAATGTCGTTAATGTGTAATGTAATCTCACAGGTACGCTTCCTTATTATCTTCCACTGACACCATTACCTGACCTAGCCCTCGGTGCCGTTTCGCGCCGACATGAGTAATCAGCGGTACAACCCGAGTGATCTTGTCCACCCATGTCTCGTCATCACTGTATAGGTCAATC
>NZ_JBFRSD010001293.1:0-443 GCF_041473395.1 Vibrio sp. 10N.222.55.C6
GTCAGGGATCTTATCTTGCGGGAGAATGTAAGGATCATTATCGGGAATCGCAGGGATACCGTGTCCACTGTAGTAGAAGTAAACCGTATCGCCTTCATCGACGTTGTCTAACATTAAACGTAACTTATCTTTAATCGCACCACTGGTTGCGTCACGGTCAATGAGCTCGTAGACGTGCCTTTCTGGAACACCCAGAACTTTTGTCGCGACGTCAGACATAACTTCACCACTGCTGCGCGCAAAGGCTACTTGATCTGAATTTGCGTAATCTTCTATAGATAGGTTGAAGAACCAGTTGGATGAATTACTTTCCACAGGCACAAAGCCATTAAGTAGTTGCTTCAATTCATCAGAGGCGGTGTTGTCCGTTGCCGAGAGGCGTGAATCGACTTCAAAAGCATCTATCAAGTTAGGGTTTTGCATCTCTAGTCCAGGAATAGAGG
>NZ_JBFRSD010001294.1:0-478 GCF_041473395.1 Vibrio sp. 10N.222.55.C6
ACTTGGTTGAGGATGGTCTCGATTTGGTGATTCGAACCGGCTACTTGGAAGATTCAAGCCTCATTGCTCGTCATATATTGGATTCACAATGGGTGGTGTGCGCTTCGCCGTCTTATATTGCTAAGAACGGTAAGCCGATGCAGCCCAAGGATTTGGTTGAGCACAATTGCTTGCAATACGCTTATCAAACGACAGGCGCTAGTGAGTGGCAGTTCTTACACAGTAAGGATGGCTGTACCGACAACGACAAATACATCGTGCGCGTCTCTGGCTCTTTCTCTACCGATAACGCGACGGCATTACGAAAAGCCGCTTTGGGCGGTCATGGTGTGGCGTACGTGCCACGTTGTCTGGTGTATCACGATATTCGTAACGGCCAGCTGGTGGATATCTTCCCTGATTTAGTCGGTAAAAAGCTGGGAATTTATGCGGTGTACCCTTTTACTCGCCAGCCACCAAACAAGATTAAGTTATTGAT
>NZ_JBFRSD010001295.1:0-234 GCF_041473395.1 Vibrio sp. 10N.222.55.C6
GTTCTGATCTACAGGCACTCAAAAATTCGCTAGTTGAGTATGATGCGCAAACCCCGGTAAACGATTAATTGAACTTAGTATTAGGAACACTCAGTTGCTTGTTGAGTGTTCTTTTTGTCCATCTATTCAGCAACTACCATCAATTTCATCACATCTGTGTACTTCATCATTGACCTTACCCTAAGGGTAACCTTTATAGTTACCTTGAAAACCTAAAGGTAAGCTATGACAAAC
>NZ_JBFRSD010001296.1:0-241 GCF_041473395.1 Vibrio sp. 10N.222.55.C6
GGTGAAGCAGGTAAACGTACAATCCGTAAAGACCGTTACGGGCGAGTAGTTGAAAACATTGCACTAGAAGAGCGTGAAGAAGGTAAACCACTCGAATTGACCATCGATCAGCGCTTACAAGCCATCGCTTATCGAGCGATTAAACAGGCGGTAGCCGATCACAAGGCGACGTCTGGATCTGCCATCTTATTAGACGTAAAAACGGGTGCGGTTTTGGCCATGGTTAACGCACCGTCTTACA
>NZ_JBFRSD010001297.1:0-281 GCF_041473395.1 Vibrio sp. 10N.222.55.C6
GAGATACACAACAAGATTGAACAGTTGCAAACCAGTTCTAAACTGGCGGTGGAACAAATCAATCAATGTGTGGTGGGAATGGTTCAATGTGTTGAGCAAACGGGCGAAGTGAATCACTCAATATCAACGGTTTCTAAGCTGCTCAATGAGGTCGAGCAAAGAAGCCATCAAATCGCGACCGCAACTACGGAACACCAAGTGGTTGCTTCTCAAGTCACGCAAAACATCAGTCAGATACACACCTTGGCAGAGGATAACTCTCAACGATCTCAGGTTATGTT
>NZ_JBFRSD010001298.1:0-316 GCF_041473395.1 Vibrio sp. 10N.222.55.C6
GGGAGGCTAGGAGGGGATTTTTAGTAGGACTAACACGGATTTGCCCAGAACCTTCTTAAGGCTCAGAGATTCTGTGCGGAAAGGGATTAAAGTGAGTAACCGTGTATCGGGGGTCTTAGCCTGCATGGCTATTGCAGCACCGTTGGAAATACCTAACTGATGCCGTTGAAGAAGCTATTATACTTATGTTGAAATAGACTGAATTACTAGCTGGCGGTTGTAAGCAGGTTAAGTATGTTAGGATAAAGTATAGTTGCCTTAGCCTAAAAATTTATGCAGTAACTTATGAATTTGACACTTGGTTAAAAGTATTACC
>NZ_JBFRSD010001299.1:0-307 GCF_041473395.1 Vibrio sp. 10N.222.55.C6
GTTTTAAATGACTTTCCTTCAGTGAAGGAAGTAATAGACTCTGATAGACGATCATTTTCAGAATTTTTAAAATTATTAGAAAAATCTGACAGGTTTAAGAAATGGACAGTTGGAGTTAACCCTGATGTTGGCGTGGTTTCTGAATACCTAAATGAGTTGGGTGGGCAACACTGGTTGGAAAGAACACCGGGAAAAACAATAAGGTATGCTTTGGGCTCAACGATATCTGCTTTTGAGCCATTTATTGGCTCGGCTCTATCACTAGCAGACACACTAATTACTGACAAACTAGCTATCGGTTGGAAGC
>NZ_JBFRSD010001300.1:0-316 GCF_041473395.1 Vibrio sp. 10N.222.55.C6
TTCTGATGGTGCAGAGAAAACTCGTACCGTTCTAGATCCAGCTTCATTTGCCTATCACACCGACCCCCAAGGCAACCCGATTTACAATACTGTCGGACTATTCGCCAGCGGTGGTGATATCGGCTTAATGAACTTCGTATTTGAAGGTTTAGTGTCTGGATCTAAGTGGGGTTCAGCAATCGGCGTTATCATGTTTATGCTTGTGATTGGCGGTGCTTTCGGCATTGTGATGCGCACAGGTACTATTGATAACGGTATCTTGCGTCTCATAGACAAAACCAAGGGCAGTCAATCGCTTTTCATTCCAGTATTATTT
>NZ_JBFRSD010001301.1:0-213 GCF_041473395.1 Vibrio sp. 10N.222.55.C6
GCCCTTGTGCTTGTGATGGCGATTGGCGCGATTGTTGGACCATTAGCCCTTACTGGTGACTTACACCAACCTGGAAGGGCGTGGCACTTCTACGCTCACATCACGCCTTGGTCGTGGATGTCTCTAGGTTCTCTGTTTCTCCCTCTGTTCTCTGGTCTGGCTGTCGCGACGGCTTGGGTTTACTTACGTGATGACATCGCACAACTTAAAGAG
>NZ_JBFRSD010001302.1:0-318 GCF_041473395.1 Vibrio sp. 10N.222.55.C6
ATTAAGAACGGCGCTAATATCGACCATAATCCGCGGCGCAAGTAGTGCCTTACATCGCCAAACGACCACGTTTCGGTCAGCCCTTTATAGCCTTCACGCTTAGCAATAAAATAGTTAGTGACTACTAGTGTCGACGCCATAATGAAACCCGGCACAACCCCAGCGACAAACAGTTTTGGAATCGATAAGGAAGCAAACTGGCCGTGTTGAGCAATGGCTTCTGGTGGCGCCATTAAGCCCATTGCCGAGATACCAAAGATAACCAAAGGAATGGATGGCGGGATGATAATGCCCAAGCCTCCGGATGCAGCCGTTACG
>NZ_JBFRSD010001303.1:0-315 GCF_041473395.1 Vibrio sp. 10N.222.55.C6
GAAGGAATGGCGAGCTGCCAAATACCTAGCATTGGCGCAGGGCTTCCTACTTCTGCTGGCGGTGCCATTATCTCCATATCACCCACAACGTTGGATACGTCAGCGTTATCTAGATTTGGCACCCAGGCTGGCCATACTTCAATCGCCATTGCCGCTGTCCCTTTTTGCAGCGAATCACGTACTTCATCAGCGTTGTAAACATCGACGCCTCTCGGCGCAAATTGCTTCATTGCTAGGAAGGTTTCTAATGCTTCTACAGCCTCTTTAGAGTCGAGAGTTGAACGGCCATTCTCGTCGACCACATCAGCGCCATAT
>NZ_JBFRSD010001304.1:0-365 GCF_041473395.1 Vibrio sp. 10N.222.55.C6
CCCTATCGCTATTCACCGCTTTTTTTGGCATCAGCTCGCAGGCGCTTGCTAGTGAAAACGAAAACTCACCTAGAGAGCATGGTCATTTTTATGCTGGTGTTGATATCGGCTTTTATAATGAAACTGAATTAGAATATCGTGGCAGCGCCATTGAAGATTCATCTGATCTATCAGACTTTAGCTATAACTTGGTTGGAGGCTACGAATTCAATACACATGATGTCGTCAAACTGGGGCTAGAAGCCGAGTACCGAAAAATCGGAAAAGTTAGCTATAACGACTTAATGGATATTGAAGGCCATGCTTTCTTCGTAAACATTAAACCAAAGTTTATTGTTGAAGGTGACGTATTAGATCTGTATGTA
>NZ_JBFRSD010001305.1:0-320 GCF_041473395.1 Vibrio sp. 10N.222.55.C6
TATCCATAAAGATGCCAACAATCAACAGAATCACGTTGATAATCAGTAGGATCATTAGTGGGTCTTCGGAAACCGCGAGTAGAGCATCGGCAATCATGTAAGGTACATCGGCGTTCGCCATTGCCCAAGACATGCCCATTGATGCGCCAACCAGTAATAGAACGATAGATGTTGTTACTGCAGACTCAAGGATGATCTTTGGAATATCACCCCATTTCACTTCGCGGTAGACAAGCACAGCTAAAACAAACGTGTATACCACAGCAATTGCGGAAGCCTCAGTCGCAGTAAAGATACCGCCAATGATGCCGCCCATGATG
>NZ_JBFRSD010001306.1:0-379 GCF_041473395.1 Vibrio sp. 10N.222.55.C6
GGTCGGTAACAATGCCTTTTGAGAAGGACATACCAACATCGTTTGGCATCCACTTTTGATCTACAGGGATGCCGTAGTAAGGCATGATTGAAGAAGCGCCAGCCTCAATCGCAGCAATAAACGGTTTTAGGTGGTAATCAAAATTGTTCTTTGGATAGACTTGGTTTTTACCGAAGTCATAATGTGGGTCACCACCGTTTTCTTGTGGACCGCCACCAGGGAAGTGTTTGATGGTTAGCGCGATACTGTCTTCGTTGACCTCACCGCCATCCTGCAACCCTTTGATAAGTGAGCGCATAATGTCAGACGCTAAATCTGCATCTTCGGTAAAGGTTTCGTGTACTCGGTACCAACGAGGTTCTGTCGCCAAATCCATCAT
>NZ_JBFRSD010001307.1:0-357 GCF_041473395.1 Vibrio sp. 10N.222.55.C6
GTATGGTGAAGATGAAGGCTGGAACATGTTCAAACTTATGCACCGTAAAGCTCGAGGTGATAGAGAAGGCGACTCGAATACGAACTATTGTAGTGCTAGCGAGACTGGGCTTTCTGGTGGAGACCTAATGATGGTGTGCGCTTCTTATGTTTCAAACTATGACTTAAGTGACTTCTTTGAAGTTTGGAACGTGGGCGAAACGTCCATGACTAATGCTGATGGCACGAAGTCTTATAGTGGCGGAATTAGCTCTAAAGGTCTTAGTGCGGTTGAACAATTAAAACTAGAGAAACCAAACAACAGTCCTTTGAATGTTGATTCAATTTACTAACGCTAATTATTGCTAAAGCATTTTAT
>NZ_JBFRSD010001308.1:0-273 GCF_041473395.1 Vibrio sp. 10N.222.55.C6
GCAACCATTGTTGGTTTAGCCGTTGTGCTTGAGCAATCACCCACGTTGTTCAAAGGCATTAGTTTAGCGGGTGCAGCGTATCTGCTTTATCTCGGCGTGAATGCGTTGCGTTCGAAAGGTGGTGTTGCCGCGAAATTGGAAGCGGGTGAGCAGATGAGTTACATGCAGTCTGCTCGCGAGGCTTTCTTGATCTCTATCTTGAGCCCAAAAATCGCGCTGTTCTTCATCGCTCTGTTTAGCCAATTTGTTGCGTTAGGTAATGAACTGACCAAT
>NZ_JBFRSD010001309.1:0-222 GCF_041473395.1 Vibrio sp. 10N.222.55.C6
CTGTGATATCGCTCCCACTTAATATCAAAGATAGGAACGCTACCGCCCTTTGATATTCCGCGACATCACACTGCGTAGTTAATCTGCCTCTATCTATCTGGAATTGAGATAGAGGTTTTTTGTCATAAACCGAGCCAAAAATCGGACTTTCACCCGGTTATTTTATTGCGTATGCATTATCCACAATTTGTGTTTATTATCAACCTAGTTGAATGGTTAAAG
>NZ_JBFRSD010001310.1:0-275 GCF_041473395.1 Vibrio sp. 10N.222.55.C6
GTCCATTAGACTGGTTAAATAATATGGGCGCAGTATGTTTTCCTGAAACAATTCTAACTCCGCTTTTTGATGTGGAACTTTCCCCAGTGTATTGTTATAACTAGGAGCCCATCCATTACCTAAGCCTGAATACCGCACCAATTTAGGCAACCACTTTATCACCACGTATTTTCTAAGTTGCCACCCAGCCCCCAATGGACAACCAGGATCGCTAACTATATCACTTGCAACTCTAACTAATGCTTTAACATCCCCACTCCGACAAAGGCTGACAA
>NZ_JBFRSD010001311.1:0-329 GCF_041473395.1 Vibrio sp. 10N.222.55.C6
CCTGTAATCGCCCCGATAGAATGCCCAAATAGAGACACATTCGTTTTGTCGAGGCTACTAAATGCTGCATCAGTAGCAGAATTTAACGCAAAACGAACTCCAAGACCATCAATGGCGCTCTGACGGATGTTATCTCGTGCAACAGGTAAATACTCAAGATTCATGTATACAGTAGGTGTTGTTGGTGTCGTAACAATATCTGCACTTAGTGCGCGTTGACCGTGAAGTGGTTGGTCGATAGCAATAATTGCATAGGGTTTGTATGGTGCAGATCCAGTAAGTGCGCCGCCAATATGCTGCATCGCAAAAGCATAAGCACTCTCTTTGAT
>NZ_JBFRSD010001312.1:0-271 GCF_041473395.1 Vibrio sp. 10N.222.55.C6
TACTAGCCTTAAGTTAAACTACACGGCTAACAAGTCTGGTTCAGACATCAACTTCGATGACGAAAGCGGCGGTAACGCTGGTCAAGCTGAGCTTCCGAGTGCAACGGTTGTTGACTTGACGGCTTACTACAAGCCAATGAAAGATCTTACTATTCGTGGTGGAGTATTCAACTTAACTAACGAAGAGTACTACCGTTGGAATGATATTCGCGGCGATGATGAGCTTTACAAAGAGAACTCTCAAGCAGAAAGAAACTACGGTATTTCAGCT
>NZ_JBFRSD010001313.1:0-248 GCF_041473395.1 Vibrio sp. 10N.222.55.C6
GCTCCATACATGCCCTCTTTGATCAGCTTATTTAGGTAAATACCTGAGAGCTCATTGCCGTGTGTTCCCGCAACCAGCAAGACTTGTTTAATTTTATCCATGATATCGATGTCCAAATGTCGAGTAATATAGCCACTCATTATTGATACGATATAACATAACAATTACTGAGAAGTTTCTCCAGATAACTTGACCGCCTTCCGTAAGATAACTTTAATCAAATTCGATACATAGAATAAGACCTCACA
>NZ_JBFRSD010001314.1:0-216 GCF_041473395.1 Vibrio sp. 10N.222.55.C6
CTTCTCAGGTACTGCCTGAACTTCACCGTAGTTACGTAGCTGATCCATCTTGCGAATATCCAACTGAAGCTCTGTTACGTAGCTATCACCCACAGGGTAACTGCGCACCACTTCTGCGCCACGGATAACACCATCAACCGCACCTGACGTACGCTCTGTACCAAGCCGTTGATCTTCAAGTTCTGCTCGACCGCTTACTCGCATGCCGTAAACCTG
>NZ_JBFRSD010001315.1:0-382 GCF_041473395.1 Vibrio sp. 10N.222.55.C6
TCTAATTCCTTTGTTTCTGTGTGTTATTTATATTTATAAAAACACCTCAATTTAAATAGTCCGAAAATAAGATAGAACATTCCCCCACTATTCTATTCTGATGCAACACTATATAGATCGACGTGTTGCAATATAGTCTCAAAAGTGAAACAAACTGATATCTACACAGCATTGCAATAAAAATGAAACATTCGAGTTTTCTTTATATTCATTTCAAACACGGATTATATAAATTATTAAAAGTGAGACAGGTACAACTGTCCAGTTAAATTAACCCCGACAATCATAAATACCGAAAATCAAGTTAAATCTAAGAGGATTGTATTGTGAAAAACTCCATCTTTGGACAGAGCCTAGACAGGTAAGTGAAGCGGTTTAAACA
>NZ_JBFRSD010001316.1:0-279 GCF_041473395.1 Vibrio sp. 10N.222.55.C6
GTGTTTTAACTATCCATTTTCCACATATGCAACTTGTATATTGCTGATTGTAGACTATGTTTTTTGAAAAGAGCCAAATTAAAAGAGTAAGGATATGAAGCCACAAAGTGTTTTTTTGTTCGTCGCTGTTTTGGGTTTAACACCGATTGCGTTGTCGTACGGTTATGCCCCCGTTGTCTCCCTTGATTATCTTTTCGGAATTGATGCTAGCCCTATCAATGTCACTCATATCTTTCGTGCTGTGATGGGGTTGTACTTAGCGTTGGCTCTGTTTTGGAT
>NZ_JBFRSD010001317.1:0-256 GCF_041473395.1 Vibrio sp. 10N.222.55.C6
ATGTTACCTAATGCATAGACTGCATAGGGAATAAATACAGAGGTGTGCAAAGCATTCACAATTCGGCTTGCGACAAATGTTTTACCCGTCCCTGCATGTCCATACAGCAACAAGGCACGCCCGGAGTTGATTGCAGGCCCTAGCACTGAAATCATTTTGTCGACACCATATACATCATCCAGTGCAGCCTCGACATGCGGCCGAGTCACTAGCTCTGCTCTGAGGTCTTGCTGTTTTACCACGTCACTATATTGAG
>NZ_JBFRSD010001318.1:0-368 GCF_041473395.1 Vibrio sp. 10N.222.55.C6
TATCCATCCTGACCTAAGGGTCAACTATTTATTTACAAAAACGCAACAATATGGCGCTTTGGTGGATTGTGTACAATTTAGTTTCTATTGTAGTGACTTGTTTTATATGGACTTGACTGGTTATTTGGAAGTTTTTTGGTGAAGGTTGACTTTTGACTATGTATACAAATTAAGAGGAGTTTTTGTGATGTGAAGTATCGTTACTATTCAACTTTTCTGAAGTGTTGAGGTAATAGAGAGCAAAATTTCCGGGCAAAGCTGCGTTGATTTTATAAGGTAAAAAGAGGGATTCAGGTATCAAGAAGAGAAGTGAACACAATTGGTTCACTTCTGTCGATTTATAAAAATTGTTGTTTAAAGGACTATGA
>NZ_JBFRSD010001319.1:0-285 GCF_041473395.1 Vibrio sp. 10N.222.55.C6
CTTTCGGAGGCAGTACCGATATTTCGCTCAAATCGAATGAATTCGAGACATTTGAAGGCAATTGGACACTCCACACGCCTCCACCATTATTCTTAACCGTGAAGTCTGAGGAGTTATCTACCCTGAATTGGAAGCCATCAGGGACATCAGTAAACTTGATAGAGACAAACTCTTCCGAACCATCTAAATCCGTCAAAGCAATCGACACTGGACTTGAGCCAGCGAGTGAAATCTCTTGGTCTTCACTACCCGTTATTTCAATGACATCTGCGTTCGTTCCAGGAC
>NZ_JBFRSD010001320.1:0-251 GCF_041473395.1 Vibrio sp. 10N.222.55.C6
ACATCACCTATTTTGCCGCAAACAATCGCTTCTCTTACAACCATTCAATCTGGACCAACGATAACGTAATTCAAGCCAATACCATTAATCGCATTGTTACTTTTGGTGATAGCCTTTCTGATACTGGGAATCTATTTAACGGATCTCAATGGGTTTTCCCCAATGCGAATTCATGGTTTCTGGGGCACTTCTCAAACGGTTTGGTTTGGACGGAATATTTAGCCAAAGCCAAAGATGTGCCTCTTTATAAC
>NZ_JBFRSD010001321.1:0-213 GCF_041473395.1 Vibrio sp. 10N.222.55.C6
TTGATTTGATAACCGTGCGACGACAGGCCATAGCGTCGAATGAAGCTGACTTGAATGTGGTGTTTTGGCTCAGCACTTTGTTTTAGTGAGGTTCCACATTGAGTCTGGCTTAATATCTCTTGTTTGATTGGCAGCCAAAGCTCACTATTGAGTGTTTGTTGATCGAGTGCGATTTGCAGCTCTTGCCACGCAACTTGAGGTTGACCATCAAGC
>NZ_JBFRSD010001322.1:0-309 GCF_041473395.1 Vibrio sp. 10N.222.55.C6
TACTCAGACTGTTCGAGTTGGAAAAGTTATATAGCAAGTAGAAAGTCCCGATCACTCCAGAAGAAAGTAGGATAAAGTACGACGCATCAAGTAATTGTCCCCACCCAAGATACATCCCCACGATACCTAATAGCTTCACATCTCCTGCAGACATAGCTCTTACAAAATATAAGAGTAATCCAAAACAAAAAAACACCGCGAATCCAACGAAGGACATTAAGAAAGCATCAAAAGTGTAATTGCGGTTAAACATTGATAAAAAATACACAAACAAAAACAGTATCAATATTTTGTTTGGTATACGATGCT
>NZ_JBFRSD010001323.1:0-250 GCF_041473395.1 Vibrio sp. 10N.222.55.C6
ATAACGGTGAGATCGTCATTGACACAGGTACGGCTATTGCTACGTTTAATCAAGACGGCAGCTATAGCTACCAATCAACTCAAGCTGAAGGTCAAGTGAAGTCGTTTTCAACAAACGACATGCTTAATAATAATGGTATTGAGCTGTATGCTTATAACGATTATCAACAAGTTGATGTTACTAACCTAAACAGTAACTCTGCCAGTGTAGTCGAGATCAACAGTAAGGTTGGTATCTACTACGCCAACTC